>DAIMFJ010000305.1:0-6174 GCA_036724695.1 Planctomycetota bacterium
GGTTCTCGAGCTCTTGACCGAACTGCGCCGCGAACACGGCTGCGCGTTGGTCCTCGTCACCCACAGCCAGGCCGCCGCGGCGATCTGCGACCGCCGCCTGCGCCTCGAAGCCGGCCAGCTGCGCAGCCTCGACGCGGAGCCCGTCCGATGAACCTGCTGCTGCGGCAGGGCCTGCGCCACCACGCGCACCACCCCCTGCAGACGCTGCTGACGATCCTCGGCATCGCCGCCGGCGTGGCGCTGCTGGTCGCGATGCGACTCGGCCAGGGCACGGCCGAACGCGCCTTCGACCGCGCCATCGCGACGATCGCCGGCGACGCCACCCACACGATCACCGCCGGGCCGAACGGCATTCCGGTGACCGCCTACGCCGCCGTGCGCGAACTGCTGCGCGGCCGCGGGGTCGCACCGACCGTGCAAGCCGTCGCCCGAGTCGTGATTCCGGAAGAACGCATCGTGCTGCGGGTGCTCGGCGTCGACCCGTTGGCCGAAGCCGAAGTGCGTGGCTGGGCCGCGGTCGGCCCGGCCGGCGCGTTGCCGATCGCCGCATTGACGACGATTTCCGGCGGATTCGTCGCAACGCCCGAACTGCTCGCGCGCTTTGGCTGGGTTGCGGGCCAGCAGGTGCCGCTGCGCCTCGGTGCGCGGGTCGTCACGGCGCGTTGCCTGGGTCCCTTGACCGCTCCGCCGAACGCCCGCGCCGGTCTCGCCGACGCGCTCGTCGTCGACGTCGCCACTGCCCAGGAGTGGACTGGCCGGCTGCACAGCGTCGATCGGCTCGAACTGCGCGTCGCCGAGGCTCGCCTCGCCGAGGCGGCGCGCGCCCTGTGCGGTCCCGCCGCGCGCCTCGAAGCCGTCGGCGCGCAGAGCGGCGGCCTCGCCGCGCTCGCCCGCGGCTTTCGCGTCAACCTGACCGCATTGAGCCTGTTGTCGCTGCTGGTCGGCGCCTTCCTCGCGCACGAGACGATGCGTTTGTCGGTGGTGGCGCGGCGCTCGGTGTTCGGCGTGCTGCGCGCGCTCGGCGCGCACGGCCGTGGCCTTGGGGCCGCGGTCGTCGCCGAAGCCCTCGCGCTCGGCGTCGCCGGCAGTGCGCTGGGTGTCCTGCTCGGCGTCGTGGGCGCCGATCTGTTGCTGACGCCGATCGTGCGCACGCTGAACTTCCACTACGCGACGTTCTCGCTCGACGCCGTGGAAGTGCACGCCGGCGACCTCTGGCTCGGCGGCGCCGTCGGCGTGCTGGTGACGCTGGTCGCCGCGCTCGGCCCCGCGTTCGCGGCGTCGCGCGTCACGCCGCGCGAAGTGCTGGTGCCAGCACGCGAAGCCGGTGCGGCGGCCTGGCGCTGGTGGTGGTGTGTGCCGCCAGCCCTGCTCGGCGCGCTGCTGCTGGCCACGGTCGGCGATCGCCTGATCCAGGCCTACCTCGCCTTGCTCTGCTTGCTGCTCGCCGCGGTGGCGATGGTGCCAGCCGCGATGGCGGCATTGCTCGCCGCAATGGGCGCCGTCTGGCGCCGCGCCGGCCCGTTCGCCCGCTACGTCGTGCGCAGCACGGCCGCCGCGCGTGGTCATCTGGCCTTGCCGCTCGCGGCGATGGCCCTGGCCGTCGCGGCGACGATCGGCATGGCGATCCTGGTCACCAGCTTCCGCACCAGCGTCGCCGGCTGGCTCGGTCAGGTGCTGCCCGGCGACGTGTACGTGTCGGTGCCGGGCGGAGTCGACGAGAAGGACCAACCGCTCGCCGAGCCGCTGGTGCGCGAGCTGGTGCAGCTGCCCGAATTCGCCGACGCGGTGGTCTACCGGCGCTCGCGATTCTGGATGCAAGCCGGCCCGAACGGAGGTCGGATCGAGCTCGTCGCCGTGCGGGCGACGCCGCGCTTCCGGGACCGATTCCCGTTGCTGCGGGGCGACCGCGACGCGCTGGCCGACGCCAACGGCGCCTGGATCTCCGAACCGCTGGCGTTTCGTTGGGGATTGCAGGTCGGCGACACCTTCGCGATCACCGGCGAACGCGGCGCCGAGCCGATCCGCGTCGCCGCGGTCTATCGCGACTACTCGAACGAACGCGGCGAGGTGCTGGTCGGCGAAGCCTGGCTGGCCGGGCGCGCCGAGCTGCCGGTGACCGCGCTCGGCCTCGAATTGCGCGATGGCGCGACGAGTGCGGCCGCGATCGCGCACGTGCAGCGCACGATCGCCGGACACACCGACGACTGGGTGCAGGCGCGCGAGCAAGGCGAGCTGCGCAACAGCTCGTTGGCGATCTTCGACAACACGTTCGCGATCACCGGCATCATGCGGTTGTTGTGCCTCGGCGTGGCGTTCGTCGGCATCTATGCCGGCTTCGCCGCGCTGCAGCTCGAACGCGGCCGCGAGGTCGGGCTGTTGCGCTGCCTCGGCGCGCGGCCGGCCCAGATCGCGATCGTCGTCGTCGGCCAGACCTTGTTGCTCGGCCTGTGTGCGGCATTGCTCGCGTTGCCACTCGGCCTGGGCATCGGCCAATTGCTGGCCCGCGTCGTCAACAAGGTGTCGTTCGGTTGGTCGCTCGTCGACGTCACCGTGCCCTGGGCGGCGGTCGGCGAGGCGATGCTGCTCGCGGTCGGTGCCGCATTGCTGGCTGGCTTGCAGCCAGCCTGGCGGTTTGCGCGCATGCGCCCGGCACAGAACCTGCGGGAGGCTTGATCCGATGCGCATCCGGCAATCCTGGTGGTGTGGTGCGGTCGTCGTCGCGGCCCTCGTCGGCAGCTGCCAGCGCGAAGCAGCGAGCCCACGCGCAGCCGGCGCCATCGGCGTCGCAGCGGCGATGGGCGGCAGCGATGCGGAGCTGGCAGGCTTCGCGCGGGCGACGGTTCGTCCCGAACTGCGGTTTCCACGCGATCATGGTGCGCATCCTGAGTTCCGCACCGAATGGTGGTATTGGACCGGCAACCTGCGCAGCGAGGCCGGGCGGCGGTTCGGCGTGCAGCTGGTGTTCTTCCGGCAGGCCTTGGCGGCGGACGTGCCCGAACGCGCTGCGGCGTTGGCGACGCGCGACATGATGCTGGCGCACGCCGCGGTCACCGACGTCGACGGCAAGCGCTTCCACCACGCGGAACGCACGGCGCGCGCAACGGCAGGACTCGGTGGCGTCGTCGGACCGACGACGGAGCAGCCGTTCGGCGTGTTCGCGGCGGATTGGTCGGCGCGTGGCACTGTGGGTGGTACTGAGGGCGGCGATGGTTTCCTGCCGACGCAGTTGCGCGCCGCGGACGACACGTTCGGGTTCGAGCTCGAAGTGCGACCCGGCAAGCCGATCGTGTTGCAAGGCGATGGTGGACTGAGCCAGAAGTCGGCCGCGCCGGGCAACGCGTCGATCTACTACTCGATGACGCGCTTGCCGATGGCGGGCACGATCACCGTTGCCGGCGTCGCCCATGCGGTGCGCGGCGAAGGCTGGCTCGATCGCGAATGGAGTACCTCGGCGCTCGGCGCCGACCAGGTCGGTTGGGATTGGTTCTCGCTGCAGTTCGACGACGGTTGCGAACTGATGTGGTACTCGCTGCGGCGCGCCGACGGCAGCAGCGATCCGTGGAGTCGCGGCACGCTGGTGCTGGCCGACGGTTCGGCGGTGCGCCTGGCGCCGGAGCGCGTCGTTTCGCAGCCGGAGGGCCGCTGGACGGCGGCCGATGGTCGCGCGAGCTACCCCGCGCGGTGGCGGTTGCGCGGGCGTGATCCGGACTTCGACGTCGAGGTGGTGCCGCTGCTCGCCGACCAGGAACTGCGCACGATCGTGCGGTACTGGGAAGGCGCGGTCGAGGTGCGCGGCACCCGCGAGGGGCGGGCGGTGCGTGGTGTCGGTTACCTGGAGATGACGGGGTACGACCAGATCAAGTGAGCGGCATTTCGCCCGAGCGGCTGGTGTGGGGCTTGTCGCCGGAGCGACGCCGTGTTCCGCTCACAGCCTCCGCTTTCTCCGACGAACACATCCACATCATGTCCTTGCGCCGTGTCGCCTTGTCGTCCCTCCTCGTCGTGGCAGCTTCGCTCGGTGGTTGCGCGACCGTCGCCGGCACCGCGGTGAGTCCGTTGACCGGTGGCGTCGACCTGTGCCGCGAGGCGCTCGACTCGAGCCAGTGGTACTGGGCGCCGTTCGTCTGGGTCGGCGGCACGGTGGGGGCGCCGTTCGTCGCGTTCTACAATGGCATCGACCTCGATGCGCGCGGGTTGACGCTGCCGAACTCGGCGTACTGGCAGGCGTTCCCGCACGTGTTCCGGCCATGGGGCCTGATCCTGTGAGAATCGGCTGACGTCGGGAGGCTGGCGGTTCGTGACCGCGAGCGGCCCCGGCGAACGGGCCCGCGCCGGGCTGGCGCCGAACGGCGATGCTCAGGCCGCGCGAGCGAGGGTTTCACCCTACGAACTTGCCCTGCCTCGCCCCTGCAGCGAGTAGCTGGAGCTTCCTTTCCGGGCGTCCTCGGCTGAGAATCGCCGGTTGTCCAGGAGGTCGCCATGTTCCGTTCGTTGCTCTCGTTCGCCGCGCACGCAGTTCTGCTCTCCGTGATGGCTCGGGCTCAGGTGCTCGCACCGGCCGTATCGACCACGATCGACGTCGATGCGACGTTCGGTCACTTGTCCTACGCGTCGATTTCGATTCCTGCCGGAGTCGTGGTGCGTTTCGTCGGCAACCATCCCGTCCGCATCCGGGTGCTCGGTGACGTCCGGATCGACGGCGAGATCAGCGTGGCGCATGCAGGGAATATCCTATCCGGTGTCGTCGGTGGGCCAGGAGCCGTGTCGACCGGCATCGGATGGTCGGGATTCATCACGCATTACTCGGGTTATTACGACCCCTTCACCCAACAATGGATGTCTGGATACTCGATTGGTACGGCGGGCCAGCCGGCGCGTCATGCATCCCTCTACGGGAGTCCGTTGCCATTCGATCTCGCAGGTGGTAGCCCAGGTGGTGATTGCACCACGACGTACGTGCAGAGGTCGACGGGAACGCCGCATTATCAGACCAGCCACGAACATGGCGGGCGCGGCGGTGGCACCCTCACACTCGAGGCGAACGGTAGGATCGACGTGTACGGGGCGGTGACTGCGGATGCCGGCAGTGGCGGCTCGAGTGCCGGCGCTGGCAGTGGCGGCAGCATCCTCCTCCGGGGGCTGAGGGGATGTCGCGTCGTTGCAGGTGCGTCGGTGACCGCCATGCCGGAGGGCATCATCCGCCTGGATGCGTACGACACGCCACCGCAGATCGCCGGTACCGTATTGCCTGCGCCGATGGTGCTGCGCCTTCCCGACCTTCGGGAGACCTTGCCTCCCGTGGTCGGGAGCATCTGGCAAGTGCGTGTCGCCGCGCCCCGCGGTGACACGGTGTTCCTCGCGGTCTCGTTCCAGCCGGGCAGCGGCACGACTGCGTATGGGGCGGTGGGAATCGACCTTGCGAGTGCCATCACGTTCGCCGTCGTCACGTTGCCGGTCACCGGGCACGATCCCCTGGCCACGTTCGATCTGGCCGTGCCGAACGTGCCGCAGCTGGCCGGGTTGAACATGTGGGTACAGGGGCTCGACTGGTTCACCTCGCTGCCGCCGCGCTACACCCAGGTACTGGCCACCTCCGTTCGCTGAGACTGGAGCCATGAGAAATCGCCTCTGCGTCGTGTTTGCAATGGGTGTCATGCTCGGTGCGGGAGCCGCTCCAGGTCAGGCACCTGGGCACGCCACCCGTTTGCTCGCATCCTCTCCGTCTTCCTCCACGCTCGGTTCGGCGGTGGTCGCCAGGACAGGGGATGTCGTCTACCTGCTCGGCCGCAACGGCAACCAGATGCGCTTCGGGCGCTCGACGGATGGGGGGCGTACCTGGCCCAATGGACTGCGGGTCTTGCCGCCGACGATCGGCGCCTACGACCTCGCTGCCGATGGGCAACGAGTGTTCGTGGCCTGGGAGGCGGACACCGGCGGTGCTCGGCAGGTCTGGATCTCGACCGATGGTGGCGTCTCCTTCCCAACGCAGCGTATGCTCCCGAGCGGGACGTACACCCCGCACCTGCACGTCGATGGCCTCGACGTTGCCCTGGTGCAGATCGGCATGCCGAACGGAGTGCTGATGGTCCACTCTGGCAATGGGGGCAACACCTGGTCGCCAGTGGTGGATCTGACCCAGGGCCTGCCAGGCGCGAACGCGGCCGACTTGAACCT
>DAIMFJ010000305.1:6184-6524 GCA_036724695.1 Planctomycetota bacterium
GGCGCATTCCACGCATTCACGTTGCGAGTTCCCGGTCCGTGGACGGCGGCGCGACCTGGTCCCCGACGCGAACTTGGCCGACCGATGCACCCCTCGTGGCGGCCGTGGCCGAACCCGGTCGCTGGTTCGTCCAGGCAGGCAGCACGCTCTGGCAATCGACCAACAACGGGGTCACATGGGGTCCGATCGCCGGCCATGGCTTCGCCTTTCCCGTCGCCATGGCGATGAACGGCCCACGGATGTTGGTCGTCGAGTCGACTGGGTTGACCGCCCCCCTGCGAGTCGCGAGTTCCTTGGACGGTGGGAACAGCTGGTCGATCTCGCCGGTTGCACTGCCGGG
>DAIMFJ010000306.1:0-6489 GCA_036724695.1 Planctomycetota bacterium
GTGCGGCACGTCGCGGTGATGCCCGACGTGCACCTCGCCGAGCACGTGTGCGTGGGCACCGTGCTCGGCACCACCGACTGGCTGTACCCACAGGCGGTCGGTGGCGACATCGGCTGTGGCATGGCGGCCGCACCGATCCGCGGCGACCTCGCCGCACTCGACGCCGAACGCGCCGGGCAGTTGTTCGAACGGCTGCGCGCTGCCGTACCGCCGGTGCGCCGCGCGCGACCGGTCGAGTTCCCGGGGCTCGAACTGGCCGACCGCGAACTCTCGCGGCGCTTGCAGCGCGATCTCGGCGTCGAATTCGGCACGCTCGGTCGCGGCAACCACTTCCTCGAGCTGCAAGGCGACGAACACGGCGGCCTATGGCTGGCCGTGCACAGCGGCTCGCGCGCGCTGGGCCCGGCGGTGCGCGACCACCATCTGCCGCGCGGCGTCGCCGTCGGCAAGGGCCTGGTGGCGCTCGCCGTCGACGGGCCCGGCCGCGACTACCTGGTCGACGTCGCGGCGGCCGAGGCGTTCGCGCGGCAGAATCGTCGCGCGATCGCCGACGCGGCGGCAGCGGAGCTCGCGGCCGTGCTCGGCTGGGAGGTCGACTTCGCCGATTGGTTCGAGAGCTCGCACAACCACGTGCGCGCCGAACGGCACGGCGACCACGACCTCTGGGTGCACCGCAAGGGTGCCAGCCCGGCCGCCGCCGGCCAACCGGCGATCGTGCCCGGTTCGATGGGGACGGCGACGTTCCACGTCGAAGGGCGCGGCGTCGCGTTGGCACTGGCATCCTGCGCGCACGGCGCTGGCCGCGCGCTGGCGCGCGGCGCCGCGGCACGCTCGATCACGGTGCGCGACCTCGACCGCACCATGCAGGGGGTGTTCTACGAACGCCACCTGGCGGCGACCCTGCGCGACGAGGCCCCGGCCGCCTACAAGGACATCGGCGCGGTGATGCGCGCGCAGCGCGAGCTGGTGCGGATCGTGCGGCGATTGCGACCCTTGCTGGCCTACAAGGCGGGGTGACGAGGGGCACAGCGCGTCGTGGTCCGGGCGGTCCGGGCGGAATTCGCGACGGCGCGCGGTGGATCGGTGACAATGTCCGTCCTCCGCGCGAGCCCCAACGTCGCCACGCCATGCCCAGCCACACCTCGCCAGGTCACTTCCTCGCCGCCATCGCGCTGATGCTCGCCAGCAGCACCGCGCAGTGCCCGTACTCGACTCTGCAGATCACGCCGATCGGCAGCGCCTGCAGTGGCCGGCAGCCGCTGCACGTCTCGCTCGGCACCAATCCGTGCAACCTGTACGTCTCCTACTTTCCTTGGACGGCACAGTGGTTGCCGTACCGCACCTGGCTGGTGCTGGCCGACTCTCCCCAACTCTCGCTGTATCCGCAGTTGTCGGGTGCCTGTCCACAGTTGCAGTCGCCGCTGGCGATCGCGCCGCTGCAGGGCTTCCCGATGGTGTTGCCGATTCCGCCCGGTCTGCCACCGGCGACGATCTACCTCGGGGCGGTCACCTTGTACCACGAGCCGAACACCAACACCTGGATGCTTGCGCCGGCGCGGGAAACGCTGCAGTTGAGTCTGCAGTAGGTGCGATGGCAGGCGCCACCACCCCAGGAGCCTTCGTGTCCATGCGCCATGGACTGCGCCCCGCCAACCACCGAGGCTGCAGTCATCGCAGCAGTTCGAACGGCACGACCTCGTCTTTCGTGTCGATCGACCAGGTGGATGGGTTGCAGCCCACCATCGTGACCACGGCCCCGAGCGGCAGCGGACCGATCTCGAAGGTGCCATCCGGCCCGGACGGCGCCCGGTGGCGCATCGTCACTCCATCGACCATCCACCTCGCCTCGACGAGCTGGTCGGCCACGGGTTTGCCGTCGCGGTGGAGCCGGCCCCGCTGCTGCCTCGCTGGCACGAGCGTAGCCATGGCTGCCGGGCCGCCGTCGAGTCGCGCGAAGCCAACCAGCCATTCGGTGTTGCGCGAGACCTCCACCCGGACGGCGGTCATGCCGGCTGCGGGGGAGATCCGCACGCTGCCGTCGCGCACGACCGCGTTGCTGCTCTGCGATCGGAGCATGTCGAGGTCGTTCATGACCAGGCGCACGCGTTCCCCTTCCCTGCCGCCTCGGACCTGCAGCGTGATCTCCTTGCGCATCGTGAACACGACCCGGGCCGTGCCGCCAGCCACGGCGAACGCCTCCGGAGCATCGATGTCCGACGCGTCGTCGGGCAAGTGCAGTGCATAGTCGCCATCCGGGACGCCGTGTACCGAGTTCACGCGCGAATGCTGGAGAAGCAATTCCTCGGCGAGGTCGTCTGCGTCGCCTTGCCCGAGGACGCGGTTCAGCACGACTCGCGATCGGCCGGCCGGCAACGCGGCAAGATCGAACGTCAACGTGCCCGCGTCGGCTCGCTGCAGCCCGATGTCGACCACGGTCTCGGGAGGCACGGTGACGGCCCGGTTGCAGAGGTGCCAATCGTCGCCGAGCTTCCACCGCAAGCTCAGCCACTTGGGCCCAGGCGACAGACCGGACACTGCGAACGACCCGGTCGCAGTCGCATCGGGGTCCAGGGCGGCTTGGGCTTCCAGGAAGAACTGCCTGCCTCGGCGGCTCGTGTGCAAGGACCGCACGGTGACGTGGAGCTCGGCCGATCCGGTACTGGCTTCGATCCGTCCGACGATCGTCGCGCCATCGGCGAGGACCAGTTCGATGGGGCGATGGCCCTCGGCGACCAGGCCGTCGATCGCCCAACCGGGATCGCTGGCACTGGTCGACCACTCGTCTTCGCCGAGCAGTCGCTTGGGGGGCGGCAGCGGGTGGGCGAGGGACAGTGCTCGGGCGGTGCGAACCAACAGCCGCCTGGGGGCTGCCATCGCCACGCGGTGGAACTCCGCCACCCCATCCGCATCGGTGCGCAGGGTGGCGGGGGCTTCGCGACAACGGTTGCCGCGAGACGCCAGGGCGAGAAGGCGCTGGACCTCCGGTCTTCGCCGCTCGCCATTGCCGGTGAGCAGCCGCTGGACCGTCGCGATCTCGACCAGGCCGGCATCCGTCGGGGGTTCGATCGCCAGCTCCAAGCCGGCGACCGGGGCTCCGGAGCGGGTGCGAGCTCGCAGGGTGAAGGTCGTCAGGCGATCGAGGGTCACCTGCTCCACCGGATCGCTCAGCACACCGACCCAGGGCAACGTCTGCTCACTCCAGACCACGAGCGCAACCGGCTCGTTGCTCCGGTATGTGGCGTGCACGGCATTGGCCGCCTCGGCACGATCGATCGGCACCTGGGATCCGTCGGCTGCCAGGATCCGGATCGTCAGCGGCATTGCCGTGGGGCTCGCGATCGTCACCCGTCGGACATCGTTCGTCGCCAGGGTGCGATCCGTTGGGGGGCTTGGGGTGCCCGGCGAACCGCTGGCTGCGGGATCACCGTCGGCAGAGGCGACGGGTGGGGCCGGCTCGCGTCGACGATCGACGAATTCGGTGAGTACCAGCGCCAGAGCGAGCGCGATTGCGACGGCAAGCAGGCGCGCAGCCTTCGATCGAGTGGATGCCATGGTGCGCCCAGGAACGGCCGGAGCCAGGATGGACGATCCCGAAGCCGGGCGGAAGCAGGACGCTACGCCGATCCATCACCCATGGCAAGTTGTGATGACGACGCAGGCGGTTGCGGCGGGAGTGTGCAGTCGGGCCTGCAATCACTCAATTGACGACGATCCACTGCCGGCCGTCGCGGCCGACGTGGCCCCAATCGCCGCGCTCTGCGCCGGCGTCGCTGCTCGGCAGTGCGGCGTCGATCGGTGGGGCGGAAGCGCCTGAATACAGCCAGTCGGTGTTCTTGGTGGCCAGCACGTCGCCATTCTCGCCGATGAAGAACGCCCGCTTGCCGGTCGCCTTGTCGATCGGCCAGGCATGGACGCCGAAGTGCTGCTCGGCGCCGTCGCGGTCGCTCGGCACGGCTTGCCCAGCGTGCGCCCAGGCGCCGTTGCCACTCGGCAGCCATAGGCGGAAGCGATAGCCGGAGCGGGTCACGCAACCGTCGACGGGAGCTGCGAACGCATGCGACAGCACCGGTTCGGCGCCGCCGGCCAACTCCGCGAACCAGCCGTACTCGCCAAGGCCGTCGCCATCGCGGTCGATGCTGCCGCGGCGGCGGAACTGCTCCTGGGCGGAGGCGATGTTCTCGAGCGTCGCAATGGCCGTCGATTCGTTGGGATTGAGCCGGCCGCCGCCCGGCCCGAAGTTCGGGATCGCCGCCCAGACGAACAGCGCCAACGCCAGCCCGACCGCCAACCCGACGCGCAGCACGCTCCTGCCGAGGTCCCGCAGCACCCGGCGCTGCACGTCCTCACAGCCGGTCGGCGGCAGGCTCATTGGCCGCGCGGCAGCCGTTCGCCGGCCTGGTGCCGATAGAATTCCTGGATCGCCTGCCAGCACTCCTCGGCGGTCTCCGCGTACTGGATCAGCTCGAGGTCCTCGGGCGAGATCGTGCCCTCCTCGACGAACGTCTGCCAGTGCACGAGGCTCTCCCAGTAGCCGCGCCCGAACAGGATCACCGGGATCGGTTCCATGCGCCGCGTCTGGATCAGCGTCAGCGCCTCGAACAGTTCGTCGAGCGTGCCGAAGCCGCCCGGGAACGCGACCATCGCCTTGGCGCGCATCAGGAAGTGCATCTTCCGGACCGCGAAGTACTTGAACTCGAAGCACAGCTCCGGGGTGATGTAGCTGTTCGGTTCCTGCTCGAACGGCAGCGTGATGTTCAGCCCGATCGACTTGGCGCCGACGTCGAACGCGCCGCGGTTGGCGGCCTCCATGATGCCCGGGCCGCCGCCGGTGCAGACCACGTAGTCGCAGCGGTCGTCGAGCTGGCATTGCAGCGACACCAATTGCGCGAAACGCCGCGCTTCGTCGTAATAGTGGGCCTTCTTCAGCACGTTGCGGGCGATCCGCACCCGCTGCTGCAATCGCGCGTCGTCGGGCTGCCGCTGCAGTTCGGCTTCGGCGTGGGCCAGTTTGGCCTCGGCCTGGGGTCGCTCGATCACCCGCGTGCCGCCGAACACCACCACCGTCGATTGCACGCCTTGCTCGTGCTGGATCAGCTCCGGCTTCAGCAGCTCGAGCTGCAGCCGGACCGGCCGCAGCTCGGTGCGGCCCATGAAGTCCTCGTCGAGGTGGGCTTGCCGGTAGGAACTCGACCGGCGGATCGCCAGGATGCGCTCGCGGTGCGCGGCGTCGCCGTGGGGGTCGTGGCTGTGCGTCATGGTGGGTCGGGCGGCCGCCCGTCCCGGCCTCATCGGCATTCCGCTCGGCCGTTCCCGAGCCGGTTGCAAGCCTCTTGCACCGCCGGCCGGTTCCGCTTGCGCAGCGCCGCCCCCGGTGCAACCCTTAGGAAATGCCCCGAGCGCGCCTGACCTATTGCAGCAACGTCCATGCGGCGCCGGATCTGCCGACGCATCTCGACGCCCTGCACCGGCACGCCCTGCCGATCGCCGAACAGTGCCGGCGCGCCGGGGCCCCGTTCGGCCTGGGATTGTGGTGGCCGATGCAGCTCGCCCACGAGCTCGCCCACGACGTCGACAGCACCCGCACGCTGCTGGCGTTCCTCGACGGCCACGACCTGCCGATCTGGACCTTGAATGCGTTCCCGTTCGACGGGTTCCACGCCGACGTCGTCAAGACCGCGGTCTACCAGCCGGATTGGAGCCGCGAAGAGCGCCTGCACTACACCCGCGTCTGCGCCGACGTGCTCGGCCTGCTCGGCGATCGCGACGAGGTGGCGATCTCGACCTTGCCGCTCGGTTGGCGGGCGCCGGGTGCGCCCGAACCCGACCTGCGCCTGATGGCGCGCAACCTGGCGCGCTGTGCCAGTGCCTTCGCCGCCGTCGAGAAGCGCACCGGCGTGCGCTGCATCCTGGCACTCGAACCCGAACCGGACTGCCTGCTCGAGACCGCCCGCGGCGCCGCCGACTTCCTGGAGCGTTGGCTGTTCGAGGAAGGCGCTTGGACCACCGTGCCGGCGGACGTGCTGCGCCGCCACCTCGGCGTTTGCGTCGACCTGTGCCACCTGCTGGTCGTCGGCGAGGATCCGGTCGCGGCGATCGCCGACCTGCGCGCGCGCGGCATCGCCGTGCCCAAGGTGCAGGTGTCGTCGTGCCTCGAGGTGCGCAGCCCCGAAGGCCTCGACCGGCTGCTCGGGTTCGCCGAGCCGCGCTACCTGCACCAGACCGTCGCCGAACAGGGCCCGCGCGCGCTCGACCTCGACGCCGTCGCCGCGCGGCGCGCCGAGTTCGCGGCCGGCGGCCGGATCCGTTCGCACTACCACGTGCCGCTGTACTGGGACGAGCCGGGCCCGTTCGGCTCGACCCAGCAAGAGGTCGCCCGCGTGCTGCGCGAACTGGCGCGCCTGCCCGGGCCGCTGCCCCTGTTCGAGGTCGAGACCTACACCTGGGGGGTGCTCGGCGACCTCGGCGGCACCGAACCGCTCGCCGATCGCA
>DAIMFJ010000307.1:0-6442 GCA_036724695.1 Planctomycetota bacterium
CTGGCCGCGGTGTCGCGCGACCATCCGGCCCTCGCCGGGCACCGGGCGCAGCTCGGTCAGCGGGCTGGCGGGTGCGATGCCGTCGGCGGCCGGCTTGTTGATGGCGCAGGAACTGCACGCCTTCGAACGTGTGCTGCACGCCCCCGAACGGCCGTTCGTCGCGATCCTCGGCGGCGCCAAGGTCAGCGACAAGCTGCCCGTCATCGAGAACCTGCTGCCCAAGGTCGACAAGCTGATCATCGGCGGTGCGATGGCCTACACGTTCCTGGCCCAGCAGGGCAAGCAGATCGGCAAGTCGCTGGTCGAGCCGGACCTGTTCGCCGCCGCCGGCAAGGTCGTGCAACAGGCGCGCGACCTCGGCAAGGAACTGCTGCTGCCGGTCGACCACGTCTGCGCCGCCGAGTTCAAGGCCGATGCGCCCGCCAGCGTGCACCAGGGCGACATCCCGGCCGGGCTGATGGGCCTGGACATCGGGCCGGCGACGATCGCCAACTACGTGGCCGCGCTGCGGGGTGCCCGCACGGTGGTCTGGAACGGCCCGATGGGCGTGTTCGAGATGGACGCGTTCTGCAAGGGCACCGAAGCGGTCGCCAACGCGGTCGCCGCGGCGACGCGGGCCGGCGCGTTCAGCGTCGTCGGCGGTGGCGACTCGGTCGCCGCGGCCGAGAAGCTCGGCATCACCGGCGTCCTGTCGCACGTTTCGACCGGGGGTGGCGCCAGCCTCGAACTGCTCGAAGGCAAGGACCTGCCGGGCGTCGCGGTGCTGCGCCGGTAGGCGAAGCGCCGCGCCAGCTCAGACGCGCAGCGAGTACTCGAACTGGTTGAGCCGCGCCACCGCCGTCAGGCAGTCGTCCTCGACGAAGTGCGGTTCGACGACGTACTCGCCGTCGCCGCCGGCCTGCCCGGTCCGGACCAGGATCGTGCCGAGGTCGGCGCGTTGCCCGGCGAGCACGTCGGTCGTCGTGTGGCCGACCATCCAGCAGCGCTGCAGGTTCAGGTCGAACTCCTGCTGGGCCATCTTGAAGATGCCGGGGCCGGGCTTGCGGAACACGCTCTCCTTCTTGAAGCGTCCCTTGCCCTTGGGGTGGTAGGGGCACGAGTAGATCTTGGTGATCGCGATGCGTTCTGCCTGCATGCGCAGCAGGAACGCCTCGCAGAAGCGCGTGAACTCGCGTTCCTTCAGTTCGCCGAACGCGATGTCGGCGCGGCTGGTCGCGATGAAGATGCGGAACTGCTGCGGATCGACGCGGCGCAAGGCGTCGAGCGCCCGCGGCAGGAACTGGATGCCGCCTTGGGCGTCGAGACGCACGTTCTCGACGAGCACGCCGTCGAGTTCGAAGAAGATGCCTTGCTTGTCGGGGATCCGGGCCATGGCTGGGGAGCTGTCGGGGGTGGGCGCTGGGGGCTGGCGCGACGGCGCCGAGCTGCCCATGGGATCGGCGCTTCCGGGCGACTCCTTGAGCGGCAACTGGCCCGGATCCGGCAAAAACCTGCGCCAGCACGGGCGTTACGGTGCCGGCGTAGCTGGTTCGGCTTCGTGGTGCCGGTTTGGCTTGGTAGGTTGGTGCGATGCCCGCCTGCGCAGCCCTCCCGAAGTCCGCGCTGCCGTTCGCCGCGCTGTTGCTGCTGGCCGGTGCGCTGCACGCCCAGCAAGGCGACCGCGCCGGCGAGAGCCAGACGCTGCTGCCCGACTCGGTCGAAGTCCCGCCGGCCCCCGTGCGCAGCCCCGCCGAGGCACTGGCGACGTTCCGGATCGCCGACGGTTTTGCGATGCAGCTGGTCGCCGCCGAACCGCTGATCCAGGATCCGGTCGCGGCGACGTTCGACCTCGCCGGGCAACTCTGGGTGGTCGAGATGCGCGCCTACATGCGCACGGTCGACGCCGACGGCGAACGCGACCCGATCGGCCGCATCTCGGTGCTGCGCGACACCGACGGCGACGGCCGCATGGACCAGAGTGTCGTGTTCCTCGACAACCTGGTGCTGCCGCGCGCGGTGCTGCCGCTGCGCGGCGGGGCTTTGGTGGTCGAACCGCCGCACCTCGTCTGGTGCCCCGACGCCGACGGCGACGGCCGCGCCGACGGCAAGCAGATCGTCGCCGGCGGCTTCGAATCCGGCGTCGACAACCCCGAACACTCCGGCAACGGGCTGTTGTGGGGCTTCGACCACCGCATCCACCTCGCCAACGACCGGCAGTTGGTGCGGCGCACCGAGACCGGTTTTGCGATCGAGGACGGCAGCGGCGGTGGCCAGTGGGGCATCGCGATGGACGACCGCGGCCGGCTGTACTTCAACTACAACGAAGACTGGCTGCGCTGCGACCTGGTGCCCGGCAGCCTCGCCGCACCGCTCGGCGCCGGCCAGCTCGGCACCTTGAACCACCGCGTCGTCGCCGACCGTTCGGTCTGGCCGATCCGGATCACGCCCGGCGTCAACCGCGGCTACCAGCCCGGCCGCCTGGTCGACTACGTGCTGGCGATCCACACCGCGGTCTGTTCGCCGTACGTCTACCGCGACGACCTCTTGCCGGCGCGCGGCGACGTGTTCGTCTGCGAACCGGCCGGCCACCTGATCCGGCGCATCGCGCTGCGCGACCACGACGGCGTGCTGCGCGGCGACAACGTCTACCAGGCCGAGAAGCGCGAGTTCCTGGCCTCGACCGACGAACGTTTCCGGCCGGTGCACCTGTTCGGCGGGCCCGACCGCGCGCTGTACGTGGTCGACATGTACCGCGGGGTGATCCAGCACAAGAACTTCGTCACCAGCTTCCTGCGCCACCAGATCGAGAAGCGACAGCTCGAGCAGCCGACCGGGCTCGGGCGGATCTGGCGGATCGTGCCGGCGACCACGCCAGACCCGGTCGTCGCCGCGTTGCCCGACGCCGACCAGCCAGGCAGCCTCGTCGCAGCGCTCGTCGGCACCTCGAGCGTGCTGCGCGATCTGGCGATGCGCGAACTGGTGCAGGGGCGCTTCGTCGCGATGGCCCAGCGCATCCGCGAACGAGGGCGCGCGGCCGCTGACGCGGCAGTGCGCACGCAGTGCCTGGCGACGTTGGCTGGACTCGAGCGCTTGACGCGCGACGACGTGCGGCTGGCGTTGCAGGACCAGGATCCCGGCGTCGTCGCGTTTGCGCTGCAGCACGTTGCACCACACCTGATCGCTGGCGACAGCTTTGCGTGGCAGTTCGTGAACCGGCAGGCGCTCGGCGGGTCGCCGTCGGTGGCCTGGCACGCGGTGCTGGCCTACGCCGCGACTGCGCAAGGCAGTCCCGAGCCGAAGATCCAGACGCGGGTGCAGGCCGCCGCAGTGGCGCTGCTCGCCGCGCGCCCCGACGTGCCGATGCTGGCCGAACTGCTGGCCGCGACGTTCGGCGCACAGACGCCGGCGGTCTTGGCGCTGGGCGGGGACGCCTTGCCGGCCAGTGCGCGCCACGCCCTCGGCGGTGGCACCGGCAAACGCCGGCAAGCCGCCGAACTCGCCCTCTACTTCCCAGCCGTTCTCGCCCTCGGCGAAGCCGCGCGCCGCGATGCGTTGGCCGGCTTCGTCGCGGCCTTGCCGAAAGGCAACGCGCGCGTCGGCTGCCTGACCCTGCCGGCGACGCCGCCGGCTCTCGTCTCCTTGGCGCAATCCAGCGACCGGCAGGTCGCCGACCACGCGCACACGATCCTCGCCGCCGTGGCCCTGCAGCCGACCGGTAGCACGGCTCCCGAGGTGTCGCGCACCGCCGACGAACTGCGGCGGCTCGGTGCCGGCGAACGGCTCTACGCCGCCGCCTGCGCGGCGTGCCACCAGCTCGACGGTGCCGGCATGGCCGGGCTGGCGCCGCCCTTGCGGGATTCGGAGTGGGTGGCTGGACCGGCCGAACGACCGATCAAGATCGTGCTGCACGGCGTCAAGGGGCCGATCGAAGCCGCTGGGCAGCAATGGGATCGCGAGATGCCCGGGCAGGGCCATCTGGGCGACCAGGAGCTCGCCGACATCCTGTCGTACGTGCGCAGCCGCTTCGGGCGGGTCGCCGAACTGGTCGGCCAAGCGGACGTCGCCGCGGTGCGGCAGGCGCATCGCGCGCGCCAGGAGCCGTGGACGGCGGGGGAGTTGTTGCGCTGAGGGGGGCAGTCATGCACCTGGGGAGCTTGGCGGCGGCGTCGGACTTGCATCGAGCAGGCTCGCCTTGGCGTCTGGTCGACGGCCGAGCGGAACAAGGGTCTCCGGCAGAAGCCCGGGGGTGTCGCATTTCCGTTACTATGGGCGCGTATGGGATTTGGAAATCCCGAACCTGCGCGGCCCTTTTTGGTACCCTGAACGAACGACCGGGTTGCATCTCGGTTGGTCCCCTTGCCGACTCGGCCTTGCCGCCATGATCAGGAACTCAACCTCGACCATGTTTCTCTTCCTGTTGCTGGGCGCCATCTCGCCTGCTCCTGCTCAGGATGGCTTCCGCGTCTGGTCGAGCTACTATTTCGATCCTGCCGCGTTTGCTCAGCCAATTGTGGCCATGAGTGCCAGCTACACTGGTGCAACTGCAGTGATAAGGGCAGACGGGCGGTTGTTCGTGCATGGCTCGGAAATCGGCTTCCATGGCCTGTGCAGGCCGCCTGAGCCGCCAGCAGGTCTCCGGTACGAGTCCGTATCTCTGGGCGGCTACCATGGCTTGGCATTGTTGTCCGATGGCTCGGCGGTCGGTTGGGGGTCCGGCGGGTATACAAGTCCACCGGCTCCGCCGGTGCTGCCACCAGGAATGCGCTACCTGCAGGTTTCTGCGGGCCAATACCACGGCATGGCACTCCGGTCGGATGGCGTGGTCTTGTCGTGGGTCCAAGCTCCATTCCTCCTCGGGATGGCCACCGTCCCGCAGATTCCTCCCGGTCGTACTGTGGTGCAGATCCACGCGGGTGGGACCTGGGCGCTGATGTTGCTCTCCGATGGTACGCTGTCGATGTGGGAGAACTTCGGTCCGATACAGGCGCCGACCCTTCCCGCTGGATTGACCTACACAAGGATTTTCGGTGGGTGGCACCACTTCCTCGCCTTGCGTTCCGACGGCGAACTCGTTGCCTGGGGTGACAACAGTTACGGTCAGTGCAACATCCCCCCGACGCCGCCAGGAGTGCGATACGTGCAGGCGGCGGCGGGTGGTCTGCACAGCCAGGCCTTGCGATCCGATGGCGTGGTCGTCGCTTGGGGTAGCAACGACTATGGGCAGTCCAACCTGCCGGCGATTCCGGCTGGTAGGAGCGTCGTCTCGCTGTCGTCGGGTGGGCAGGTGAATCTGATCCTGCTCGACGACGGATCGTTGCTGGGCGCCGGAACACAATACGCGCTCCCGTTGCCTTCCGTCCAGCCTGGTGAGCGCTGGGTCGACGTAGGCCTGGAGGCTGGCGTTTCTTGCGCCGTCACTTCAGGCGGCGAGATCCTCGGCGTCGGCAAAGCGAGTGGGGCTCCGCCGATTCCTGCGGGGCTACGCTACGAGAAGGTGCGCTGCGGCGTCGGTCACCGGGTGGCGCTGCGATCCGACGGTACCTTGGTGGCTTGGGGCGAGAACTACGCTGGGCAGGCAAACGTCCCGGCGCTGCCGGCGGGGGTTCGCTACGTGGACTTCGCCGTGGGCGAGCAACACACCATCGCGATCCGTTCGGATGGTCAGGCCGTGGCATGGGGGGGCCCCAACGGGGGAGTCCTGAACATCCCGCCATTGGCGCCGGGCGTGCGTTATGTGGCAGCAGACGCGACGAGGTTGTGCAGCGTGCTCCTGCGCTCGGATGGGACGATCGTCGTATTGGGTGGTACCAGCACCGGCGTCCAGAACGTCCCTACGCCGCCAGCGGGGGTTGGGTATGTCGCGGTGGGGGCGGCGCGTACCTTCCTGGCCGCCGTGCGGAGCGATGGGCAGGCGGTGGTCTGGTCCCACCCCTTCCCCGTACCGCCGTTGCCGCCCGGGGTCGTGTACGTCTCGGATGTCGCGGGTGGCGAGTTCCACGTGGTGCTGCGCCGTTCCGACGGCAAGGTGGTGCACATCGGCGGCAGGAACTACCGGGAGAACTGGATCCCGGAGTGCTTGCCTGGCGAATCGTACGTGCAGGTCGATGCCTTCAGTGTGTATTCGGCGGCCCGCTACGGTCCGACCTGCACCTACGTGACCTTCGCCGATGGTTGTGCGGGCAGCCGACCGGCGGCGCGGCTGGTGCCGCGGGACACGCCGCGGATCGGCAAGACCTTGGAGGTCACGTTGTTCGACCTGCCGGTCGACGCGGCGATCATGTTCTGTGGTTGGCAGCGTCTGCCGAGCCCGATGGCCTTGGATGTCTGGGGCATGCCCGGCTGTACGCTGCACGTCGATCCACAATTCAGCGCACTGCTGGTCGGTGGTGACGGGCAGGCCAAGCATCGACTGCCGATCCCGAACCTGCCGGGGCTGGTTGGCCTGCGTGTGTACTCCCAGGCC
>DAIMFJ010000308.1:0-257 GCA_036724695.1 Planctomycetota bacterium
CCACCGGCCGCGGCGACGATGTTCTGAGCCCCGGGGTACCGAGCCCCGGGCCCCGAACGGCGCCGCGACCGGCGAGCACCGATCAGTAGCGGTAGTGGCCCGGCTTGAACGGTCCGTCGACCGACACGCCGAGGTACTCGGACTGCTTCTTGCTCAGCTTGGTCAGCTTGACGCCGAGCTTGGCGAGGTGCAACCGCGCCACCTTCTCGTCGAGGTGCTTGGGCAGCGTGTAGACGCCCTTGTCGTAGTTCTTGTGG
>DAIMFJ010000308.1:402-3989 GCA_036724695.1 Planctomycetota bacterium
CAGGTCGGCGGTGTCGACCACGTCCTCGAGCGTCAGCACCTGATAGCCCTCCATCGCCGCCTGCAGCGCGCAGATCGGATCGATCTCGGTGATCACGACGCGCGCGCCCTGGCCCTTCAGCGACTGGGCGCAGCCCTTGCCGACGTCCCCGTAGCCGCAGACGACGGCGACCTTGCCGGACAGCATCACGTCGGTCGCGCGCATCAGGCCGTCGGTCAGCGAGTGGCGGCACCCGTAGACGTTGTCGAACTTCGACTTGGTGACGCTGTCGTTGACGTTCATCGCCGGGAACGGCAGCGCACCCTCGCTCTGCAGCTGGTAGAGGCGGTGCACGCCGGTCGTGGTCTCCTCGGAGACGCCGCGGATGCCGGGCAGCATCTTCGTCCACTTGCCCGGGTTCTGCGCGATCGAGGCCTTCAGGCACTTGACCAGTTCGACCCAGTCCTCGCCGTCGTCCTTCTTGACGGTCGGCACCTTGCCGGCCTTCTCCCAGGCCGCACCCTTCATGACCATCATCGTCGCGTCACCGCCGTCGTCGAGGATCATGTTCGGACCGTCGTGGCCCGGCCAGGTCAGCGCCTGCTCGGTGCACCACCAGTACTCCTCCAGGGTCTCGCCCTTCCATGCGAACACCGGCACGCCCTTGGGCTTGTCGACGGTGCCCTTCCTGCCGACGGCGATCGCCGCGGCCGCGTGGTCCTGGGTGCTGAAGATGTTGCAGGACGCCCAACGCACGTCGGCGCCGAGTTCGACCAGCGTCTCGATCAGCACCGCGGTCTGGATCGTCATGTGCAGCGACCCGGTGATGCGCGCGCCCTTGAGCGGCTGCTTCTTCTTGTACTCGGCGCGGATCGCCATCAGGCCGGGCATCTCGACCTCGGCCAGTTCGATCTCCTTGCGACCGAACTCGGCGAGCGACAGGTCGCGCACCTTGAAATCGTTGGGGCCCAGGATGTTGCTCGTACCGGCAGCGGCCGGCTTGGCGGACTTGTTCTTCGGCGTGTTGGTGGCAGTCATCGTTGCTCTCGGTTCGGAATGGATCGGACTGGTAAGGACTGGCGGTCGTCGCCGGCTGGCTTGCAGCCGCGCACGACGAACATCGGGAAGGCGGTGCGCGAACCGTCCGGCGCGGCGACGCGGTAACGGTCGTGGGCCGGCTCGACGCACAGGTCGACGAAGCCGGCGCGGGCCAGTGCGACGACGATCTGTTCGGGCTTGAGCCCGAGCCGCAGGTCGCCCATCGCCTCGCGCATCCACTCGCGGTCGTGCGGCAGCAGGTCGGAGACGACCACCTTGCCGCCGGGCCGCACGACCCGGAACATCTCGCGGGCGGCGCGCTCGTGGTCGGGCAGGTGATGCCAGACCAGATTGCAGAACGCCGCATCGACCTCGGCGTCGGCGAGCGGCAGCGCATCGAGTTCCCCGCGGCGGAACGCGACCCGGGCCGCGCCAGCGCGTTCGCGGGCGGCGGTCAGCATGCCATCGCTGTGGTCGACGGCGATCACGTCGCCGCCGTGTTCGGCGAGCCAGGTGGCGAGGAAGCCGGTGCCGCAGCCGAGGTCGGCGACCCGCGGCCCGCACGGGAAGGCCAGCGCGGCGACTTCGGCGCGCAGCGTGCCGGATTCGAACTCCTGGCCGACCTCGCTCCAGCGCGGCGCCAACTGGTCGTGGGCTTCGCGGCTGCGGCTGCGCCGCTGGTCGAGCACGGCCGCGAGGGCCAGCGCATCGCGCTGGCCTTCGTCGCTGGCGAGGCTCGGCCCGATCGTCGCCGCGTAGAGCGCTGGGGTCAGCGGGCCGGTCGGAGACGCCTCCGCCAAGGAGTGGAAGCTCCAGGTCCCCTCCCGGCGGTCGCGTACGAACCCGGCGCGCTTCAACCGGGACAGGTGGTTGCTGACGCGACTCTGCTGCAGGCCAGTGATCGCCACCAGCTCGTGCACCGCCAGCTCGGCGCGGCCCAGCAACGCGCACAACCGCAGGCGGACCGGGTCCGACAGCAGCTTCAGCGTTCCAGACAGGGTGGCAACCGCGCTCGCCATCGCTTGCTCAATGTATCACGATATCGTGATGTTTCAAGATTCGATCCGCCGACACTCTTTTCGCTCGACCGGAACCGAGGCGGGAGGCCGCGGTTGCGTTCGCCACGCAATCGCGGATCATCGCGTCCCCATGTCGATCCTCCGGACCTTTGCTGCGACTGCCTGCCTGGCCCTGGTGGCCTGCGGGGAGCCGAACTCCCAGCCTGCTGCCAACCCCGCCACGCCAACCCCCACCACCCCCGCCGAGGCGGGCGGCGCCAGCGCAGCGGCACCCAAACCCGGTGGCGCCACCGCCACCGCGCCGGTCGTCGCGGGCCAGGCAACCGACGATCGGCCCGCCGCACCGGCGGCTGCCGAGAAGACGGGTGGCGGAGTGCTCGGTGGCATTGCTCCGCTCCAGCTCGATGCCAACAGCAGTGGCAACGTGCTGCGTCCCGAGGTCAACCTGAAGATCGGCGAACTGGCCCGGGTGCTCGGTGGCGTCAAGGACAAGGCGTCGGCACTGCTGGCCAAACCGAAGCTCGAGGCGCTGATCGCCGAGTTCGGCAACCTGAAGGCCGGTGGCAAGCTCGAGGTGCCGCCGAACGTGTTCGTCGCGATCGACAGCCTGAGCCGCCACTTCGAGGTCGGCCCGGTGCTCGGCAACACGCTCGACGCCCTGCGCGCCGCGCTGCAGTGACCGGCGGGCGGGCGCTGCTTGCGCCGCGCCGGTTCACACCTGCCAGATCTCGCCGGCGTGGATCAGGTCGTGCAACGACTCCTGCTTGCGCTGGCGCTGCTGGGCGAGCTGTGCTTGCACACCGGCTTCGAAGGTCGCCTTGGTGCGGCGTCGGAACACCCCGATCGGCACCGGGAAGTCCTGCTCGCTCATCGTCGCCAGCGCCATCGCCGGGGCCGGCGTGTCGGCGGTCTCGTCCCACACGTACGCCTTGCCGAGGTCCGCACCGGTGACGACCATCGGCCGGAACTGCGCATCGAAGGCGATGCCCTTGTCCTTCTGCGCGCCGAACAGCAGCGGCTGGCCGTGTTGCAGCATCAGGACGCGCTCGTCGCGCACTTCCTTGTCGGTGAAGTGCTTGTAGGCGCCATCGTTGAAGATGTTGCAGTTCTGGTAGATCTCGATCATGCCGGTGCCGGCGTGCGCATCGACGCGGCAGATCAGGTCCTCGAGGTGCGGCCCGAGGATGTCGACGCCGCGCGCGACGAACGTCCCCCCCGCCCCGAGCGCCAAGGCGATCGGCGAGAACGGGTAGTCGACGCTGCCGACCGGCGAGCTCTTGGTCACCTTGCCCTGCTCGCTGGTCGGCGAGAACTGGCCCTTGGTGAGTCCGTAGATGCGGTTGTTGAACAACAGGATCTTCAGCCCGACGTTGCGCCGCATCGCGTGGATGAAGTGGTTGCCACCGATCGACATCGCATCGCCGTCGCCGGTGACCACCCAGACGTCGAGGGCCGGGTTGGCGACCTTGACGCCCGTCGCGATCGCGGGCGCGCGGCCGTGGATCGTGTGGAACCCGAACGAGTCCATGTAGTACGGGAAGCGCGAACTGC
>DAIMFJ010000308.1:3999-6156 GCA_036724695.1 Planctomycetota bacterium
TCGCCACAGCCAGGACACCAACGCACGTCCTGGTCGGTCTTGTAGTCCTTCTTCTGCAGCACGGGTTGCACGGTGGTCATCGGCGGGCCTCCACGCTCGTCGCGGCGAGCGCCTTGCGGAGTTGGTCTTCGAGGTCTTGGCTCTTCCAGGGCTGGCCGTTCACCTGACTCAGGCTACGGGCATCGATCAGGTACCTGGCCCGCAGCAGCATCGCCAGCTGGCCGCAGTTCAGTTCGGGCACCACGACCTGCTTGAAGCCGCGCATCAGGGCCAGCAGGTCGTTGGGCAGCGGGTTCAGATGGCGCAGGAACACGCAGCTGATCGCCTGGCCCTCCTTCTGCAAGCGCAGCGTCGCCGCGGTGATCGCACCGCGCGTACTGCCCCAGCCGATCACCAGCACGTCGCCGGTCGGAGCCCCGAGCGGTTGCAGCGGCGGCAGCGAATCGGCGATCCGCGCGACCTTGGCGGCGCGCGTGTCGATCATGTGCTGGTGGTTCGCCGGGTCGTAGCTGATGTTGCCGGTGCCGTCCTGCTTCTCCAGCCCGCCGATGCGATGCTGCAGGCCCAGGGTACCCGGCTTCGCCCACGGCCGCGCCAACGTCGCGGGGTCGCGCTGGTAGGGCTGGAACTTGACGCCCGGCTGGCCTTCGGGCGCGAAGCGGACCGGGAACGCCGGCAGTGCGTCGACGTCCGGCAGGCGCCACGGCTCGCTGCCGTTCGCCACGTACCCGTCGGACAGCACGATCACCGGCAGCATGTGCTGCACGGCGATCCGCACCGCCTCGTAGGCGGTGTCGAACGCGTCGGCCGGCGTGCTGGCCGCCAACACGCAGACCGGCGACTCGCCGTTGCGGCCGTACATCGCCTGCAGCAGGTCGGCCTGCTGGGTCTTGGTCGGCATGCCGGTGCTGGGCCCGGCGCGCTGCACGTTCAGCACCACCAGCGGCAGTTCGGCCATCACCGCCAGGCCGATCGCCTCGGCCTTCAACGCCAGTCCTGGTCCGGAGGTCGACGTCACCCCCAGGCAACCGGCGTAGCTCGCACCGATCGCCGCACAGACCGCGGCGATCTCGTCCTCGGCCTGGAACGTCACGACGCCGCGGTGCTTGTAGCCACTGAGCTGGTGCAGGATGTCCGACGCCGGCGTGATCGGGTAGCTGCCCAGGAACACCTGCAGACCGGCCTTCTCGGCCGCCGCGACGAGGCCCAGGCACAGTGCCTGGTTGCCCATGATGTTGCGGTAGGTGCCAGGCGTCAGCGGGGCTGGCGGCACCTTGTACGCGGTCTGGAACACCTCGGTGGTCTCGGCGTAGGCGTGGCCGGCCTGCATCGCCAGCAGGTTGGCCTCGACGAGCTCGGGCTTCTTGGCGAACTTCTGCGCCATCGCCTTGATCGTCGGCTCCATGTCGCGATGGAACATCCAGTACAGGATGCCGAGCGCGTACATGTTCTTGCAGCGGCCCTTGGCGCGCGCGTCGAGCGGCGAGTTGGCCAGCGCTTCCTTGGTGCGCGCCTCGAGGTCGACCTCGATCACGCGCCAACCCGACAACGTGCCGTCGGTGCGCGGGTCCTGGTCGTACTTGGCCTTCTTGAGGTCGAGCGCGCTGAACGACGCGGTGTTCAGCAGCAGGATGCCGTCCTTCTTGAGCTCCTTGAGGTGCACCTTGAGGGCGGCCGGATTCATCGCGACCAGCACGTCCGGGGCATCGCCCGGCGTGTGGATGTCGTAGCTCGAGAAGCGCAGCTGGAAGGCCGACACACCGGGCAACGTGCCGGCGGGCGCGCGGATCTCCGCCGGGAAGTCCGGGAAGGTCGCGATGTCGTTGCCCATCAAGGCCGTGGTGCGGGTGAACTGGTCGCCGGTGAGCTGCATGCCGTCGCCGGAGTCGCCGGCGAAACGGATCACCACCTGGTCGAGTTCTGCAAGCCCTTTCGTCGTGGGCACGGGAGAGGTCACGGAGTCCATCGCAGAGCGAACACTACAGCGGGCCGACGGCGGGCACCACCACCGCGGCGCGGTGGTCAAGGTGGCAGCCGGACAGAGCCGAAAGGAAGCGCATGCGCAGTCCTAGGTGGCAGTTGGGCGTAGCCGCGCTGTTCGGCCTGGCGGCCACGGCGCTGGCCCCGGCCCAGCGTTCCGCCCAGGACGCCCCGCAC
>DAIMFJ010000308.1:6166-6427 GCA_036724695.1 Planctomycetota bacterium
ACCCCGCGGCCTCCGGCGCCCAGCCCGGGGTGTCGACCTCGGCACCTGGACCCGGGGCAAGCGCCGACGCCAAACGCGGCGCAAGCGCTGCACCGAGCCATCGCCCGCAACCGCGGCTGCGACCGCTGGCGGCGCTACAGCACCTGCAGGCGGCGGCCGCCCAGGCGGCGGCGGCCACTCGCCATCGGCCGGCGCCCCGAGCCACGGCCGCGGCCGAACGTCCCGCCGGTGCCGGTCGGTACGTCGCCGCCGTGGTGGTCT
>DAIMFJ010000309.1:0-6414 GCA_036724695.1 Planctomycetota bacterium
GACGGCGGCGGCCGCCGGCC
The DNA here is from genome assembly GCA_036724695.1 of Planctomycetota bacterium. Lineage (GTDB taxonomy): Bacteria > Planctomycetota > UBA1135 > UBA1135 > UBA2386 > JACKIC01. The sequence continues at coordinate 21 of DAIMFJ010000309.1, forward strand.
GCCGGGCCGGATCGGACTGCAGGCAGTCGCGCAGCAGCGCATGCAGTTCGCGCGGCCGCCGCCACGGGGCGCGCGGTGCACCCGCCAGCGCGAAGCGCAGGGTCGCACCGATGCCGAAGACGTCGGCACTGGCCGTCGGTGGCGCTCCGGTCGCGGCCTCGGGCGGCGCAAAGCCGGGGGTGCCGGCGACCGGGCCGTTCGGGTCGGCAGCTGCGCCAGGCGCGGGATCGGCCAACCAGCGGGCGTGCTCGAAGTCGAGCAAGAGCCCGCCTTGTCCGGTGACCAGGATGTTGCCGGGCTTGAGATCGCCGTGGCAGAAGCCGGTGGCCCCGCCGGGGCCGGGCGTGCGGTGCATCGCCGCCAGGGTCCTGGCGATCGGCAGCAGCAACCGGCACGCGGCGGCCGGCAGCAGGGGCCCGTGGTCGCGAACGTGCTCGGCGAGGTTGCTCGCCGCCACGTAGCCGGTGCGCAGGAACGGCCGGCCGGTGCGTTCGTCGCAGCCAGCACCCCGCTGGGGCACCACCCCGTCGGCCGGCGCGAGCCGTGCGAACGCCAGTTCGCGCTCGGCGTCGGCCAGGGTGCCGTGCTCGAACCACTTGCAGACCTCGACCTGCCCCGTCGTCGGGTCGTGCGTGCGGACGACGACCCGTCCCGGCGTGCAGGCCAGCAGCCGGTCGGGCTCCGCGGACTGGGGCGGAAGCAGCATGGCAGGGGTGGAGCGGCCGCGCCTTGCGGCGGTGGTGTGGCCGGTTCCGCGCGACATTGTACCCCAGGAACGGCGTCTGCAAGCCCTCCCGCGTCGGCCGCCCCTGGATCGGCGCCGATTGGCGGGATTCCGACGGCCCGCTTCGTGCTAGAATCCGACTGGCGAAAATCCGACAGATGACCCTGGTCCTCGACATCACCGACCGTTCCGGCAGCCGCGAACTCGAACTCGAGCTCGAGACGTTCTGGATCGGCGGCCTGCGTTCGGGCTGCGAGGTCGAGCTCGACCTGCCGGGCGTCGTCGGCCGCGTGCTCGAGGTGGCGCGCGACGAGCGCGGCCGCCTGCGGGTGCGCGCCGAGCCGGGCTTGCCGTTCCCGATCCGCAGTGCCACCGGCTCGATCGGCAGCCGTTTCGAAGCGGTGCTGGACGGCGACGTCTTGAACCTTGGCCCTGCCCTGCTGACCCTGCGCCAGCGGACCGCGCCGAGCCGCGACAACGTCCGCGAACTCGACCCGTCGACGCTGGCACCGGCCCCAGGGTCGCCGATCGGCGCCTGGTACCAGACCTTCCACGAGATGGCCGACCATCTCGAGGGCCTGCGCGGGCCCGAGCAGTTGGTCCCGGCGGCGATGACCGCGATCCTCCGCGCCACCGGGGCCGATCGCGTCGCGATCCTGCTCGACGACGGCGAGGGCCAGTCCTGGTACCTGAGTCGGCCGAAGGACGGTCGCCCGTTCCGCGTCAGCCGCTCGCTGCTCGACCAGGCGCGGGTCGCCGGTCGCGTCGTGCACGTGCCGGTCGCCGAATCCGACCCGGTGGCGCGCACCTTCCATTCGGTGCGCAGCGAGGGCATCTCGGCGGCGGTGGCGCTGCCGATCCAGGCCCTCGGCAAGCCGTTCGGCGTCGTCTATGCCGACTGCACCCGGCAAGGTGCGACCTTGACCGCCGAGGACCTGCAGCGCATCGCGTTCTGCAGCCGCATGCTGGCCTCGGCGCTCGGCAACCGGGTGTTGGTGCACAGCCTGCTCGAACGCGATCGCGACGACGCGCGGCCGTCGCACTGGGCGCTGGCGACGCGCAGCCCGGCCTGCGCCGAATGGACCAAACGCGTCGCGTTGTACGCGCCGGCCGACTACACGGTACTGCTGCGCGGCGAGACCGGCACCGGCAAGGAAGTGGTCGCGCGGGCCTTGCACGAACTGTCGCGGCGCCGGCTCGGGCCGTTCGTGCCGGTCAACTGCGCGGCGATCCCCGAGCAGCTGATGGAGAGCATGCTGTTCGGCCACGAGAAGGGGGCCTTCACCGGCGCCCTGCAGGCGCGGCGCGGCCATTTCGAGGAAGCGCACGGCGGCACGATCCTGCTCGACGAGATCGGCGACATGGCGCTCGAGTTGCAGGCGAAGATCCTGCGCGTGCTGCAGGATCGCGTCGTGATGCCGATCGGCGGCCGCCGGCAGGTGCGCGTCGACGTGCGCATCGTCGCGGCGACCCACCAGGACCTCGAACGCATGGTCCGCGAGGGCCGCTTCCGCGAGGACCTGTACTACCGGTTGCGCGAACTCGAGATCGTGCTGCCCGCCCTGCGCGAGCGGCCCGAGGACATCCCGATGCTCGCCGAGCGCTTCGCGGCGCAGGCGGCCGAGGACCTCGGCTACCCGGCGGCGCCGCCGTTGTCGCCGGCGGCGGTGGCCGCGCTGGTCGCCGCACCGTGGCGGGGCAACATCCGCGAGCTGCAACACGTCGTCAAAGGTGCGGCGCTGCGGGCCGCGGGCGGCACCATCCAGCCCGAACACCTCGAACTCGGCCGGGCGGCCGCGGCACTGTGGCCGCCGCCCCCGGCAGCGCCCGCCGAGCCGGCCGCTGCCGTTGCCGAACCGCTGCCAGCGACCTGGAAGGAACGCCTCGAAGCGCAGGAGAAGGACGCCTTGCAGGCGACCTTGGCCGCCGCCGCCGGCAACCTGACGCGCGCGGCCGAACTGTTCGGTGTACCGCGCACGACCTACCGCGAGAAACTGGTCCGGCACGGCTTGCTCGAGCCCTGAACCCATCCGACCGCCGACCCCGCGATTCTCCTGGAGGTGAGTCACGGACCGGCCTACCCTGTCGACCCCTTGCAGCGCCCCGGCCCGTCGAAACTCGCGAACCTGACGATCATCGGCGATCTCCATCGCTGGTGGCGAGCGGCGGACGCCGCCTTCCTCGATCGCTCCAGGCCCGACCTGACGATGTTCGTCGGCGACCTCGGCGACGAGGACGTCGAGATGGTGCGCGCCGTCGCGGCGCTGCCACACCAGAAGGCGGTGCTGCTCGGCAACCACGACGCCTGGCAGAGCTTCGGCCGGCGCACCGCCACCGAGAAGCTGCGCGAGTCGTTGGAGATCCTCGGCGAGGACCACCTCGCCTACGCGGTCCGCGAAGTGCCGGCCGCCGGCATCTCGGTGGTCGGCGCGCGCCCGTTCTCGTGGGGTGGTCCGAACCTGCGCAGCCCCGAGCTCTACGACGAGATCTACGGCGTGCACACGATGCGGCAGTCCGCGGCGGCGATCGCCGACGCGGCGCGCAACGCGCAGCACCGCGATCTGGTGATCCTCGCCCACAACGGCCCGCTCGGTCTCGGCGACCAGAGCCACGACATCTTCGGCAAGGACTTCGGCAAGCCCGGCGGCGACTGGGGCGATCGCGATCTTGCGCTGGCGATCCAGCGCATCGAGGGCATGGGGTTGCGGGTCCGGGCGGTGGTCGCCGGCCACATGCACCACAAGCTGGCCCATCCACGCGGCGAGACGCGCACGCGCTTCGTCCGGCGCGGCGAGACCTTGTTCTTGAACGCCGCGTACGTGCCGCGCGTGGTGCGGACCGAAGTCGGCGAGGTGGCGCACTTCCTGCGCACCTGGTGGCGCGACGGCACCTGCGAACAGGTCGAGGAGGTGTGGGTCGACCTGCACGGCGACGTCGCCGAGAGCTACCCGGTCGAGTTCACCGAGCTCGGCGCGCCAGCGCCGATCGTCGACGAGACCGCCGACTAGGCAGCGCGATCGGCGCGCTCACCGGCCCGGCGCGGTGGATTTCGACTGCGCCGCGGCTTCGACCTCGCGCCAGACGCGCAGCAGGTTGCCCGACCAGATCTTGCCGATCTGTGCTTCGCTGTAGCCGCGCCGGACCAGTTCGATGGTGACGTTCGGTGTCTCGCTGGCGTCGTTCCAGCCGACGATGCCGCCGCCGCCGTCGAAGTCCGAGGCGATGCCGACGTGGTCGATGCCGGCGACCTTGACGATGTGGTCGATGTGGTCGACGAAGTCGCGCACGTCGGCGTCGGGCTCGCCGTCCGCCTTGGCCTTGACGAATGCGCCGAGTGCGACGGCCTGCACGACGCCGCGGTTCTTGGCGATCGCCCGCAGCTGTTCGTCGTCGAGGTTGCGGGTGTGGTCGCAGACCGCGCGCGCGCCCGAGTGCGAGGCGATCACCGGCGCCCTGGAACGCTGCACCACCTCCAGCATCGTCGCCCGGCTGGCGTGCGACACGTCGACCATGATGCCCAGGCGGTTCATCTCGGCGACCGCCTGCCGGCCGAGTTCGCTCAAGCCGCCGTGCCGTGGTTCGGCCGGCGTGTGCGAATCGCCGAGCTGGTTGTGGCCGTTGTGGGCGATCGACATGTAGCGCGCGCCGCGGTGGAAGAACTTCTCGATGTTGCCCAGATCCAGGCCCATCGGATAGCCGTTCTCGATGCCGATGCAGGCGATCAGCTTGCCCGCGCGGTGCAGGCGCTCGACCTCGTCGGGGGTGGTGGCCAGGCCGATGCGGTCGCCGTAGCGGGCGACCATGCGGTCGATCGCGTCGAACTTGGCGATCGCCTCCTTGTGCGCCTTGTGGAACGCGTCGGGCGCCAGCCGGCCCTGGCCGACGTAGACGATGTGGAAGGCGCAGTCGAGCTGGCCCTCGCGCATCTTCACCAGATCGACCTGCTGGCTGCCGCGCACGCCAGGGTCGAGGCGCCGCACGAACTCCTCGCGGGTCGCCGGATCGCTCGGCAACTGCTCGGGTGCGAACAGCGGATCGATGTCCTTGTGGGTGTCGAGGGTCAGCACGCGGGCGTGGATCGCCAGCGCCCGTTCGCGCAGCGCGGCGTCGGCGCCGGAGGTGGTGGCGGGAGTCTGGGCGAACGCGGCGGTCGCCGCGAGCAGCGACGACAGCAACCGGACGGGCACGAAGCGGCTGGGCATCGCCGCACGATACCCGCCAAGCGGGCGGAATCGTGCGTCAGTCGGCGCCGAGCAGGCCCAACTCGCCGCACGACGCCCAGGCCCGGCCGCGCACCTCGCGCACCGCGACGAACTTGACATAGCGCACGTTCTCGGCCGGCGTTGCGAAGCGAACGGCCTGGGCGACCGGATTGACGAGAATGTTGCCGAATTCGCCGGCGGCGAGCTGCCGCCAGGCCAGGCCGTCGGCGCTGCCGTGCAGTTCGTAGGCGGCGACGGTGCCGTTGTCGCCCTCGGCGCGCGGCTGGTAGACGAAACCACCCAGCCGGTGCACGCGGCCGAGGTCGACGACCAGGTGGTGCGGCGGCGGCGGGCTGTCCGGCGACCAGCGCGAATGCCAATGCGTGCGCGGATCGCCGTCGATGGCCTTGGCGGCGGCCTCGGCGCCGCCTTGTTCGCTCGAGCAGGCGACGATCCGCCAGCCGCTCGGGTCGAGGCCGAACGTCGCCCGCGCCTCGCCGACGGTGCGCAGCGCCAGCGTATGCGACTCCGCGAACGCCCGCGCGCGCACCACGCCGCCGTGCGGCAGCGCGAACGGTTCGAGGTAACGCGGCGAGTTCGCGTCGACCGGCGTACCGTCGGTGGTGTAGTGCACCCCCTCGCCGACGATCGTGACCAGGCCGTCGCGGCCGCGCTGGATCGTCGGCGCCGCTGGCAGCTCGGGGGTGACGTGCATGCGGAAGTGCCCCAGCACCGGTTTGCCGCGGTGCTTCTCGATCCAGACCCGGAAGCCGTCGCCGGTGATCGGTTCGGTGCGCAGGAGTCGCCGGAAGCCGATCGTCGTGCCGCGCGCACATTCGCGCCAGCCGCCGTTCTGCAGCACCTCGATGCGGAACGCCTCGACCTGCTGGCCGGCCGCCAGGACGTCCTCGCCGAGATCGAACACCGACACCTCGCGGGCGTGCGGGAAGTACACCTCGCGCGCCTTCGGGTAGTGCTTGGTCACCGCGCCGGCCGCCAGGTCCTCGGCGAACGTGTCGCGCAGCACCGTGCCGAGATCCGCGAGCACCGCCGCGTCGGGCTCGGGGATGCGGCCGCGGCGATCGGCCGGCACGTTGAGCAGCAGCACGGCGTTGCCACCGACCGCGGCGTACCAGATGTCGAGCAGGTGGTCGAGCGACTTGACCTGGCCGTCCTCGTGCGGGTGGTGGAACCAACCCGGCCGGATCGACACGTCGGTCTCGGCCGGCCACCAGCACAACGCGCGGGCGCCGACCAGCGCCTGCCGGCTGCCGAGATCCGGTGCCTGGTTGCGTTCGCGCAGCGCCCAGAGCGAGCGCCAACTGGCGCGGTCCTGGTCGAGCGGACCCGGGGCTTCGAGCGGCAGTGGCAACACGCTCCATTCGTCGGTGCGGGTCACCCCGGCCTCGTTGCCGACCCAGCGCACGTCCGGGCCGGTGATGGCGAGCACCGCGTCGGGCTGCAGTTC
>DAIMFJ010000310.1:0-6322 GCA_036724695.1 Planctomycetota bacterium
TGTGCCGCATCAGCCGCATGCGCAGCGCCGGGTCGGTCGCATTGCGGCGCAGGGTAGGCGCTCCCATAGGTGGGCGTACTGGTGCGAGGTTGAGGCGGCGGGATTCGAACTTGTGAAGACCGGGCCGCCTGGACACTATATTACAGTCCTTCCAGAGCCCTTGAATCGGCATGACGCTGACAGGTGCAATTCGCTACTCACTAAGAGGCAAGGCAAAATGATGTCCAACCAGAATTGCAGATTGCTTGTGGTGGGCTCTATCAATGTGCCCAGTGAGTTGGTAGCGCTCGAGTGGTACGATGGAGCGCTGTCGGGATGGTTGACGTGCAGTTGTTGTCATGGGCATTTCGCATTTGCTGCCGTCGATTGGGATGTCGACGACGGCGTGCTTCTATATGTGTTGTGGCGGCAGGAGGGGCCTATTGCTTATGATGCGTCTGATGTAAAGTATGGGCCGGGCAGGGACGGGTATCGGGGAGGCGTCTTGCGAAATGAAAGTGCGGAGGTGTGCAAAGCGCGAACACTCTTGGGTGACCCGATCGCTGCGGTGATGGCTGATTCCACATTTGATGAAATAATCGGGGTATGGGATATTGGTGTTGTGCGACCAGAGTTTCTTGGATGGCCATACTCGCTCATCGATTCGGAGGGTTCGGGAGACCTGAAGCGGTTGCGCAAGTGAATCCAGCTAAAGGCGGTTGCCAACATTCCCGAAATTCGCCGCCCATCAGGCATGCGACCGAATTGAGAAGCCTCGCTGTTCTCCGCAGCTCTCAGTGGCTCTCAAAGAGGACCTCGATGTCCGCTGCCGGCCCTCGCCAAACTCGCTGGCACGCACCTGGATGCGGCAATCGCTCGATGGGGCGGGTCATCTCTTGCTGCGTTCCTGCCGGGCGTGCCTGCCTCGCATCCCACTCGACCGACCAGGAGATCCGCTACCATGGGTTGCATGCCCGCTCGTTGGTGGACTCCCGTCTTGCTCGCGGCTGTGCTGGCAGCTCTGGTCGGTTGGCAGCTCTCGATTGCCGAACCAGAGATCGGACCCTCGGATAATGCCGACGCCCATCCGCAGAGCAGCCGTGGTCCCGAAGCTCGGATGGAAGTTGTCGCGCCTCTGCAGAGGGCCGAGGCGGCGGCCGAGAGCGACGATTCGCCGGCGCCTGCGGCACAAGTGGATCAGGATTCTGACCGCATGGCCGAAGCGGCGAAAGGGTTTCCAAGCGTCTTCGAGGCGGCCATCGAGCGGTTGCGCGTCGCGTTCCCGGGCATGGCGCTACCCGAGTCTCGCCAGCCTGGCCAGCGCGAGGCTGCCGAGTTCGTCGCCGCCTACCTGCAAGTCGTCGGTGAGGATGCCGCGGCGCGGGAGGTGTACCAGAACGAGTTGGTCGATCAGATCACCACCGAAACCCTCGCGCAGTGGGAGCGTGTGTTGCCGCCTGGGACGGACGTGACGGCGCTTCGCGATGCAGTCCTCGCGGGCAAGCACGAGACCATCCGCCTGCCGCCCGGGGGGCACTTCGTGACGATGTCGGGCAGTTACATGATCGTGCCGGCTGGGCATTCCCGCAGCCTCGATTGGTACGGGCTCGCCAGTCAGGCGACGACCAAGGAAGCCGACATGCGGCTGCTCGTGCTCGTGAACGGACTGCGTTGAGCAGCGCTCGAGTGCGGGATTCGGAGTCGCTCGTGCACCGACCCGGCGGGCGAATCGGGCATGACGGGGTGCCCGGTTGCAACTGCGTGGCGAGAGGTCGGAGTTTACGAAGCGCGAAGCGAACTGCTCAGGCGAGAGCTTCCGCGAGCACCGACTGGATGCGTTCCAGGGCGCTGCGCATCTTGGCGCGTTGCTGCTCGCTGGTCTTGATCGCCGCGACGATCGACTCGAGGCTGCCGCCGGCGAACGACGGGACCACTGCGGCCTTGGCATCGCCCTTCGCAGGGGCGGCGCCCTTGGCCTTCGGCGGGCGACCCGGACCGCGCTTCTTCGCGCCGCCGCTGCCACCGCTCAATCGCGCCTTGACGTTGTAGACCAGCGCCGGCGTGGCGCCGACTTCCTTGGCGATGTCGCCGGGCTTCATGCCTTTGGCGAGCAGTTCGCGGATCTTGCCGGACTTGGAGGAAGCATCTGGTTGACGCCCACGCTTCTTGGGGGCGCTCTTGGTGTTTGCCATGCGGGGAGTGTGCATTGCGTATTGGTGCAATGCAAACGAATTGTCGCCTGGCATAGGTGGTGGGGAATATCCGGATCCATCGCTTTGAGCGGTCGGGCGATCCGGTGAACATGTCGCGATGAGCTACGTCGACGGTTTCCTGCTCCCGATCCCCACCAAGAACCTGCCCGCCTACCGCAAGATCGCCCGGCTCGCGGCGAAGGTCTGGCTCGACCACGGGGCGCTCGACTACCACGAATGCGTTGGCGACGACCTGCAGATCCCTGGCATGGTGTCGTTCGTCGGGGCCGCCGCGGCCAAGAAGGGCGAATCGGTCGTGTTCGCCTACATCGTCTACAAGTCGCGCGCCCACCGCGATCGCGTCAACAAACTGGTGATGGCGGATCCGCGGCTGGCGAAGTTCGCGCAGCAGAAGATGCCGTTCGACTGCAAGCGCATCGTCTGTGGCGGGTTCAAGACCCTGGTGGCGCCGCCGCGGCGGCGCAAGTGAGGGCGACGCAACAGCGGGCAGTCGGGGTGGGCGGCCTGCGATCGCAGTCGTGCGTGGAGCGTCATGGCCCGGTCGAGCAGCGCCGTGTCGAACGACGCCGTGTCGAGGGTGGCGTGCGTCGGTGCCCGCACCCGCTCCATCGCGCGGGCCAGGGGCGTCGCATCGACGATTCCCAGCCAGTCGGCCAGTGCCTGCGCGTGTCGTGACGCAGCGAAGCGCGTCGGTTCGACGAGGCGCACGCGCGGGTCGTGCGCCTGGCTCGACAGGGCCTCGTAGGCGGCCACCCAGTATGCGAGCCAGTGGTTCGGGTCGTGCTCGGCATCGGCCCTCGCGAGCCAGTTCGCGAAGTCGATCGGTTTGCGGTTCACGCCGAAGTCGAAATGGCCGAGGTGTCGCATCGCGCGCGCCGTGAACGGGTCCGCGCGGTGCATCGCGAGGAAATGTGCGTGCTGCCGGCACAAGGAGGCGGCGTGGGTCGCAGGTTCGCGGAACGGCACCAGGATGCGCGCGTCGGGGGCGAGCTGCAGGAGCAGCGGAATGCGCAGGATGTGCTGGTTGTCCTTCGCGAGGTAGCGGGACGCGCGCGGCTCGGTGCGTTTACGCAAGGCGACGACCTTGCGGCGGTGGTCGGCGAACGCGCGCGCGAAGGCCGGGTCGACGTCGTCCGGCCACGGGGCTTGCGTGGTCGTGCGGTAACGGGAGGGGAAGTGCAGCGACCAGAGGTGCTCCTCGACTGCTGCGGGACTGTCCGGGCTGACCGTCATGCCGTCGCCGTGGGCGCGTTCGGCGAGGCCGGGGTCGCGCCAGAAGGGTTGGGACAGGCCTCGCCAGAGCATCGGCGTCGCCACGAACGGTACGTCGCGGTAGGTCTGCGTCGCGAATTCGGGACAGCAGGCCAGCAGTTCGTGCAGCAGGGTGCTGCCAGCGCGGGGCAAGCCGGCGATCCAGACCGGGCGTTCGGCACTGCAGGCGGCGAGTTCGCGTCGGAACCAGCGGGTCTCGAGGTCGGCGAGTCCGATCTGGGCGCGGCCGGTGGCGAAGGCGAGGCGGTGCAGCGCGCGTTCGAGCCGGCCATGCGGTTGGCGCTGGGTCATGGTCGGGCGGCGGGTCGGTGCGGGGCTGGATGGCGGGGCTCAGCCCGTGGAATCGACCGGCGGCTGCGCCGGTGGTGCCGGCGGCTCCTGCTTGCGGCGGCGGAGGCGATCCAGGAGGCGCTGGAACGGGGACCATGCGCGCGGGCGCTGGGCGCTGTCGTATTTCAATCTGGACGCTGCCACCGGCATGACGCGCCGCCTGGGCGTGATGTAGCCGAGCATCGTGCCGAGGATCGCCATGTCAGTTCCGGGAACGGCGTTCGGCGAGGGCGGCGGGGATGCGATCGACTTGTTCGATCGCGCCGACGACGCCTTCCTGCACGTAGTGCACGTACCACCAGACCACCTGACCCTGGGCATCGAGTTCGAAGGCGCGGCCCGCACAGGAATCGGTGATCAGCAGGTGGTTGTTCGGCAGCCATTGGTGGCGACCGAGGATCGGCGTGTGGAAAGGCTGTTTGGGTGAACCGGCGAACCACGTGCGCACCGTGTGGTCGGGCGCCGACAACAGCGCGATGCGGCTCTGCGGCGCCGCGCCGGGGCCGGCGACGAAGTGGTTGTCGAACACCGAGATCGTGTTGCCGTCGACGAAATGCGGGTCGTGCTGGCGGACGAACTGGCCGGTCGACGCGAACTTGATCGTGCCGTTGCGTTGGTCGAAGACGAACACCGTGTGCACGTTGCGCAGCGACACCAGCACGTCGCCGGCGGTGAAGAACCCGCCCGGCAGGCGCCGCGGGAACGTCTCGACGTGGTTCAGGTGCGTCACGTCGCCGGTGGCGGCCAGCTGGAAGTTGTGCTGGCTGGGCATCGCCAGCAGGCCCTGGTAGCCGTTGCGCATCAACAATTCGGGCACCGACCACTCGCGCAGCACCTTGCCGTCCGGCGACACCACGACCACGAAGTCCTCGACGAACGGTGGACTGAGGTTCGGCGCATACGGCAACGGTTCGAGCCGTTCCTTCTGGCCGCACACCCACAGGTTGCCGTCGTCGTCGCGGTGGATCGAATGGTGGGTCTGGTACGGCAGGCGCCAGACCACCCGGTGCTCGCGGTCGATGCGCAGCATGCCGAGGTGTTCGAAGTGGAACACCAGGTCGCCGTCGTCGAGCACCAGGGCGCCGTGGATGTGGGTGCCCGGCCGTTCGCGCGGCCGCAGGCGATCGGGCACGTGGGTCGCGTCCGGCCACAGCTCGAACCAGTCGAGCCGCCACTCGTGCAGGATGCGGCCGTCGAGGTCGAGCAGGCGCGCGAACAGATGTTCGCTGCCGATGCCGGTGACCAGATTGACGCCCGGTGTGGCGCGGCCGCTGTTGCCGATCGGCGGCGGATACGGCGGCTGCAGTTGTTTGTAGTACCAGGCCGGGTCACCGACCGTGCCGAGCGCACGATAGCCCTCCGCCGCAGTCCGGAAGACGCCGCTGGGAAACCAGCCGAACAGGCCGGCGCATACGCCATAGCCCAGTGCCAGCAGCACCGAGCTCGCCCAGCTCACGAACACGGGGGCGCGCGAACGCGCTGGCGGTGCGGACGTCATGCAGGGGCAGTTGGCAGCGCCGGTCGGGGCGGACCAGGTCGCTCTGCCCCGCATGCTAGCCGACGTCGATCACTTCTTCTCGGCGGCCTTCTCGATCGCGACCCCGCTGGCCATCACGGTGAGGATCTTGCGGCCCTCGGTGATCTTCTTGGCTTCTTCGTGCTTGCCGGCGTCCTCGAGGTAGTGGCGGGTCTCCTCGACGGTCTCCTGCTTCATCTTGACGACGCCTTCGAGGATCGCGTTGCGACCGCTGGCATCCTTGGGGACGAAGAAGGCGTAGTCCTTGAACTTGACGAACACCGGGTTCTGCTCGGAGCCGAGGTGCATCCAGCAGCCCTTGGTCTGGCAGACGGCGGTGATGACACCTTCGAAGCGCACGGTCTTGCCGTCGAACGCGGCCGGGTCCTTCAGAGCGTCGGCGACCGGCACGTTCTTGCCCTCGGTCATGCCGGCCCCGAAGTGGTCGTAGCGTGCCGCGTCGAGCTTCTTCGGCGCCTGCGCCTGGCTCTGGGCGTCTTGGGCCGGGGCGGGCTTGGCGTCGGGCGCCTGGGCCGTGGCGACGAGCGGGAACAGGACGATCGGCAGGAGGATGCGCATGGGCAGGTCGTGGGTTGTGGGCGGTGGGCCCGGAGAAGCCGGCGGAGGATTGTGCTCGGCCAGGGGGGCGCGTCAAGATGCCGCAGTGCGCAGGGCACCGGCGCCATCGCGGCGGGCAAACCCCTTGCTACGGCCGAAGGCTCACGAAGTTCCCCGGATCCTGGCGATAAGCTGTCGTCGAGACGCGTTCGCAAGTCCGTGCCGATGGACGTCCTACACCTGATCCACCAGTTTCCGCCCGAGAGCCGCGGCGGCTCCGAGTCGTACCTGTTCGACCTGGTGTCGAGGCAGCGGCGGACGGGACGCAATGCGCAGGTGCTCAGCGGCAGCAAGCACTGGCAAGATCGGCTGACCGTCGTAACCGATGCGGTGGAAGGTATTCCGGTGCACCGGCTGCACCGTAGCGACCAGTACTTCGACCTGCACGCCAAGG
>DAIMFJ010000311.1:0-5324 GCA_036724695.1 Planctomycetota bacterium
CGCGATGTCCCCGAGCTGGGTTTGCTGCGTTGCCGCATTGTCGTGGGGCCAAGGGCGGCATCGAATTGGTTCGCTGCGCGCTCTGTGTTGGATTTCGCCGAGAAGCCGGACGGTATTCTGGGTGGTTCGGTGGCTTCGGGTTTTGGATATGTAGCACTATCACAGGCGAATTCTGAGTGCTTGTCATGGTATCCTGATGCTGATTGGGTCGGCGTGCGGCGTGATGTCGGCTATGTGCGCTATACGCAAGAGGTATTTTGCGCGGAGTCGAGGAGTGTGCATGTGTTGTCCACAGGGTGGGTGTCCATGCAAGATCTATAGTTGGTCTGGACGTTCAGTCCCGTAGTCGACCACGTGGCCTGTCTGCAGTGGTTCAAGTTTCGTGCCGGTGCCATGATCCCATCAAATTCGCTGTGCTCTTGTTGGCCTGATCGCGCGGTCGTGCCGTAACCCATGCCGAAAGCGTGTAAGCGCCCGGTGCGCCAGGCAATCTGGCGCCTCGGTGGGTGTCAGGGTAGTTGCCGCTGCGGGGCAGTAGCGACCTTCCCGGAGACATCGTCGGCCGCGGCCCTGCCCCGGCCCACAGTCATCTCCCAATCTCCAACCGACCCCCTCCCGTCACCCGCCCCCGGAATCCTGATCCGCCGCCCCGCCCTCCTACGCTTGTCGCTCAGCCACCCCCATGAGCCAAGCCGACCCCAGCCGTCTGCGCGAACTGTTCGACCGGGCCGCCGCGTTGCCGGCGGACGCACGGGAGGCGTGGCTGGCGAAGGTGTGTCCCGGCGACCCTGAACTGGTCCGCCGGGTGCTCGGCATGCTGACGGGCGCGGACGACGAGCGCTTCCTGGCGGCGCCGACGGGTGGGGCGGAGCCGGCCGGCGATCCTGCCGGTGGGCACCCCGCCGATCCGCCCACTGCCGCGGTGCAAGAAGGCCCCGGCAGCTGGATCGGTCCGTACCGGTTGCTGCAGCAGATCGGGGAAGGCGGGTTCGGGATCGTGTTCCTCGCCGAGCAGCAGAAGCCCGTGCAACGCCGGGTCGCCTTGAAGGTCGTCAAGCTCGGCATGGACACCCGGCAGGTGATCGCGCGGTTCGAGCAGGAGCGGCAGGCGCTCGCGCTGATGGACCATCCGAACATCGCCAGGGTGTTCGACGCCGGGGCGACCGCGTCGGGTCGGCCGTACTTCGTCATGGAGCTGGTCAAGGGTGCGCCGATCGTCGAGTACTGCGACCAGAACCAGCTGACCATCGACGAACGGTTGCGCCTGTTCGCCCAGGTGTGCCAGGCGGTGCAGCATGCGCACGGCAAAGGGGTCATCCACCGCGACCTGAAGCCCGCCAACGTGCTGGTCGGCACCCTCGACGGCCGGCCGTCGGCGAAGGTCATCGACTTCGGCATCGCCAAGGCGACGGCGCAGCGCCTGACCGAGCAGACCCTGTTCACCGAGCACCAGCAGGTGATCGGCACGCTGCAGTACATGAGCCCCGAGCAGGCCGAGGGCTCGCTCGACATCGACACCCGGACCGACGTGTACTCGCTCGGCGTGTTGCTCTACGAACTGCTGACCGGCAGCACCCCGTTCGACAAGAAGACCATCCAGGGGGCGATGTTCGGCGAACTGCGGCGGCTGATCTGCGAGACCGATCCGCCGCGCCCGTCGACGCGCCTGTCGGAGTCGCGCGACGCGTTGGCCGGCATCGCGGCGCGTCGCCGCATCGAGCCCAAGCGCCTGGGCCTGCTGCTGCGCGGCGACCACGATTGGATCGTCATGCGCGCCTTGGACAAGGACCGCGCCCGGCGGTACGGGACCGCCAGCGATCTGGCCAGCGACATCCAGCGCCACCTGCGTGGCGACGCCGTCGAAGCCGTGCCGCCGAGCGCGGCCTATCGCCTGCGCAAGCTGGTGCGGCGCCACCGCGGCGCGGTCGTCGTCGCCGCGGTGTTGACGGGATCGGCCGTGCTCGCGGCGGTGGGCTTCGCGTGGCTGTGGCAGCTCGCGGTGGCCGCCGAGAGCCAGAGCCAGCAGCGCGCGGCCGAACTCGCCCGCGTCGTGGACTTCCAGGATCGCATGCTCGCCCAGGTCGACGCCCACCGGGCCGGCCGCGCGCTGGTCGACGACGTCGTGCAGCGGTTGGCGAAGGCGCTCGCGGCCGATGCCGCAGCGGCGGCGGACGGCACCGCCAAGGTCGCGACGTTCGAGACGCTCTGGCAGCGCGTGAACGCCACCGACGCGGCGCGCGCGCTGATCGATCGCACGATCCTGAGCCCGGCGGTGGCTGCCATCGAGGCCCAGTTCGCCGACCAGCCGCTGGTCGCTGCGCGGTTGCGCCAGACCCTGGCGAGCCGCTACGACGACCTCGGCCTGCCGGAGGCGGCGTTGCCGCTGCTGTCGAGTGCGGTCGCGACGCAGCGGCAGCAGCTCGGCAGTGAGCACGACGACACCCTGGCCAGCCTCGCCCAGTTGGCGCAGCTGCTGCGCGAACTCGGCCGATTGGACGAAGCCGAGCCGATCAGCCTCGAAGTGCTGGCCACCAACCAGCGCCGGCACGGCGACGACGCGCGCGCGACCCTGGTCGCGGTCGCCGACGTCGGGCTGCTGCGCTTCGTGCAGGGCCGGCCGAACGAGGCGGAACCGCTGCTGCGCGACGGCCTGCAGCGCATGCGTCGGCACCTCGGCAATGGCGACGCGGACACCATCACGGCAGCGTCCAACCTCGGCTCCTTGCTGAGCAGTTCGGGCCGGCTGGACGAGGCCGAGCCCCTGCTGCGGGAGGCCTTCGACGGACGGCGCGCGCTGCATGGCGAGGACCATCCGAGCACCCTCAGGGTGGCCAACCACCTGGCTGTGCTGCTCGGCGACGCCGGCCGGCACGCCGAGGCCGAACCGTTGCTGCAGCAGGTGCTCGCGGGCCGCCGCCGCGTGCTCGGTGAGGACCACCCCGACACCCTGGTGTCGATCAACAACCTAGGCATGGCGATGCGCGACCTGCGGCGCTGGCGGGAGGCCGAAGCCCTGTTCCGCGAGGCGCTCGAACGCCGCGACCGCCTGTTCGGGCCAGGTCACGTCGAGACGCTGGTGCCGCAGAACAACCTGGGCCTCTTGTTGACCGACGTCGAGCGCCACGGCGACGCCGAGCCGATCCTGCGCCAGGTCGCCGAGCAGCGGCGCCGGCTGCTCGGCCCCGAGCACCGCGAGACGTTGACGGCCTCGCACAACCTCGCGATCGCGCTGGACGGTCTCGGCCGGCTCGAAGAAGCCGAACAACTGACCGCGCAGATCCTCGCCACCCGCCGGCGGGTGCTCGGCGACGACCACGTGCACACGATCAGTTCGATCAACAGCCACGCGACCTACCTGCGGCAGCTCGAACGGGCCGCGGCGGCCGAACCGCTGGCGCGGGAGGCCGTCGAGCGGCTGCAGCGCCTCGCCGGTGAGAACCACGCCTACACGTTGGTGGCGACCGCCAACCTCGGCGTGGTGCTCGAGGCCCTCCTGCGCTTCGACGAGGCGGAGGAATGCTACCGGCAGGCGATCGCGCGCCAGGAGGTCGTGCACGGCGTCGACGACCCGAGCACCCTGAGCTCGGTCGGGCTGCTCGCCACCATGCTCGGGCGACGCGGTCGCCATGCCGAAGCGAAGGACCTGCTGGAACCGCGGCTGGCGGCCGCGCGCATCGCGTTCGCCGGGTCGCACAACGGCTCGCTGGCGCGGTTGTTGGTGTCGTTGGCGGCCTCACGCGCCGCGCTGGCGCGCACCAAGGACGAGTTCGCGGCGGCGCTGACCCTGCTGCAGGAGGCGGATGCCATCCACGGCGTGCGCACCGACGTCGCCGTCACGGAACGGCGGCGCTGCCTGCAGGTGTTCGTCGATCTGTACACGGCGTGGGCCGCAGCCGAGCCGGAGGCGGGGCATGCGGCCGCGGCGGCGGAGTGGCGGACCAGGCTGGAGCAGCTCGGCGGGGGGTGAGTGGTGGCGTTCGGGCGCCGTCACGCCGTCACGGCACCACCACGAACGACGCATTGCTCAGCTGCAGTCCGGCTGCGGGATCCAACGTGACCGCCTGCCACGTCAGCCGGCTGCCGCGCATCGCGTTGGCGGGGATCGTCACGACCCCCTGCACCGGCAGGCCCGTGCCGACGGTGCCGACCACCACGTGGCCGAACGAGGCCGGATCGAGCCACAGCGGGTCGGCGATGCCCGGCAGCGCGAGCGCTGGCCCCGGCAGCCCCAGCACCAGCATGCCGAGCTGACCGACCGGGCTGCGCAGACTCGCGGTGGTCGTGTTGCCGACCAACCGCGCCGTCAAGGTCGGCATGGCCGGCTGCGTGACGTGCAGCGTCGGCGCGAAGGCGCCGGCCGAGTTCAAGAACTGCACGCCAGGGGCGCTGCGTACGTTGCCTTGGCCGGCGACGGCGAACGTCGCGGGTTGGGTCCAGCTGAAGCCGCTGCCGACGCTGGTGTTGCCGAGCAGGCGCAGGTCGGCCTGCTGCAACTCGATGCCGGGCCGGGCGGCGGTGTACAGCGTCATCAGGCCCTGCACGGTGCAGTCGACGACCTGCAGGCTGCCATTGGTGCAGCGGATGCCGGGCGCATCCATCAGCATGCCGACGACGGCTCCGACGCGGGTGCCTTCCAGCAGGGACTGGCAGCGCGTCAGGTTCATCTGCAGCACGCCTTGGTTGCGCAGGTTCTTGACGAACAGCTGCGCACAATCGGTCGCTGCGAAGCGCATCTGCTGCCCCGACAGGATCTCGAGTTCTTCGAGCAGCACGGCACCCTGGGAATTGCCGACGTACAGCGTGAACAACGACGGCGTGTTGTTCGCCGTCGCGAACTGCAGGCCCCGCACCACGACCGTCTTGCCAGCCCCGACGTTGCCGCTCGCCGCGCTGCCCATCAGCGGGATCAAGGCCCGCGCCCCCGGTCGGGCGAGCACGCGCAGGCTCTTGCCGCTGATCGAGAACGTGCCGTACACCCCGGGCCGCACGTCGAGGGTCGCCCCGTCCGGCGCGGCACTGCAGGCCGCCGCGAGGCTGGTGAAGTGGGTGCCCGGGCCGTTGTTGGCGTCGACGACCAGGGTCTGGGCGGGCGCGGCGACGGCGAGCAGCAGGGCGGTGGCGAGGGTCGAGGGCTTCATGCGACGTTTGCAGCAAAGTGCGTGCCGGCCGGCGGCAATGCGATGGGCGGGCGACGGTTGTCGGTGGTTCGACGTCGGCTGTCCGGATTCCGTGGCGTGCGGTGGGGAGCATCAGGGACTTCCCTTGCGGTTCTTCGCCCGGGCACCTGGGGCAGGCATTGCCCACGGGGCCAGAGCCTTGCCCAG
>DAIMFJ010000311.1:5398-6316 GCA_036724695.1 Planctomycetota bacterium
CCCCTGCTGCCTCACTGCCAAGGCCCGTGCGCTCACCAAGGGGTGCTCGTCTCATCGCGCCACCATGCCGGTGTTCGTGCTCGCCTTCGGTGGGAGGCCGTCAGGTACCTCGGACGCCTACTACTGCTGTACTTCTGCGGACGGGCGGCCTTGCAACATGGCGAGGTTGGCGAGCCGCTGGCGAATGGAGGCCGCGAGGTTGCGGACCGGACGCGTCACAGGATCGCCTCCAGATAGCAACGGGTGAGCCGTTCGACGCGGCAGACCCGGGCGTAGTGCAGCAGCTCCTCCAGGTCGAAGCAGCGCCGGCGGCACCATGCCTTGAGTGCGGCCAATGCCGTGTCCAGGCCTACGAGGTTGCGGAATTGCAGGCAATCGGCGACGGTCTTGGCAGGGCCGAACACCCGCAAGTCGACACCGTCCACTTTGTGCAGTTCGACGCCTGCCGTGAAGGACGCCGGCCGGAGACGGACGAAGCGCAGCGGTGGATGCTGCAGCCGCGGTGGTTCGGCGCCGTGAGGCAGGGCCACGTGCACCTCGTGTGGCACTTCGTCGGTCAGGTCGTGCAACGCCAGTGCCGAGATCAGGCACAGCACGGCGCGTGGCATGCGCGCCGCGACGACCAGCAGGTCGGGGTCGCTCGGTGGCGGTTGTTTGGCATCGCGGTACACCCCGCGGGAGAGCTGCTCGACCAGTCCACGGTCGACGAGGTCGCGGGGGGCCCGGGAATCGACGCCCAACGCGCGGGCATGGGCGGTGCGGAACGTGCCTGGGAGTTTGCCGAGTAGACGCATGAGCTTGTCGTGGCGCTGGGAGTGCGACTGCGGCATGTGCACCAAAGTACCATCCAGTGGAAAACTAGGCCTCAAACAAGCGAATAGCCACGCTTTCGCCGGAGCCCTGGCCGCCGCCTGAGCC
>DAIMFJ010000312.1:0-5205 GCA_036724695.1 Planctomycetota bacterium
TACACCTGGGGGGTGCTCGGCGACCTCGGCGGCACCGAACCGCTCGCCGATCGCATCGCCCGCGAAATCGCCTGGGCGAGATCTTGTCTGGAGTCCTGAACCGAACGATCCGTCGCTCGTATCCTCGGGACCCCCTCATGATCCGCCTCCACAACGTCCAGAAGAGCTACCACCAGGGTAGCCGGGCCGTGCTCGCCTGCGCCGTCGACCACCTCGAGATCGCCGCCGGCGAGCAGGTGGCGCTGATCGGCCGTTCGGGCACCGGCAAGACCACCCTGTTGAACATCCTCGCCGGCATCCTGCGGCCCGACCGCGGCGAGGTCGAAGTGGTCGGCGCGCGCATCGACCAGCTGTCGGAATCGGCCCGCGACCGCCACCGCGGCCAGCACATCGGCATGGTGTTCCAGACCTTCAACCTGCTGCAGCCGTTCACGGCGCAGGAGAACGTGCTGCTCGGCGCGTTGTTCGGCCGCGGTGCCGGCGGCGACGCCAAGGAACGCGCCGCCGCACTGCTCGCCAAGGTCGGCCTCGGCGACCGTCTGCACCATCGCCCGAGCGAGCTGTCGGTCGGGCAGGTGCAGCGGGTCGCGATCTGCCGCGCGTTGATCAACGACCCCGAACTGATCCTGATGGACGAGCCGCTCGGCAACCAGGACAAGACCACCGGCAACCAGGTCCTCGACCTGTTGCTGCAACTCGCCAGCGAGCATCGCAAGACCGTCGTGATGGTCACCCACGACCCCGAATCGGCGGCGCGCATGCAGCGCACCGTCGACCTGGCGACGCTGCGCGGCGCGGAGGTGCACGCATGAGGCTCTGGTCGATCAGTCTGCGCAACCTGCGCATCCGGGCCGTCGCCACGACGCTGACCGCGCTGGCGATCGTCGTCGCGACGGCGTTGTACGCGGCGATCCTGCTGATGGCCGAGCAGACCAAACAGCGCTACGAAGGCAGCATCGGCGGCTTCCAGGCCGTGGTCGGCCCGAAGGACGCCAGCCAGCTCGAGGTCGTGCTGAACACGATCTTCCACGTCGGCGACACCGCTGGATTGATCCCGCTGCGGGTCTGCGACGACCTGCGCAACAGCCGCGTCGGTCGCCGCGCGCAGGTCCACTACGCGATCCCGCAGGCGCGCGGCGACAGTGTCAGCCAGTACAACTTCCCGGTCGTCGCGACGCTCGACGAGATGTTCACCTTGTTCCAGCGGGGCGGAGCGCCGCTGCCGTTCGCGCAGGGTGGGCCGTTCGCGTTCTCGTACCAGGAGCTGCAGGAACTCGCCGAACAGCTCGCCGCCTACGAGACCGCTCAGCGCACCGGCAGCGAGCCGGCACCGCCGCGGCCGCTGCTGCGCGCCGAGTGGAAGAAGTGCGTGATCGGCGCGCGCGTGCAGAAGAAGCTCGGCTTGCAGCTCGGCGACGTGGTGACTCCCGTGCACGGCAAGATGGGCGAGTTCGGCTACCACGAACACCCCGAAGCCGCCTGCGAGGTGGTCGGGATCCTGGCGCCGACCAACTCGCCGATCGATGCGACGATCTTCCTGCCGCTCGGCACGCACCTGCTGATCGACGGCCACGAAGAAGGTGTGTTCGTGCTGGAGATCCCGGCCGGCAAGAACCCCGACGACGCCAAGAAGCTGCCGGCGCGCGCCGACCAGATCGCCCTGACCGCGATCGTCGCCGACCCGAAGGACCACTTCGGCGCGCAGTTCCTGCGCCGCGAGTTCGGCACGCGCCCCGATGCGCAGGTGGCCTGGCCGCAGGTCGAGGTGCCGAAGTTCCTGCGCACGATGGGCAGCATCTCCGACGCGCTCGAAGTGGTCGCGTGGCTGGTGCTGTTCGGGGCGGCGTTGTCGATCGCGGCGGTGATCTACAACACGATGAACGAACGGCGGCGGGAGATCGCGATCATGCGTTCGCTCGGGGCGCGGCGCGGCCAGGTGTTCGCGATCATCGTGCTCGAGGCCGGCCTGTTGTCGCTGTTCGGCGCGGCGCTCGGCATCGTCGCCTGCCACGCGGCGGCGTTCGGTTTCGGCGAGTACGTCGAGGACATGACCGGCGTGCACCTCGACTGGACCCAGTTCGCGGTCTGGGAGATCTGGCTGGTGTTCGGCGTCGGTGCGATCGGGGCCTTGGCCGGAGTGCTGCCCGCGATCAAGGGCTCGACCACCCAGGTGGCCGACAACCTGGCGCAGAACTACTGAGCGGACAATGGCTTGGGCGAGCCGCTCCGCAGCGCTGGGGCGGCCGCCGGCGGGCCGGGCGAATCCGCCCCGGTTTCCGCCGGGTCCCTGGAACCCGGTCCCGCCCCGGTCGTATAGGATGGGTTCGCGGCCGCCCGGACCGCACTTTCCTAACCGATTATTCCAATCCTCTCGCTGCTTCTCTGCGTAGGTTTGTTCGCCCAGTACCCCGCTGGTGGATAACCGGCGCCGGCGCCGGCTCCCGTCCAACAGCAGCCTGCCCCGGCCAAGCCGAAGGAGGGGCCGCAGGATCCCAAGCCAGCCCCCAAGGCCGACGCCGGCCAGGGCCAGAAGCCGGCCGCCGAGCAGCCGAAGTCGGGCGCGGGCCAGCCCAAGACCGACCAGCCCAAGACCGACCAGGGCAAGACCGAACCGCCGAAGGCCGGCGACGGCAAGACCGAGCCGGTCGGCAAGGGCGGCAAGGAAGCCGATGGCCAGCAGGGTGAGCGCGTGGTGCCCAAGGGCACCGACCCCGCCGACCTCGCCGCGATGCGCAGTGCCGAGGCGATGCTCGAAGCCGAGCGCAAGCTCGAGCAGATGCTCAAGGAAGGCAAGCTGACCGGCCTCGACAAGATCCTGCCGTTCGACGAGCTGACCTCGTGGCCGTACGAGGACGGCTTGAAGGGCATGCCCAAGCGCATCAAGGACTTGAGCGGCAAGAAGGTCCTGATGACCGGCTTCATGCTGCCGATCGACGAGGTGCAGAACATCAAGGAGTTCCTGCTCGTGCAGTCGCTGTGGGCGTGCTGCTACGGCCAGCCGCCGGACATCCACGGCATCATTCGCGTGGTGATGCCCAAGGGCAAGACGACCGACTACTTCTTCGACCCGCTGAAGATCATCGGCACGTTCAAGGTCGAAGCGACGGTGATGGACGGTTACTGCGTCGACATCTTCCAGCTGCACGTCGAGTCGATCGAAGTGATCCGCTGAGCAGGATCGGCCGGTCGAGTCGGGCCGGCTGGCGGAAGCGCCCGGCGCCACCGTCGCAGTCCAGAATTGCGACATCCCTGCAGCCGCCGCCGCCGTCGCGCCGATACCCGGGGGGATGGTCCCCAGCAGCGAGCGCACGAGGCGGAGTTCATCGCTGCCGCAGCGACTGCTGGTCGCATTGGCGGCAGCAGCCGTGTTCGTCGCCGTGCTGCTCGGCTACCACGCCGCCGACCGCAGCCATCACCAGGCGGTGGCCGAACGGCTCGCCGAGGACCGGCGGTTGGCGACCGCGCTCGCCGAACGGGCTGCGCCGCTGCTCGAACGGCAGGATCTGATGCGCCTGTCGGTGCTGGCGTCGGTGGCGCGCGACCAGGCCGACGGCCGGTTGCTGGTGCTCGACCGCACCGGCAAGGTGACGATCGACACTTCGCTGGTGCTCGGCGACCGCACGCTCGGGCTGCTGACCAGCCAGCAGGCGCTGCAGCGCGAAGTGGCTCGCGAGGTCGGCGACCCGATCCAGGAGACGATCGCGCCGGTGCGCTTCGGTGGCGACCTGATCGGCGAGGTGCGCCTGCAACGCGACCTGGAGGTGCCGGCGGCGACGTTCGACTACGGGTGGTTCGGGCTTTGGCTGCTCGGTTCGCTGACGATCGTCGCGGTCGCGGTGGCGCTCGGCTACCAATGGTCGATGCGCGTCCGCGCGGCGACCGCGGCGGTGATCCGGCTGTCGTCGGGCTCGCCGGCCGACCTGAAGATCGAAGGTGGCTCGCGCGAGCTGCTCGGCCTCGGCCACGCGCTGCAGGAGATGGAGCGCAACCTGCGCGCCGGCTCGCAGCAGGTCGCCGACGGCTACCTGGCGATGGCGACGACGCTGGTCGACAGCCTCGAACGCCGCAAGCTGGTCGCCCCGGGCCGTTCGGAGCGGCTGGTCAAGCTCGCCGGCCGCGTCGCCGAACGGCTGCAGCTGCCGGACGCCGAGCGGGACCAGCTCGAGACCGCCTGCCGGCTCGCCGACCTCGGCAAGGCCTGGGTCCGCGCCGCGATCCTGCAGAAGCGCGGCCAACTCGACGAGATCGAACGCGAATCGCTGCGCCAACACCCGCTGCGCGCCGCCGAGCACCTCGAGCGCTTGCCAGCCCTGCGCGGCGTTGCCGCGATCGTGCGCCACCAGTGCGAACGCTACGACGGCCTGGGCACGCCCGACCGCCTGCGCGGCGACCGCATCCCGCTCGGCGCCCGCGTGCTCGCGATCGTGTCCAGTTTCGAAGCGCTGACCGACTCGTCGGATCGGCCGCTGCCCTGGGATGCCGCCCTCGAGCGCCTGCACGCCGCCCGCGGCGAGGTGTTCGATCCGGCCCTGCTCGAGGCGTTCGCCGCGACGGTGGCCGACGCTCCGCCGCTCGCCAACAACGACCGCGCGGTCGCGATCGTGCCGGCGGCGACGACCCTGTTCTGGCCCGAACGACCCGAGGACGACGACGAGGACGACGACGACGACACCGTCGACGAACTCGAGGTCATGCTCGACGACGCGGACCGCGACGACGCGGAGTTGTGATGCGAAACCTGCTGTGGATCGTGTGCCTCGCGACCGGTTGCGTCGCGACGCCGAAGGACCCGTACGTGCGCGGCGAACGTGCGCTCGTCGGCGGCGACCTCGCCGCGGCGCTGAGCGCCTTCGACGCGGTGCCGGTGGCGCACGCGCGCTATCCGGAGGCGCGCGCCGCGGCGATCGGCATCGAGCGCCGGCTGCGGCGCAGCCACGAGGAGTTGCTGACCGCGCTGCTGTTGCGGGCCGAATGGCGCGACCGCGAGGCGTTGCAGCAGTTCGACCGGGTCCGCGAGTTCTGGCCGGCGATGCCCGGCCTCGTCGAACTGATCGCGGCGACCCGCCGCCGCAGCGAGATCCTGGCGGTGCCGATCGCCAGCGAGGCGCGCCCGGCCGCGGCACCACCGCTGGCAGGCGGTGCGGATGCCGCCGGTTCGAACGCGACGGCGCCGCCCGCGCCGGCCGCCGCGCCCGCTGGCGAGAC
>DAIMFJ010000312.1:5215-6290 GCA_036724695.1 Planctomycetota bacterium
GGCGGCCCTCGACGGGCTGGCGGCGCTGGCGAACGCGCACCCCGGCGAGCCACGGGTGCGTGGCCGGCTGGTCCGGGTGCTGCACCAGCGGGCCCTGTTGCGCTACGGGCAGGGCAGCCTCGTCGCGGCGATCGACGACTGGCAGGTGGTCCTGGAGCTCGACCCGGAGCACGAAGCGGCACGCAGTCTGTTGCGGGCCGCCCAGGCCGAACTGGCGCTACCGAGCGCGCGCCGTTGAACCCGGGGCGCGGGGCCCCGTTGACGGACGGGCCTCGCTACGACCCACCGGAACGGTGGCGGGGATAAGGGTGCCGGGGGTGAAACTTCGGGAAAAGGGGAAGAAGGAGAGTCAAGTTTTTACGTCCATTGCGGACAACCCCCGGCGGGTGTGTCGATGCCGGGCGTCGCGAGCTCGCGTTGCCTGGCGAATATCGTCGTCTCGTACTTCTTCCGGCCCGGCGATTGCTGGCAAACCTTAAGTGGGCTGGCCAAAAAAACGCCGTCCGTCGGGGAGAATCCTAGTCCGTTGGCGGGTGGAAGTCAAATCGGCATGGATCGCCGGCAGGCTCACCGGCACCGCCCATGCCCGCCATAGGCCCGCAAGCCCCGGTGGCATCGACTAAGTGATCTCCCGTAGCTCCAGGGTGAATTCCTGGACCGAAGCAACCCAGCCAGCCGGGACCAGCGTCGTCGCCGTGCCTTCTTCGATCGCCGCAGGCCCTGGCACGGTGTCGCCGAGGGCCAGGTCGGCGCGTTGGCAGACCCGCAGCCGGCGGCCACCCAGCGGGCTGCGCCGCGTGCCGGTGGCGGCCGGATCCTGGCGGTCGAGACCGCGGCGCTGCGTCGGCAGCGCTCTTGGCGCGGTCTCCGCCCGGGCCACCAACTGGGTGACCTCCAGCGGTGCATCGACGACGAAGCCGAAGCGCCGTTGGTGTTCGTGCGCGAACGCCGCCGCCAACCGCGGGCCGAACGGCAGCCGCAGCGCCTGGCCCTGCCCGGCGTAGCGCACCAGCGCCTCGACCCGGCACCGGCCGCGCGCCCCGAGCTGGGCCCGGGCCGCGTCGCGGAGTGCACG
>DAIMFJ010000313.1:0-6257 GCA_036724695.1 Planctomycetota bacterium
CGCTCGCCGCGTGGCAACGGCGCCGCCGCCGGCGACCAACCCGCCGCGGCCGATCGTCAGCGCGCCGCGCGACGATGGTCCGGCGAGCGGTCCGGCGAGCGGGGCAGCGAATCCGAGCGTCGCTGCCGCCGGCCAGCCCGGTGACCTCGCCGCGCTGCGCCAGCAGCTCGAGCAGGCGCGGCAGGCCGAAGAACGCGACGACTTCGCGACTCTGGTCGGGTTGCTGCAGGTTGCCGAGGGCCTGGCCAAGGACCGCGATCCGGCCTACGCCGCGCGGTTGGCGGCGCGGGCCGAGGAAGCCGCGCGGTTGGCGGCCTGGCACCAGGCGGTGGCCGCGGCGGGCCCCAGGAAACCGGTCGTGCGCTTGCGCGACGGGCGCGACGGCGAACTGCTGGGTGTCGTCGACGGCCAGCTGCGCTTGCGCGCCGCCGACGGCGAGTTCGCCGCCCGCTGGGCCGAGGTGACGCCGGCGGCGATCGAGACCCTGCTCGACAAACTGGCGATCGGCGGGGACGCACGGTTCGGTGCGGTGGCGCTGTTGTACCGCGCCGGCGAGCCCGAACGCGCCGAGCAGGTGCTCGGCAAGCTGTTGGCTGCCGAGCCCGGCAGCAAGGCGACCATCGATCGCGTGATCGCGCGCGGCCGCGACGAGATCGCCGATCCACGCGGCTACACGTGGGCCAAGGGCCGGTTCGTGTCGGCCCGGCAACTCGACGTCGAACAGCTCGGCAAACAGCTGGCCGGCGAGTTCGCCGCGGCGCTGCGCAGCAAGGATCCCGCGGCGTGGACGGCGTGCCTCGAGAAGGCGATGGCGCGTGGCCCCGAGGCGGTGCCGGCGACCACGTTCGCGCTGCGCGAGGAGTTCGCCGCCCAGGCTGGCAAACTGGCGGCCTCGGGGCTGAAGAAGGACTTCGATCGGCTCGCCGAGCAGCGTGCGGCGCTCGACCGGGCTCGCGATCACGCGCGCGCGCTGATCTACGACGAGGTCAAGTACTTCTATCCGTACAAGCCGCCGGCGGTCTCGTCGGACCGCTTCGCCGAGTACAACCGCGTGCAGGCCGAGGTCGACCAGCGGGTCGCCGCGGTCCGCGAACTGTGGCGCGACGAGTCGGTGCGGGTCAAGGTGCCGGTCGCGCTACGCGGCGACCTCGAGCGCATCGAATGGCTCGCCCGATCGCTGGCCAACCTCGGCGATCTGGCCACCGTGGCGCAGTTCGACGTCGACTGGGCGCGGGCGTTGCCGGCCGGCGACAGCGTCGGTCTGCGCGAGTTCTGCAAGGATCCCGGCGAACGCGCCGAACTCGAGGATTGGCGCCGCATCGACGAGTACAACACGTTGGTCGAGAAGAAGGTCGCCGCGGCCGTTCGCGACCAGCTGCGCATCACCAACGCCTACCGGGCGATGTTCCGGCATCGGCCGCTGGCGCTCGTGCCGAGCGTCACGATGGCCGCCCAGGGCCACGCCGACGAGATGTCCAAGCTCGGCTACTTCTCGCACACGTCGCCGACGCCGGGTCGCCGGACGCCGGTCGAACGCATGCGGCTGGCGGGCTACACGTTCGGGGTCACCGAGAACATCGCGTTGGTCGACGGCGCGCAGGGTGCGCACGACGCGTGGTGCCGTTCGTCGGGCCACCATCGCAACCTGCTGAACGCGCGGCACAGCGAGTTCGGCGTCGGCGCCAACGGCCGCTACTGGGTGCAGAACTTCGGCTCGGGCTCGACCTACACCGAGACCGAGATGTGGCGGCAGGCGCATCTCGAACGGCGCCGCTGACCGCCTCGGGCCGCTCCATTCTCAGCTGGCCGGACCGAGCACCTGCCGCGCCGCCGCGGTCGGCAGCGCCGTCCCGCTGGCGACGGCGGCGCGGGCGGCATCGAGCGCGGCGCGATGCGCCGGATCGGCCAGGAACGTCGCCAACAGGCGTTCTTCGACCGCATCCTCGAGCCAGGCGAGGCGCTGCGCCTGGCGCGTCGCGCCCAACGAGCCGTCGGCGGTGCGGGCGGCGAGTCGGTCGTCGATCGCCGTCCAGAGTTCGTCGATGCCGCGTCCGGTGGTCGACGAACCGACCACGACGAACGGTGGGTTCGGATCGCCGCTGTGCAGCACGCGCAGCGCCAACAGGCACTGCTGTGCGGCGCGGTCGGCGGCGGCGGCGAGGTCGCCGTCGGCCTTGTGCACGAGGATGCCGTCGGCGAGCTCCATGACGCCGCGTTTGATGCCCTGCAGTTCGTCGCCGGCCGCCGGCGACAGCAGCAGCAGGAAGAAGTCGACCATGCCGTGCACGGCGACCTCGGATTGGCCGGTGCCGATCGTCTCGACCAGCACGACGTCGAAGCCGGCGGCTTCGCAGACCAGCAGCGCCTCGCGCGTGCGCGCGGCGACGCCGCCGAGCGTGTCGCCGCCCGGCGACGGGCGCACGAACGCGTTCGGCGAGCGGCTGAGTTCGGTCATCCGGGTCTTGTCGCCGAGGATGCTGCCGCCGGTCACCGACGAACTGGGGTCGACGGCGAGCACGGCGACCTGGTGGCCACGGGCGCAAAGGCGGGTGCCGAGGGCTTCGATCAGCGTGCTCTTGCCGACGCCGGGCGCACCGGTCAGGCCGATGCGGCGGCTGCGGCCGGTGTGCGGCAGCAGGGCCGTCAGCAAGGCGTCGGCGTGTTGCCGATCCGGTTCGCGGCGGCTCTCGACCAGCGTGATCGCCCTGGCGAGTGCGCTGCGGTCGCCGCGGCGGACCCGTTCGGCGAGCTCGGTTGGGGAATGCACAGCCGGCAGGCTACGGGCGGCCGGGCCGGGTGCAACCGTCGTTCGTCGCGCGTTACAGTGGCCGGGTGCGTACGATCCGCCGTTCGGTGACCAACATCCTGGTGTTGCTGGCTGGCGCGTACGCGCTGATCGTCCTGTTGGTCTGGTGGCAGCAGGAGCGGTTGGTGTTTCCGGGGGCGGGGCGCGGGGCGCGCCCGATCGACGCACCGGGAGCGCAGGTCGGCGAACTGGTCGGCCAGGGCGGGCGGGCGTTCCGGATCGTCGAGGTGGCCGCTGCCGAACCGCGCGCGGTGCTGCTGTGGTTCGTCGGCAACGGCGAGGACCTGCGCAGTGCGGCGTGGCGGGCGCACGAACTCGCCGCGCACGGCGTGACGGTGCTGAGCGCCGAGTACCCCGGGTACGGCGGCAGCGCGGGCGCCCCCGGCGTCGCGGCGATCCTGCACAACGCCGAGGTCGTCGGTCGGCATGCCGCGCAGCGTGCGCAGGCGCTCGGCGTACCGCTGCGCCTGGGTGGCAGTTCGATGGGTACGTTCTCGGCGGTGCATCTGGCGGCCAGGGGCGTCGGCGACCGCGTGCTGCTGCTGGCTCCGCCGACGACGCTGGCCGACGCCGCCGGGGTCGGGTTCTGGTGGCTGCCGGTCGGAGCCCTGCTGCGGCACCGTTTCGACAACCTCGCCGCCGCCCCGCGGGTGGCGATGCCGGCCCTCGTCGTGCACGGCACCGACGACACCGTCGTGCCCGACCGGCTCGGCCGGCAACTCGCCGCGGCGTTCGCGGGACCGACGGCGTTCGTGCCGGTGCGCGGTGCCGGTCACAACGACCTGACGCTCGGCCGATCGGGCAGCGTCGGGGCGCAGGTCGGCGCATTCCTGCGCGGCGAACCGCTGGACGATGCCTTCGTGAAACCGCACGCGCCGCGCTGAACCAGGCTCCTACGCAGTGTGGCGAACGCCCGGCCGGGCCACCTGCGAGTACGCTGCGGGCATGGAACCGCTCTTCCCGGTGCATCCCCAGACGTCGTCGATCGCCGAGGGCTTCGACCCGACCTTGTCGGTGATGGCGGTGCGGCCACCGATCTTCCCGGTGTCGACCTACGCGTTCAAGGACGCCAAGACCGCCGCGCACCTGTTCGAGGTGGCGCTCGGCAAGGTCCCGGCGGCCCCGGGCGAGGATCTGGGCCTGATCTACGCACGCTTGAACCATCCGAACGCGGAGATGTTCGAGGACGCGCTGCGCTCGGTCGAGAAGGGCGCGACGGCGGCGCTGGCCTTCAGCAGCGGCATGGCGGCGATCACGACGACGCTGATGAGCGTGGTGCGCCCCGGCGACGTGCTGCTCTACCAGCGGCCGGTCTACGGCGGCACCGACCACTTCTTCCGGCACATGTTGCCGGAATGGGGCATCCGGGCCGTGCCGGTCGTCGAGGGGCAGTGGCGGCAGGCGCTCGAGGCGCATCGCGACCAGGTCGCGGCGGTCTACCTCGAGACGCCCGCGAACCCGACGCTGCGCATGATCGACCTGCGGCAGATCGCCGCCTGGACCGGCGAGCTCGTCACCCGCAGGAAGGCGCTGGTGCTCGTCGACAACACGTTCCTCGGCCCGGTGTTCCAGTCGCCGCTCGAACACGGCGCCGACCTCGTGCTGTACTCGGCGACCAAGTTCCTCGGCGGGCACAGCGACCTCGTCGCGGGCGCGTTGACCGGCAAGGATCGGGAACTGGTCGGCAAGGTGCGCGGCACGCGCGCGTTCCTCGGCACGATCTGCGAACCGTTCACGGCGTGGCTGCTGCAGCGCAGCATGGCGACCTTGTGGTTGCGCATGGTCAAGCAGAGCAAGAACGCCCGGCGGCTCGTGGAGGGCATCCGCGCCCACCCGGCGGTCGCCACCGTGCACTACCCGTCGCTGTTCACCGGCGAGCAGGCGCGCATCTTCAAGCAGCAGTGCACGGCGCCGGGTTCGATGCTGGCGATCGAACTGGTCGGTGGTCGCGACGCGGCGTTCCGGTTCCTCGACAACCTGAAGATCGTGCGCCTGGCGGTGTCGCTCGGCGGCGTCGAGTCGCTGGCGTGCCATCCGCGGTCGACCACTGCGTCGGAGATGTCCGAAGAGGACCTTTCGGCCGGTGGGGTCAGCGAAGGGCTGGTGCGGCTCAGCATCGGCGTCGAGTACTGGCGCGACCTCGCCGCCGAGATCGGGCGCGCGCTCGACGCCGCGCGGGCCGGCTAGCTCGCCGCTTCGAGCAGGTCCAGCAGTTCGATCGCCGCGGTCGGGATCACCGTGCCGGGGCCGAAGATCGCCGCGACGCCGGCCGCGCGCAGCGCCGGCCAGTCCTGTTCGGGGATCACGCCGCCGGCGATCACGCGGATGTCGGGCCGGCCCTGCTCGCGCAGCAGGCGCACCAGTTCGGGGACCAGCGTCTTGTGCCCGCCGGCTAGCGTACTGATGCCGCAGAAGTGCACGTCGTTCTCGATCGCCTGCCGCGCGGTCTCGGCGGGCGTCGCAAAGAGCGGCCCGATGTCGACGTCGAAGCCCAGGTCGGCGAGCGCGGTCGCGATGACCTTCTGGCCGCGGTCGTGGCCGTCCTGGCCCATCTTGGCGACCAGGATGCGCGGCCGGCGACCGTGGCGGTCGAGGAACGTGCGGGTGCGCTGTTGGGCTTCGTGGAGCTGCTGCATCGACTTGCCGGCGGCAGCATACACGCCGGCGACGGTGCGCGGCGTCGCCTGGTGGCGACCGAACACCACCTCCATGGCTTGGGAGACCTCGCCGACGGTGGCGCCCTTCTCGACCGCGTCGACGGCGAGTTCCAGCAGGTTGGCGTCGCCGCGGGCGCCGGCGGTGATCGCGGCGAGCGCTGCTTGCACCGCCGCGCCGTCGCGTTCGGCCTTCAGGCGGTCGAGGCGGGCGATCTGGGCCCGGCGCACCTCGGTGTTGTCGATCGACAGGATGTCGAGCGGCTCCTGCTGGGCCGGTCGATACTTGTTGACGCCGACGATCGTCTCCGCGCCGGAGTCGATCGCCGCCTGGCGGCGCGCCGCGGCCTCTTCGATGCGCAGCTTCGGCAGGCCGGCTTCGATCGCCTTGGTCATGCCGCCGAGTCCTTCGACCTCCTGGATCAGCGCCCACGCACGCTGTGCCAACTGGTCGGTGAGCCACTCGACGTAGTGGCTGCCGGCCAGCGGGTCGGCGGCGTGCGTGACGTGGCTCTCCTCCTGCAGGATCAGTTGCGTGTTGCGGGCGATGCGCGCCGAGAACTCGGTCGGCAGCGCGATCGCCTCGTCGAGCGCGTTGGTGTGCAGCGACTGGGTGCCGCCGAACACCGCGGCCATCGCCTCGATGGTGGTGCGCACGACGTTGTTGTACGGGTCCTGCTCGGTGAGCGACCAGCCCGAAGTCTGCGAGTGCGTGCGCAGCATCATCGACTTGGGGCTCTTGGGGTTGAACTGCTTCATGATCCGCCACCACAGCAGACGCGCGGCGCGCATCTTGG
>DAIMFJ010000314.1:0-4792 GCA_036724695.1 Planctomycetota bacterium
GCAGCAGCTGGCCGAGCCGCAGCAGTTCGTCGGCGCCACGGTGCGCGGCCAGCGCCTGCCGGGCCGCCGCGACGTCCACACGCCGTCGGGCCGCCAGCCGCAGGTACGCCGCCAGCTCGGCCGCGTCCTGCGGCCCAGGACGGGTGCCGAGTACCTGGCCATCGGCGTCGAACACGACCACGCCCATGCCTTCGCCACTGCCGACCCACTCGGCATAGTGCCGAGCCGCGGCGAACCCGTCGATCCGGCAGGGTCGCCAACCACCGGCCGCCAGGGCCGCCGCCACCTCGGCCGCCGGCAAGGCCTCGGCGACCATGCGGTCGCTCAGTTCGCGCCCGGGCAGTTCGACGTAGACCACCGCCGACGGTGGCCCACCAGCAGCCGGCAAGTCGACGACCGCGAGTTCCCGCCAGCAGGCTGGCGACGCACAACCGGCGACGACGACCGCGAGCCAGCCAGCGAGCAGGAGACGACCCATGCGCATCCGCGCACGGTACCTGCCGAACCGCAGCGGCGAGCGCCGATTCGGTGACCGCAGCGCGTTGGATTGCGCCAACCGGGGCCGCTAGCATCGCTGGGGATGGCCAACCGGCCCGACCGCGCAGCAGAGCTCGCCGCCCTCCACTTCGAGATCCAGGCGCAGCCGGACGACTTCACCTGTGGTCCGACGTGCCTGCATGCGATCTACCGCTACTACGGCCAGCACGTCGCGCTGCCGGAACTGATCGCGGCGATCCCGAAGACACCGTCCGGCGGCACCGCCGACGTCTACCTGGCCAACGACGCACTGCGCCGCGGCCACCGGGTCACGATCCACACCCACAACATCCGGTTGTTCGACCCGACGTGGTTCCGGCCAGGGGTCGACATCGGCGCCAAACTGCGCCAGCAGTGCCTCTACAAAGGGGCGCAGCGGCCGATCTTCGCGCAGTTGACCGACGCGTACGGCGAGTTCTTCGCGCTCGGCGGCCGGCTCGAGCTGACCGACCTGACGGCGGGGTTCCTGCGGCGGCACCTGCAGGCCGGCATCCCGCTGCTGACCGGGCTCAGCTCGACGTACCTGTACCGCCACCCCCGCGAGTTCGGCGACGACGACCAGGACGACGACGTGCGCGGCGAACCGCAGGGCCATTTCGTGGTCCTGTGCGGCTACCACAGTGGCACCCGCACCGTGCTGGTCGCCGACCCGTTCGAAGAAAATCCGCTCGCCGCGGGCCGACATTACGAAGTTGCCCTGGACCGCGCGATCGGAGCGATCATGCTGGGCGTCTTGACCCACGATGCCAGCATCGTGGTCGTGGAACCGTCGGACCCCAGCCAACCGAGAGCCTGACCGATGCGCAACCTGGTCGTCGTCAACGACCCCAAGGAATGGTCGTTCGCAGCCGCCAACGTCGAGGTCGTCGCGGCGCGCACCTACCTGACCCACCCGTCGTACTCGACGCTCGAACGGGTGCGGGTCGTCAACCTGTGCCGTTCGCTGGCCTACCAGAAGACCGGCTACTACGTGTCGTTGCTCGCCGACGCGCGCGACCACCGGCCGTTGCCGAGCAACGAGACGATCCAGAACATGAAGTCGCAGGCGGTCACCTCGATCGTCGGCAGCGACCTGCAGGAGATCGTCGAGAAGTCGCTGCACGGCATCACCAGCGACGAGTTCGTGCTCAGCGTCTACTTCGGCCGCAACACCGCCGAACGGCACGCCAAGCTCGCCGCGACGTTGTTCGCGATGTTCCCGTGTCCGTACCTGCAGGCGACGTTCGCGCGCCACGACAAGACCGGTCGCTGGCGGCTCGACGGCCTCAAGCCGCTGGCGATCGACGACCTGCCGCCGAGCCACCTCGAGTTCGCGCGCGAGGCGACCGACGGCTACCTCGCCAAGGCGCACGTGCGCACCCGCAAGCCGGCCAGCAACCACTACGACCTGGCGATCCTGGTCGACCCGGACGCCAAGGACTCGCCGTCGAACAAGAAGGCGCTGCAGAAGTTCGTCAAGGCCGGCAACGAGGTCGGTTTCAACGTCGAGTTCGTGCAGCAGGCCGACTACAGCCGGCTGGCCGAGTTCGACGCGTTGTTCGTGCGCTGCACGACCTCGGTCAACCACTACACGTACCGCTTCGCGTGCCGCGCCAAGGCGCTCGGCATCCCGGTGATCGACGATCCGGTGTCGATCCTGCGCTGCAGCAACAAGGTCTACCTGGCCGAGATGGCCGACCAGCAGTCGATCCCGGTGCCGAACACGATGATCGTGCACCGCGGCAACGTCGATTCGCTCGGCGCCAGGCTCGGCTTCCCGTTGGTGCTCAAGGTGCCGGACAGCTCGTTCTCGGTCGGTGTGGTCCGCGTGCAGGATCCTCGGGAACTCGCCGACAAGGTCGAGGAGATGCTCAAACGCAGCGACCTGCTGGTCGCGCAGGGCTTCGTGCCGACCGAGTTCGACTGGCGCATCGGCGTGCTCGACGGCGTGCCGCTGTACGCGTGCCGCTACTACATGGCCGAAGGTCATTGGCAGATCCTCAAACGCGACCCGAAGACCCAGGAGAAGGACTTCGGCAAGGCCGAGACACTGCCGGTCGAGCAGGCCCCGCCGCGCGTCGTCAAGGCGGCGTTGAAGGCCGCCAACACGATCGGGCGCGGCCTGTACGGCGTCGACCTCAAGGAGGTCGGCGGCAAGGTGTACATGATCGAGGTCAACGACAACCCCAACATCGACGCCGGCTTCGAGGATCAGGTGCTCGGCGACGAACTCTACCTGCGCATCATGCGCACGCTGATGGGCCGCGTCGTGCACCGCCGCCTGGAGTGGGACGCATGACGCTCGCCGCCTTCGCCGCGTTCGGGATCGAGATCGAGTACATGATCGTCGACGCGACCACGTTCGCGGTGCGACCGATCGCCGACCGCCTGCTGCAGCGCGCCGCCGGCCACCTGACCGGCGACCACGAGGACGGGGCGGTGACCTGGTCGAACGAGCTGGCACTGCACGTGATCGAATTGAAGAACACCGCGCCGGCCCCACTGCGCGGCGGGGCGACCGAGTTCGTGCGCAGCGCCGCGACGATCGACCGCCTGCTGGCCGAAGGACTGGACGGCAACGGGCCGGCGCGGCTGCTGCCGTCGGGCATGCACCCGCTGTTCACGCCCGACGAGTTCCGCCGCTGGCCGCACGACTCCGGCGAGATCTACGCCGCCTACGACCGCATCTTCGACTGCCGCGGCCACGGCTGGTCGAACCTGCAGAGCTGCCACGTCAACCTGCCGTTCGCGAACGACGACGAGTTCGGGCGCCTGCACCTGGCCTGCCGCGCGCTGTTGCCGCTGCTGCCGGCCCTCGCC
The DNA here is from genome assembly GCA_036724695.1 of Planctomycetota bacterium. Taxonomy (GTDB): domain Bacteria; phylum Planctomycetota; class UBA1135; order UBA1135; family UBA2386; genus JACKIC01. The sequence continues at coordinate 3,337 of DAIMFJ010000314.1, forward strand.
GCGGCGTCGCCGTTCTGCGAAGGTCGCTTCACCGGCCACCTCGACCACCGGCTGCAGACCTACCGCCACAACCAGGCGCGGGTGCCGCGGATCGCCGGCCAGATCGTGCCCGAGCCGGTGCGCAGCCGCGACGAGTACTACGACACGATCCTGCGGCCGATCTGGCGCGACATCGCGCCGTTCGATCCGGATGGCCTGCTGCAGGAGGAATGGCTCAATTCGCGCGGCGTGGTCGCGAAGTTCTTCCGCGAAGCGCTCGAGATCCGCGTGCTCGACTGCCAGGAGTCGCCGCGCGCCGACTTCGCGATCGGCGCGCTGGTGGTCGCCGCGGTGCGAGCCCTGTACGAAGAGCGCTGGACCTCGCTCGACCACCTCGCGGCCCTGCCCACCGAACGGCTCGCGGCGCAGTTCCTGGCCGCCACCGCGACCGCCGAACGCACGGTGCTCGCCGACGGCGCGTTGTTGGCGGCCGTCGGCCTGCCGGCGAAGCCGACCACGCTGCAGGCGGTCTGGCGACACCTCGCCGACGCCGTGCTGCCCGACGCCGCGGTGGTCGACGCCGAGCTGCAGGTCCCCCTGCAGACGATCCTCCGCGACGGCCCGCTGGCCCGCCGCATGTTGGCGGCGGTCGGCGAGACGCCCACACCGGCCCAACTCCGCGAGCTCTGCCGACGCCTCGCCGACTGCCTGCGCCCCGGGCACGCCGGCGTGTTCGTGGCTTGAGACGCGGGGGGCGCTGGTGCACCGCCAGGACCGCCGCCGGCAAGGCCATGGCACCGCGGGCGACCGGGATGTTGCGCGAGCCGCGTTCGCAACCGACCAGGCACCGTGGTCGCGCGACGGCCATGGCGCAAGGCACGACGAGCCGCCAGGTCGACCAACCACTGCGTGGCGCTCAGCCGGCCGGCAGGCACACGACCGGGACGTGGCAATGGCGCAACAGGCCTGCCGCGACCGAGCCGAGCCGCAAGCGCTGGAAGCCGGACCGGCCGTGCGAGCCGACGAACAGGTAGTCGGCGGCAGCACTCGCCTTCTGGATCTCCGCGACGACGTCGTCGGCCGTCCGCACCTCGGCGCGGCAGACCAGCCCACTGCCGAACTGCGCCACCTGCCGTTCGAGCGCGGCGCGCGCGGCGGCGACCTCACCAGGCACGTCGTTGGCGAACGCCGGCGCCAGTTCGGGGTCGTGCACGATATGCAGCAGCACGACCCGCCCGGCCACCTGCCGCGCCCAGGCGAAGCCGAGCTCGACGGCACGCAGCGAAGTCGGCGAGAGGTCGGTGGCGATCCAGAGTTCCATGGCGGGGCTCCCGGGTTGGCTGGTCAAGGCAGCAGCTCGAGCCGATGCCAGGTGGTGATCGTCTTGGTGGCGGCGTGATCGTCGCGCGCGCCGTCCCACAGCGCCACCGCGAACAGGCGTGCGCCGCCCGCCGCGAACCCGACTTCGCCCGCTCCG
>DAIMFJ010000314.1:4862-6252 GCA_036724695.1 Planctomycetota bacterium
ACTCGACCGTCCAGACGCCGCCGTGCCAGTGCGGCGTCGCGTCGATCGACCAGCCACTGGCCGCGGCGTCGCCGACCGAGAAGATGCCGTGGAACTGCGCCGATTCGGCGCGCGGCGCATTCCGGACGACCGGCGTGCCGTCGGCTGGCGGGCTGCGCAGCAGGTCGACGAACCCGGCCGTCTCCTTCGGGTCGTAGGCGTGCCAGCGCCAGACGTTGACCGGTTCGCCGAGCTGGCCCATCGCCAGCAACGGCGGGGCTTCGGCCGCAGTCCACTGCAGCGCCACGCCGTCGCCCAGCGCACGCCCCGGCGTCAGCCGGTCGCTGCGGGTCGGGTCCGCCCACTGCAAGCGCACGGCGAGCGTGGCCCCGTCGTGCACCGCCGCGAACTGCAGCTCGCTGGCCGCATCGGCCCGCCAGTGCACTGGCACCGCCGGCAACCGCACCGTCTCGACCGCCGCCCACGCCGCGGCGTCGGCCGGCAGCTCCGCGACCTTGCCGACCCGGACCGTGCGCCGCCACTGCACGTGCCGGCGGTCGGCCGGTTCGGGGATCAAGCTCTGCACGTACGCCAACAGGGCGGCCGCTTCGGCCTCGGCGAGCGGCGTCGGCGGCATGTGCGCGCCCGGCATGCCGGCCAGGATCCGGAACGCCAACGCGCGGTGCGACGCGTCGCCGCGCAGGTACCCGGCCGTGAAGTCCCGGGGCCACAGCCAGGTGCCGTCGGTGGGCATCGTCGCGGCGTGCGGCAACCCGCGCCCGTCGTCCCCGTGGCAGGCCGCGCAGTGGCGGTGGTACAGCGCCTGCCCGACGGACAACGTCGCGTCGTTCGGCGCGGCGACCGCAGGCACCGGCACCGTCGGCCCGGCGGCCAGTTCGCGTTCCGCGAGCGCGGTCGCCACGGCCGGCGTGAGCGCCGCCCCGGTGAAGGCCGCGGTGCGCAGGATCGCCTCGGCGCGGCCGCGCACCGCCAAGGCGCGCACGTGCTGCGCCAACGCCGACAGGTCGGTGTCGGGCAACCAGTCGTAGGCCATCATCGTCGACCCCGGCATGCCGCGGCGCAGCGTCGCCACCAGGTCTTGCTCACTGGGCATGCCGTTGGCGGTCGAGACCAGCTTGAAGCGGCCGTCGGCGAACGCATTCGGGCGCGGCAGCAGCAGCGCCGCCACCGGGGTGTCGGCGCGACCGTCGGCGCCGTGGCAGGCGGCACAGTGCTGCAGGTAGAGCTGCGGGCCGCGGTCACCGGCGGGCAGCGGGGTGGCCGGGCGATCGGTTCCCGGTGCAGCACAGGTCGCCACCACACCGGCGAGCAACAGAACGGTCCCGAGTCGTAGCCGCATTGGTAGATCCTTATCCTTCCCCTCGCCGTGGGCGAAGGGATAGTTCAAGAC
>DAIMFJ010000315.1:0-1087 GCA_036724695.1 Planctomycetota bacterium
GCATGGTTACCGCGCCACCCAGCATCGACAGCACGAAGCGCGTGGGGCGACCAGCCCGGTTGCGGTGTCGCAACCGGCGTCGACGCTGCAGACCGGCAGCTGAAGCGCCACCCGGCGCGTCACTCCCGCAGAGTCACTCCCGCAGGGTCACTCCCGCAGTGTCACTCCCGCAGTGTCCACGTGCCGCGTTGTCCACGCGTCTCTTCGACGCCGACGCTGAGCTGGCGGACCGACAGGTGCGGCCACCTGCTGCGCATACGGTCGCGCAGGGTGCGGCCGAACCAGGCGGCCAGGTTCTCGGCGCTGCTGTTGCCGATCGGCAACACCAGCACCTCGTCGGCCGGGATCGAGTAGAAGCGCTCCCGGTAGCGGATCTCCATCGCGTTGCCGTTCTTCGTGCAACGCAGCTCGGGATGCTGGCCGGGCATCAGCACGAACTCGTCGAGCTCGTCGCAGAGCTGGCGCGCCATCGGCTTGATCTCCTTGAAGTTCACGACCAGCCCGTGCTTGTCGAGCCCACAATGCAGGTCGAGGAAGACCCGGTAGTTGTGGCCGTGCAGACGCTCCGCCGTGCCGTCCGGAAAGATCAGGAAGTGCGCGGAACTGAACTTCAGGTAATCCTTGTCGACCGAGATCGACCAGCTTTCGCCCGGAACGTCACTCATGGAACCTCACGATACTGCGGCACCGTTCGCCGGTCTGCCCTGGCGGCAGACCAGGTACCCCGGTGTCGAGGTGCACTTCTATGCCACGTGCCGCACCACCGGGAGGGTCGTGGCGCTGATTCGCATGGCACCCGGCTGCGGCTATCCGCGCCACCGGCACAAAGGTGCCGAGGACGTGCTGGTGCTGCAAGGCGGCTACCGCGACGAAGCCGGCGAACACCGGCAGGGGCAGTTCGTGAACTACCCGGACGGCAGCAGCCACGGGCCGGTCGCCCTCGACGCCGGCCCGCCCTGCGTCCTGCTGGCGGTTGCGCACGAAGGGATCGAGTTGTTCCGCTGATCGCCTCGGCGAGCGGCCGCTGGCCCCGGAAACGCCGCGCCCGCCCCCCCACGCCCCCCCCCCCCCCAACCCCCCCCCAAAC
>DAIMFJ010000315.1:1151-2885 GCA_036724695.1 Planctomycetota bacterium
GGGCCGTTTATTGGGGGGGGGGGTGCCTGGGGGCGCCGGCGCAACCGTGCAGCCGCGGTGGCCGCCGCTCAGGCCTTGGCGTATTCGGCCAGGACCTTCTCGGCGATGTTCGGCGGCACCGGCTCGTAGGCGGCCGGCTCCATCGTGTACGTGCCGCGACCCTGCGTCAGCGAACGCAGCGTCGTCGAGTACTGGAACATCTCGGCGAGCGGCACCTTGCCGGTCACCGCCGAGATGCCACCCGGCTTGGCGATCATTTCCTCGACGAGACCACGCCGCGAGCTGAGGTCGCCGATGACGTCACCGGTCTTCTCCTCGGGCACTTCGATCTCGATCTTCATGATCGGCTCGAGCAACTGGCTGTTGCCCTCGGCCGCCATGCGGAACGCCAGCACACCGGCCGCTTCGAACGCCATCGCGCTCGAGTCGACGTCGTGGCTCTGGCCGTCGTACATCTCGGCGACGATCTTGACGTACGGGAAGCCGATCCGGCCACCACCCTTGATCGCGGCCTCGATACCGGCCTCGACCGACGGGATGTACTCGCGCGGCACCGAGCCGCCCTTGATGCCGTCGATGAACTCGAAGTCGCCTTCGATCGTCTCGTCCGGACGGAACTTGACGCGCGCAACGGCGAACTGACCCGAACCACCGGACTGCTTGATGTGGCGGGCTTCGACCTGCTTGGGACCCTTCAGGGTCATCTTGTACGCGACCTTCGGACGGCCGACCGTCACGCCGATCTTGTAGTCGTTCTGGATGATGTTGCACTTCACCTCGAGGTGCAGCTCACCCATGCCCGAGATGACCATCTGGCCGGTCTGCTCGTCGGTCCGCGCCTTGAACGTCGGATCCTCGCGCACCAGCTTGCCGATCACCTCGGACAGCTTGTCGCGGTCGCCGGTCGACTTCGGCTCGATCGCCATGCTGATGACGGTCTCCGGGAACGCCATCGCCTCGTAGATCACCGGGTGCTCCTTGGTCGACAGGGTGTCCCCGGTGATCGACTCCTTGACGCCGACCGCGGCGACGATGTCGCCCGCGCGCCCGACTTCGATCGGCTCGCGCTGGATCGCGTGCATGCGCACCAGGCGGCCGATGCGTTCGTAGCGGCGCGTGCGCGCGTTGTAGTAGCGCTCGCCCTGCCGCATCTCGCCGGTGTAGATGCGGATGAACGTCAGGTCGCCGTTCGGGTCGCTGATCGTCTTGAACACGAGGCCGGCGAACGGCTGGTCGGGCAGCAGCGGCCGGTTGATCTTCTCGTCGTTCTCGGGGTTGAAGCCCTCGATCGGCGGCACGTCGATCGGGCTCGGCAGGTAGTCGATGATCGCATCGAGCACGTTCTGCACGCCCTTGTCCTTGAACGCCGAACCGCAGAAGGTCGGCGTGATCTTGAGGTCGAGCGTGCCCTTGCGGATCGCCTGCATGATCTCCTCCTTGGAGATCTCCTCGCCCTCGAGGAACTTGTCGAGCACGACGTCGTGGCACTCGGCGACCGCTTCGACCATCTGGTCGCGACGGCGCTTGGCCTCGTCCATCAGCTCGGCCGGGATCGGACCGCGGGTCATCTCGCGCGCGTCGTCCTCGGACCAGATGCAGGCGTCCATCTCGACGAGGTCGACGACGCCCTTGAACTCCTTCTCCTTGCCGATCGGCATCACCAGCGGCACCGGGTTGGCGCGCAGGCGGGTCTTCATCGACTCGATCGCCTTGTAGAAGTCGGCGCCGGTGCGG
>DAIMFJ010000315.1:2895-6250 GCA_036724695.1 Planctomycetota bacterium
GTTGACGAACGCGACGCGCGGCACCTTGTAGCGGTTGGCCTGGCGCCACACCGTCTCCGACTGCGGCTGCACACCGGCCACCGCGCAGAACACGCTGACCGCACCGTCGAGCACGCGCAGCGAACGTTCGACCTCGGCCGTGAAGTCGACGTGCCCGGGGGTGTCGATCAGGCTCATGCGGTGGTCGCGCCAGTAGCAGGTCGTCGCGGCCGACGTGATCGTGATGCCGCGTTTGCGCTCCTCCTCCATGTAGTCCATCGTCGCGGCACCCTCGTGCACCTCGCCGATCTTGTGGCTCTTGCCGGTGATGTAGAGGACGCGTTCGCTGAACGTGGTCTTGCCCGCGTCGATGTGGGCCATCACACCGAAGTTGCGGTAGTTGCGAATGGTCTGGATGTCCTTCGACTCCTTGATGTCGGACATGGCAGGGCGCTCGATTGGCTGGGGGCTGACGTTGGAAACTCGCACGTCGTCGACGTGCCGCGCGGCGGGTGCGAAGCCCCGTCGCAGCCGCGATCGACGGGGGCCCGGACCGGCACCGGTCGGGAATGGAGCGCGAACAAGGTAGCGAGCGCGGGGTCCAGGTCAATGGGCGGCCGGGACCAAGCCACCCGCCGGCCCGGCTGCCCCCCGGCCGCACCGGCCCGGGATCCGGCCGAGAGACCCGCCGGCGGCGCGGCCGCTGCCACCATGGCAGCGCACCGACCGGACGGCCGTCCAGCTGCCAACCCGGGGCTGCCGATGGCCGAGCCGACGGTTTTCCCGAGCTCTGCACCATGGCACGCACCGCACCCATCCGCCCGTTCGGACTCACCCTGCTGGCCGCCGCAACGCTGCTGGCGGGCTCGTCGCTGGCCCAGAAGACCCCGGACGAAGCGCTGGCGGCCCTTCGCGACGGCAATCGCCGGTTCGCGGCCGGCAAGTCGGTGCCGCAGCCGCTCGGCGAAGGCGTGCGGCGCACGCTGGCCCGCGGCCAGAGCCCGTTCGCGATCGTGCTGACCTGCGCCGACAGCGACGTGCCGCCCGAACACCTGTTCAACGCCGGGCTCGGCGAGCTGTTCGTGATCAGGGTGGCCGGCAACGCCTGCGACCCGGAGGTACTGGCCAGCGTCGAGTACGCGGTCGAACACCTGCAGGCCCCGCTGTGCGTCGTGCTGGGCCACGAAGGCTGCTCGGCGGTCGCCGCCGCCAACGAGCAGATCCGGACCCTGGACCTCGGCCACCCGACGACCGCCCCCAGTGCGGCGATGCAGAACCTGCTCGAGCGCATCGAGCCGGCCGTGCGCCGGGCGATGTCGCGCGAATACGGCGGCACCGAACTTGCGGCGGCTTGCGAGGTCGAGAACATCCACCTGACGGTCCACGAGAGCCTGCGCAAGAGTGCGCTGCTGCGGCGCTACGTCGAAGCCGGCAAGTTGCGGGTCGTGCCGGCTCGCTACCGACCGGGCAGTGGCGAGGTCGATTGGCTGTCGCCGCGGCCGATGCCGCGCGATCGCCAGGTCGAGGCGTTGACCCCGGTGCAGACCACACCGACGAACGTGCCGCCGCACGTGGCGCTGCGCCTCTTGCAGGCCGGCCACCGCCGGTTCCTGGGCGACGGCCTGCCGACCGGCGACTTGTCACCGGCCCGCCGCGACACCGTGACGCGCGGCCAGCGACCGCTGGCGATCGTCCTGACCTGCTCGGATTCGCGGGTGCCGCCAGAACACGTGTTCGACGCCGGCCTCGGCGAACTGGTCGTCGTGCGGGTCGCCGGCCACGCGCTGAACGACGACGCGCTGGCCAGCATCGAGCACGCCGCGCAACAGAGTGGTGCGTCGCTGCTGCTGGTGATGGGCCACACCCGCTGTGGTGCGGTCGGGGCGGCGACCGAGGTGCTCGCCGCAGCCAGCACCGACGGCCACGCGAACCACGGCACCGCCGCGCCAGGCGACGGCCACGGCCAGCTGTCCCCGAGCATGCGGGCGCTGCTCGACCGCATCGCGCCGGCGGTCGAACGCGCCCGGCGCCTGGGCGCCCACGGCGGCGAACTCGTCGACCGCGCCGTCGAGGAACACGTGCTGCGCACCGTCGCCGACGCCCGCGAACGCAGCCCGCTGCTGCGCCAGCTCGAACAGGACGGCAAGTTCGCGATGTTGCCGACCGTCTACGACCTCGGCTCCGGGGACCTGCGTTGGCTCAAGGAATCCGAGCCGGGCCCCCACCCGGGCAACCAGCCAGCCTCCCAGCCGCAAGCCGCGCCGCTGGGCGAGACCGCGGCGCCGGCGCACGGCACGGCCCACGCCGGCAAGCACGGTGCGCCGGGGGCAGCCCCGCACGGGCACGCCACCCAGCCAACCGGTGCCGGGCCCACCACCCACAAGGTGATCGACCTCAGCCACGATGCGACGGCGACCCATCGCGATCCGCAAGGCCCGGCGACCGCGCACGGCGAGGTGGCGCACGGGGCGACGACGCACGGGGCGACGACCAACCACGACCAGCCGCACGGGGCAGCGGCCCACACCGGCAACGACGCCCACGCAGGCGATCACAGCACCGGTGGACACCACGCCCCTGCCCACGGCGAAGCCGCGGCCCCGACGGCCGCGAAGGGTGGGCTCGGCATCGATCCGACGCTGCTGGCCGGGATCGTCGGCGTCGCCTCGTTGCTGCTGGCCGCGATCCTGGTGCTGACGCGCCGCAAGTGACCCGGCGGATTCAGCGGCCCGCCAGGAACGCGACGAACCGTTCGCGCCGCGCTGGGTCGTCGTGCCAGCGGAAATACACCAGTTCGAGCGCGGCGAAGTCGGCCTGCACCTGGGCACGCGGCCGATCGGCCAGCGTGGCCAGGTAGTCGTCGAGGAACTTCGGCAGGTCCGTCAACACGACGTCGGGCTGGCCGAGCAGCCGCTGCATCGCGCGCGGCTCCCAGCGCACCAACGTGCCGGTCAGCGGCCCGATCTGCACCCGCAGCCACGGGAACGGCCCGGTCCACATCGGCAGGTCGAAGAGCAGCAACTGCACCTGCTGGCGCTCGAGCACGTACTGGCGGTCTTCGTCCCGCTCGAAGCGCACCGACTTCTCGTGGCCGATGCGGCCGCGCGACGGCAGTTCGCGGTGCGCCAGGAAATGGTCGGTCAGGCCGGTGACCGCTTCGAGCGCGTAGGCGACCTTGGCTTCGTAGACGAGCATCGCCTGGGTGCCCGAGAAGGCGACCCGCAGCGGTTCGCCAGCCAGCAGTTCGCGCAGCCGCCGGCCGGTGTCGCGCAGCTGCGCCACGCGTTCGGCCGGGTACTGGGCGCGCTCGTCGGCGACGCCGCGCACGTTCTCGCCGGTGCGCAGGAAGGCGTCGGCGGGCCAGCACGCGAGCGTC
>DAIMFJ010000316.1:0-6228 GCA_036724695.1 Planctomycetota bacterium
GTGGCCTGCTCCTGGCGATCAGCGTGCTGCCGCTGCTGTTGCGCCGCCGTCGCGGTTGTCTGGCCGCGGGTGCCGCGACCTGTGCTGGTACCCTCGCCGTGCTTGGCCTCGGCTACCAGGTCGGCCAGCTCGGCGGCGAAATCGTCTACGGCCACAACGGGGCTTCGGTGTTTGCAGCGCCAGCACCGGGCACGCCGATGCCCGCTGGCGTGCGGACGAAGGCAGTGGACGATGACGACCGCTGAGCGATGGCGTGGTGCGCTGCCACCCCGAGCTGCGCCCCGTGAACCGAAGCAGTCAGGATCCCGCCAGGCTTCGCGGTCCATATGGGAACCGCCGCGCCGGAGGCGCTGCTAGAACGAGCCGATGCGCGCGTGCCCCGCATTGCTGAGCACGACGCCAGCCGCATTGCTTCCCGGTGACAGCACCGCGCCCTGCACGTAGACGTTCAGTCCGACGAAGTTCTGGTTCATCGGGATGGCGATGTTCCAACTCGCAGTGCCCTGCACGTTGAGCAACACCTCGGCGAGCACGGAATCGATCCACGCGGCGCAGCCCGGCATGCCGATCGACGCGAGCGACACCGGCAGCGGCTGGCCGTTCCAGGTGGTCGCGTCGAACCCGACGATGCCGAACGCGGGGTTCAGGAACGACGTCGGCAGGTTGGACAACGACAGCTGCAGCGTCGCGCCGATGCGCGGTGTCGAGCCCGGCGCGGCGCCGAGCGACGGCGTGCCGTTCGGGCCGACGCAACCGGCACCGAAGGTCGTGAAGGTCGCGGCCTGGGCGGCGGCGGTGACGTATTCGCTCGTCTGCGACGCGGACGGGCCGTGCACGGCAACCGCGACTGCGCGGGAGCTGTCATAGGCCATGCCGTAGACACCCGCAGGCCCACCGGACGCGACGGTCTGGGTCCACGCGAGCCCGTCCCATTCCCAGGTGTCCTGCAGCGAACTCTGCCCCGTGGTGCCGCCGTACAGCACGACGCGCTGCCGTGCGGAGTCGTAGACCATCTCGTGGGAGTAGCGGCCCGCCGGTGCCGGAATGCCATAGTGGCCGATCCAGTACTGGCCGTTCCATTCCCAGGTGTCGTCGTAACGGATCGACGACCCACCGAGGTCGCTGTCCCCGCCGAACAGCACGACGGTCTGCCGCGCCGCGTCGTAGACCATCGCGGCGTCCGAACGCGGCGGCGGCCCGCCGTTGTAGACCTGCGTCCACGTCGAGCCGTCCCACTCCCACGTGTCGGCGAGGCCGACACTGGCCCCACGGCTGCCGCCGAACAGCAGCGTCTTGCCGCGCGCCGCGTCGTAGGCCAGCGCAAAGCTGTGTCGCCCCGGCAGACCGCCGACCAGCCGTCGTGACCACGCGGTCCCGTTCCACTCCCAGGTCTCCTGCCCGGTGCTCTGGTTGCCTGCCACCATCACCACCACCTGGCGGGCGGAGTCGAAGCAGCTGCCGCCCGGGTGGATGCCGTTGGTCGGCCCCTGTTGGTTGCCGCGGTAGTCCCACGCCACGCCGTCGTAGGTCCAGGTCTCGCGCGCGTAGGAGAAGAAGAGGCACTCGCCGCGCGCCGCGTCGTACGCGAGCGTCGTCGCACCGTTGCTGCTCGGGTGCGGCGTCAGGTTGCGCAACACCCAGCTCGCCGACTGCGCCGTCGCAGCGCCGCCGAGACACGAGAGGATGGCGGCGAACGCGATGGAGCGGTTCGAGGTGTGGAGCATGGGTGTTGGGCCCTCAGGGCGGGTCTTCAGGGTTTCGGGTGGGTCACCCGGGAGTTCGAGTACCCCTCGCAGGGTACGATGCCCGGCACCAACCGGGAAGGGGGGGCGGCCAGCCACTCCGGGTCCGCGCCGGCCGGCAGCCCCTCGCACTGGCCTTCCCGTCGGCGCGTCACGAAAGTCGGTGGGCATCGAATGGCCCGCGGAGGTCGTCGGCAGGGGGTTGAGCTGCTGCGTTGTCGTTCCTGGGCAGCGTCGGAGCGCTCGTCGCAAGTCGGCGGATCTTGCGTGAGCTGTTTCCATGGTAGAACACCAAGGCGCTCCGGAACTCTCGGGGCCCTAGGCGAAACCCTGAAGGCCCGAAACACGCCGGAACGTATGTTCTGGTGTGCGTGCGCGGCTTGTCGTCGAATGGTGACTCATGGACGAACGCGAATGGAACGCTGCATTTCGAAGCGGTGCTTGGAACGAAGCCAGAACCGCTGCTTCCGCTGCGGGTGCTCCGGTCAGCCTTGGTCCGGAGGATTTTGATGACCTGAGTGTCCAGGGATACGACATGCGGAAGATTGCATTGGGGCGAGGCCGCTACGCGGCACTTCGCTTGTGCGATTGTGACCTACGAGAGGCTGTCATTCGTGGATCCCATCTTTCAGGATTGATGGTGCTGAAGTCCTTGGCTGACGGTTTGTCGGTGAAGAAGGCAAGGATGTGGGCGTGCACCTGGTCCGGCACGGACCTCGTCGGCTCCAGGTTCGAAGGGGTCGAGATGGAGATGTGCGGTTTCGTGAGTTGCTCGCTTCAGGATAGTGTTTTCGAGGACTGTGAGATCGTGACGCACGGTCTCGGGCTACGGGGCTCCGATATCAGCGGTGCCGACTTGCGAGGTGTCAAGGGTCTCGAATACCGTAGTGTGGCCCATGCCAAATGGTTGGAGACCAAGCCGCCACTGTTGCCCGCTGCCCTGGAGCGGCGCGTGACCGCGAATCGGCGGCACTTCAAGTGCATCGAGACGGCGGCTGGGAGGTACGTCTACGACGCACGGCCGGCTGAGAAGTATGGGTCGCACTGGCGAGGTTATTGATTGGGGGCAGGCAGTCGCGTGGTAGGCTGGAATCTCCTCCTGCGGATGTCGTGCATGCTCGTCTGACGCCAGGCTTCTGCCGCTCTGCGAGCAGAAGCCGAAGTGGTTGTCGTGCTCGGCCGACGTGCGCGTGAAGGTCAGGGCCTGCGGCGGATGGCGCGACAGGAAGTCGTGTGGGTGACTTTGCGACGCCCAGCGCCATGTTCGGGGGCGTGTGCTGCGGTCGACCGCGCCGACGGCGCACGCGCGGGGTCGCGGTTCCGGAGTGCCCGCAGAAGCGTGCCGGCGGTCGCGAGATGCCGCTCTGGTGAGTCTCGGGACGAAGGAAGACGAGGCGGACTGCGGTAGGGATAACCCGAAGTTGGGGATTCCCCGAGCGCGACTTCGCCGACGACGCCGGACGACCGGTCGCGCAGTCTTCGAGGACCCACACGAGTACCTGAAGACCCTCACATGGATTCCGACCGCCGCTCACAGGCGAAGTTGGTACTGTGGCAGGGTGCTGCTGTACAGGCCTGGATGGTCGTGGACTGCAGCTCCTCCTTCCTGCCCGCACTCGCCTCGGCGCGAGGATTGCGTTGGGCAACTCGACGGCCATCCCCCATGACACTCATGACCCACGTCATCTTCAAGGCACGCCCCTGGCTCACAGGTTCCCCGCCACTGCAGCATGCGCCCGTGGGCATGCTAGGCGGTCGCGAGAGCCTGCTCTTCTACCACCTTGCCAAGGACTTCTACGCCGGCAAGGGCGCGATCGTCGATGCGGGGTCGTTCCTGGGGAAATCCGCTTGGTTCCTGGCCCAAGGGCTACGCGCCAATCCGGGTTTCGACATACAGCGCCATCGGGTCCACTGCTTCGACAACTTTCTCGTCAACGATGAACCCACGATCGATTTCATCGCCAGGATGCTCCACCAGACGGTGGGTATCGGAGAATCCACGCGCGCGATCTTCGAGCGCCAGGTTGCTCCCGTGCGCGATTTGCTCGAGGTGCATGAGGGCGATTTCCATGTCGTACCATGGAGAAGTCAGCCGATCGAGGTGTTGATGGTGGACATCGCCAAGACCGAGGCCCTCGGCAAGCGTGTTGTCGCGAGTTTCTTCCCCGACTTGGTGCCGGGATGCTCGATCGTGATCCACCAGGACTATCACCATCCCTGGCTGCCCCACATCCACGTGGTGATGGAGTATCTCGCAGACCATTTCGAGATCGTCGCGCCGCGCGTCGACGATTCCGCGGTGTTCTTCCTTGCGAAGGCGATTCCTGCACCGGTGCTGCAACGCGCGATCGACTACGACTTCTCCCTCGACGAACAACTGGCATTGATGGATCGGGCGCTGGCCCGTCTCCCGGCGGAGGATCGGCACGTCGTCGAATTGGCGCGGCTGAGGTTGCGCGGCAAGCGGAGCGATGGTCATGCCCTGCGTGCCGAGTTGGACGACATCGAGCAGCGCAATGCGGAGCGCCGGCATGGACCATCCTGGCAGGCGTACCTGGGACAGATGCGCAACCACGTCGACGAGGCCGATGGTTGGCAGCAGAGGGATCGCGGTGACTTCCCGCGTACCCTGGAGCTGGTCGCCGGCCTCATCTCGCGTGGTCGGAGGACCTCGCCGGTCCTCGTGATGTGGGCTACGGCGCTCGTTGGGCTCAACCGGCATGCAGAAGCGGAGCCGATCCTCCGCGAGGCCCTGCAGAAGAGCCCCCGCAACGGCTACGCATACATCGTACTGGCGCGCGTTCTCACCGTTCTCGGGCGGCTCGACGAGGCCGAAGCCGAGCTGGTGCGCGGCACACTCGATCGCGCTGCTCGAGGCGCCAGGCCAGTGGACTTCTTGGAGATGCTCGGTGGCATGTGGGAGAAGCTCCCCAACGTCGAGCGGGCAACCGCAGTGCTGGACCAGCTGCGCAGGGAGCTGGCTGAGGAGCCCGAGGTCTGGGTCCTGGATGCCAGGGTCCACATCTTCATGGGCAGACGGCGTGAAGCTGTCCTCAGTCTGCGCAAGGCCGTCGCTGTGGGCTTGCCTCCAGCGCGGTGCGCCAAAGTGCGACAGCAAGCAGGCATCGCTCCGGAGGAGTGGTCATCGGTCGTCGATTCGTGAGTCGCCTACTCAGCCAACGCGGAGCTGTTGCGGCGAGTGCTGCCAAGACCGCCATGCAGCGGTGCCGTGCGCCGTCGGGTCGCAACGACCGTGAACTGGACGGAGGCGCCGGCTTGCCGAAGGGATGATTGGGCGAGAGGCGGTCGCAGCTTGGGGGATGGAGCGAACGAGGTGTGTATCCGCCGAACCGAAAACGAGGCCGGGAGAGCGCATCTCCGCAGGTTGCACTGGCTGGTCGGAGCGGCTGGGGCGACGTTATGCTGGAAGTGCGCCGGCCCGGGTGGTCCGGGAATGCAGCTTGGACTTCCTGGGCGCGAACCCCCTCTGCGTACTCCTGCAGGAAATGCCATGGACAGACTACTCGCGATTGGTGCTCTCGCGGCCCTTGCCGCCGCCCTGCCGTGCCAGGCCACTGGCCGCACGATGCAGGTGCTGGCCCCGGCGGTGCTCGGGCAGACGGCGACGTTCGGGTTGACGCATCCCGTGCAGGCTGCGGGCAACCTCTATACGGTCTTGTGGTGCATGCCACCGTTCGCCGGCACGCGGCCCTGTGTGGTTCCTGGTTTCACGGTGCAGGGCCTGCTGCGTGTGGAACCCGCCAATTCGTCGAGCGCCTTTGCGGGAGTGTTCGGAGCCAGTGGCTCGGTTTCGCACTCGCTGACGATCCCGTCCAACCCATCGTTCCTTGGCATGGCTTGGGATTTGCAGTCGATCGATCTGGATTCTGCATCGATGACGCTGGCGTTGGGCGACAATGAGTTGGCATTGTCGATCGTCGCTGCGCCGCCGGCGAGCCTCAACATGGTGGCGATTGCGCCGGGGACGTTCTCGATGGGGTCGCCGGTGACGCCGTTGCTGACCGCGCCGTACTTCAACCAGCCGCAGTCGCAGCCTGTGCACCAGGTCACGATCAGCCGGCCGTTCTGGATGGCGAGGTACGAGGTCACGCAGGCGGAGTACCAGGCGGTGATGGGGAACAACCCGTCGTTCTTCCAGGGTGCAGCGTGGCCGAACAGCGCCAACCGACCCGTGGAACGGGTGAACTGGCACGACGCGATGGCCTATTGCGCAGAGCTCACGGCCAGCGAGCACGCAGCAGGCCGCCTGCCGGTGGGCTACCAGTATCGGTTGCCCACCGAGGCGGAGTGGGAGTATTGCTGCCGTGCCGGGACGACGACGGAGTTCCACCACGGAAACACCCTGTTCTGTGGGGAGGCGAACTTCGCCTTCAGCAACCATGGCAACAACCTGTGCGGCTCCGGTGCCTCCCCAAGGTCCCGTCAAAGTCGCCGTGCATTTTTCTGCCTGATCGGCTGGTAGCGC
>DAIMFJ010000317.1:0-313 GCA_036724695.1 Planctomycetota bacterium
CCGTTCGCGCGGCGTGGGCAAGGCCGCGAGCGCGGCCTCGACCTCCCGCCGATCCGCAGCCCACGCGCCGTCGTCGCTCGGGGCCGGCTCGCCGCGCCAACGGGCTTCGGCGAGCGGCCCGGCCAAGGCCACCAACGCGGAACGGCGGGTGCGTTCGGCCGGCGGCACCAGCGCCCAGCGCACCGTCGCGCCGCCCGCCACACCCTCCGTGTCGCACTCGATCGTGCACTCGACGACCTCGCCGCCGAGCCGGTGTGCCAGCACGGCGTGCCCGGCCTCGTGGTACGCGGCGGTGTCGGCGTCGAGGCGATCG
>DAIMFJ010000317.1:349-3052 GCA_036724695.1 Planctomycetota bacterium
CCGTCGACCACGATCGTCACCAGCCCTTCGGTGACCGACACGTCCCAGCGGTTGTTGCGGTCGAGCTTCCGGGCCAACGCGTCGAGCAGCGCGGTCGGCACGGCGACCAGGTCGATGGTCTCGGCCTGGTGCACACCGTCCTTGGCGCAGCGCTGCGCCAGCAGGTCGGGGCGGCGGTGGCAATACACGACGACCATCTCGGCCAGTTTGTTGGCGCGGTGCAACCGCTCGGGAGCCGGCGAACCGACGTCGAGCCACAGCACCACACGGCCGTCGGGGCTGCGGCGCCAGACCGCCGGCTCCTCGGCATCGCTGCCGCCCTTGCCGAATTCGAGCCCGTCCTGGTGTTCGAGCACACGGGCCAGCACCCGCGTCAACAGGTAGGGAACGTCCTCCGACGGGTGCTGGGCGACCCGCAGGTCGAGGTCGGCATAGACGCCGCGGTCGATGTCGGCGAGCTGGATCACGAAGCGCAGGATCACCCGGGACGTTGTAGCGCGCCAACCGCCCCGATCCGCTACAAAGTGGCGATGCAGAAGCGGCTCTTCCTGATCGACGGCACCGCCCTGGCGTACCGCAGCTTCTTCGCGTTCCAGGGTTCGGGCCGGGCCCCGCTGACGACCAGCAGCGGCCATCCGACCGCCGCCACCTACGGGTTCTGCACGACGCTGCGGGCGCTGCTCGAACGCGAGAAGCCCGACGCGATCGCGATCTCGTTCGACGGCCCGCGCAGCGACCTGCAACGAACCAAGGTCTACGCCGAGTACAAGTCGACGCGCACCAAGATGCCCGACGAGATGGCCGCGCAGCTCGACGACATCCGCCAGGCGACCGAAGGCTTCGGCATCCCGATCGTCGTCAGCGAGACCCACGAGGCCGACGACGTGATCGGCACGTTGGCGGTGCAGGGCCGCGACGCCGGCATGGCGGTGTTCCTGGTCACCGGCGACAAGGACTTCCTGCAGATCGTCGATCCGCAGATCAAGCTGTGGAACCTGCGCAGCTCGACCGCCAAACCGGAGATCCTCGACGAAGCCGCCGCCGAGGCCAAGTGGGGCGTGCCGCCGAGCCGCATGGTCGACCTGCTGGCGCTGATGGGCGACAGTTCGGACAACATCCCGGGGGTGCCGAAGATCGGCGAGAAGACCGCGGTGGAACTGCTCAAGCAGTTCGGGTCGCTCGACGAACTGCTGGCGCGCACCGACGAGGTGCCGAAGAAGTCGATCCGCGAGTCGCTCGAACAGCACCGCGACCTGGCGCTGTTGTCGCGCGAGCTGGTGCGCCTGCACCTCGACGTGCCGCTGCCGCTGCGGGTCGCCGACCTCGGCCCGGCCCACCCCGATCCGGAGAAACTGCGGCCACTGTTCACCCGGCTGGAGTTCACCAACCTGCTGGCGGCGCTGGCCAGCCAGCAGGCTCCCGAACCCGAGATCGAACGCCACTACGCCAGCCACACCGAAGCAGCCCAGGCGACGGCGTTGCTGGCCGCACTGGCGGCGGCGACGCCGGCGCAACCGGTGGCGGTGGCGCTCGAGGCGAGTGGCCACCACCCGCGTCATCTGCGCATCGCCGGCTTCGCGATTGCGACCGCCCCTGGTCAGGCCGGCTACGTCGATTGCAGCGGTGGCGAGCGGGCCGAGCGGCTGGCCGCGTTCGCCGCCGCGCTGGTGCAAGGGGGTGCCGGCGTGTTGGTGCACGACCACAAACGCCTGCTGGCGGCGTTGCGCGCCGGTGGGCTGCCGCTGGCGCTGCACTGCGGCGACACCCTGCTGGCCAGTTATTGCGCCGAACCCGGCGCGACGTCGCATTCGCTCGAAGCGCTGGCGTTGCGCCACTTCGCCTACAAGAAGACCTCCGCGAAGGACCTGACCGGGACCGGCAAGAAGCAGAAGACCTTCGCCGACGTCGACACCGCACTGGTCGGTGCGTTCGTCTGCGAGGAGGCCGACCTGACGCTGCGGCTGTGGCCGCGGCTGGTCGCGGCCCTCGAACAGCACCAGACGACGGGTTTGTTCCGCGAACTCGAGGCCCCCCTGGTGCCCGTGCTGCTCGACATGGAGTGGGAAGGCATCGCGATCGACCGCCAGCACCTGGCCGCGGTCGCCGACGAGATGACCGACCGCATCCGCACCCTCGAGCGCCGCGTGCACGAACGGGTCGGCCACGAGTTCAACCTCGGTTCGCTGCAGCAGCTCGGCAAGGTGCTGTTCGAGGACCTCGAGGTGCATCGCGCGATCCCCGACGGCCCCAAACCGAAGAAGACGCCGTCCGGGCAGTGGAAGACCGACCACGACGTGCTCGAGCAGTTGGCCCCACACCACGAAGTGCCGCAGCTGGTGCTCGAATGGCGCCAACTGACCAAACTGCTGTCGACCTACGTCGAGAGCCTGCCGCAGCTGGTCGACCCGGTGACCGGGCGCGTGCACACCACGTTCAACCAGGCGGTCGCCGCGACCGGCCGGTTGTCGAGCGAAGACCCCAACCTGCAGAACATCCCGATCCGCACCGACGAGGGCAAGAAGGTGCGCGCCGCGTTCGTGCCGCGCGGCAAGGGCTGGGTGCTGCTGTCGGCGGACTACTCGCAGATCGAACTGCGCATCCTCGCCCACCTGTCGCGCGACAAGGCGCTGGTCGAGTCGTTCCAGAAGGGCGAGGACATCCACACCCGCACCGCCGCGATCGTGCACGGCATGATGCCGGGGC
>DAIMFJ010000317.1:3062-6186 GCA_036724695.1 Planctomycetota bacterium
ACGGGCAATTGACTGGAAAGGAGCATTTTGGGTTGCGAGCGGCGTGCCGGCGCTTGGCGGCTATGAGGGCGGGCCGCTGGCCGTTCTGCCCTTCCGTTTCGTCGGGGCGCTGGTCGTCGCCGCGATCGTGCACGGCATGATGCCGGGGCTGGTGACGGCCGAACTGCGCAACCAGGCCAAGGTGATCAACTACGGGCTGATCTACGGCATGGGCGCGTCGCGGCTGGCCAAGGAGACCGGCATGCGGCCGCCCGAGGCGAAGAAGTTCATCGAGCGCTACTTCCAGGCCCTGCCGGGCGTCAAACGCTACCTCGACGAGTCGCTGGCCCTGGCCCGCGACCGCAAGGAAGCGCGCACGCTGTTCGGGCGCCGGCGGCCGCTGGGCGACATCGAGTCGACCAACGCGATGCAGCGCATCGCCGCCGAGAACATGGCCGTCAACACGCCGATCCAGGGCGCGGCGGCCGACATCGTCAAACGCGCAATGCTGGCCGTGCATGCGGCCCTGCAGCGCCGAAACCTGCAGGCACGGTTGTTGCTGCAGGTGCACGACGAACTGGTGCTCGACGTGCCGACCGACGAACTGGTCGAGGTCCAGCGCCTGGTCGTCGATGCGATGCGTGGCGCCGCCGACCTGATCGTGCCGCTCGACGTCACCGTCGGGCACGGCCCGAACTGGCTGGCCGCCCACTGACCCACCCCTCCGTCCCCTCTCCACCACCCGCAACGATGCGCTGCTCCCTGCTCCTCGGCCTGTTCCTGTTCGGTCTGTCCGCTTGCGAAGCGACGACCACCCCACCGCTGCGCGGCGAACTGCGCCTCGGCTTCGACGAGCTGGCCGCCGGCAAGCTGCCGGCCGGCTGGGTGGCCGACGCCACGCGCCGGGTCGGCCCGTTGGCCACCTGGGAGGTCGCCGACAGTGCTGGCGCGCCATCGGCGCCGCACGCGTTGTCGCTCAGCTACCCCAACCACAAGCAGTACGACTCGTTCAACCTGTGCTGGACCCCGGCGGTGCAGTTCGCCGACGGCACCCTCGAAGTGTCGGTCTGTGCGCGCAGCGGCAAGGAGGACCAGGGAGGCGGCATCCTGTGGCGCGCGCAGGGGCCGGACGACTACTACATCGTGCGTCTCAACCCGCTGGAGAGCAACCTGCGCCTCTACGTGGTGCAGCGTGGCAACCGCGAGATGCTGGCCAGCGCCGAAGCCAAGGCCGAGCTGGGGCGCTGGTATCGGCTGGCGGTCACCCACCAGGGCCAGCGGATCGAGTGCCGCGTCGACGGCCAGCTGCTGTTGACGGTCGACGACGCGACCCTGCCGCAGGCCGGTGGAGTCGGCGTCTGGACCAAGGCCGACGCGGCGACCGATTTCGACGACTTCGTCGTGCTCGGCAGGTGAGCGGCCGCGGCGAGGCTATTGCCGGCCCAGCCAGGCCAACATGACGTAGCCTTCGGCGGTGTGCCGCGGCCCCGGCAAACCCGCGGTGCGCCGCGCCGTGCATTGCACGAGGCGCGTGCGGAAGAACTCGAACAGGATCGAGCCCGCGTCGCGCCCAGCCCCTTCCGCACCGACCTTGCTGTCGAGTTCGATCGAGCTGCGCCC
Source organism: Planctomycetota bacterium (assembly GCA_036724695.1). Taxonomy (GTDB): domain Bacteria; phylum Planctomycetota; class UBA1135; order UBA1135; family UBA2386; genus JACKIC01. The sequence continues at coordinate 4,662 of DAIMFJ010000317.1, forward strand.
CTCGTCGGCCATGCGCTGCGCCAGCCGGTCGAGCTCTTCGGACGACTTGCCGAACAGGAACTCGCGGAACGCCTGTTCGTGGCCGCTGCCCGACTGCGCGTCGACCAGCAGGTCGACGAACTCGGCGTCGCAGCCGGCGGTCAACAACTGGAACATCTCGCAGTTGCCCTGCAGCGTGCCGCCGATCACCTTGACGCGCAGCCGCGCCTCCCAGGTCGCCGCCAGGATCGGGAAGAACGTGTGCACGCGCCAGGTCAGGCGATTGCCCCACAGTTGCGCCAGGTTGCGCACCGCGTGCTCGCGCAGGCGCCGTTCGATCGTCGCGTCGGTGACGATGTCGGCGAGCACCTCCTCGACCAGCCGGCTGTGCACGCTGCCGCGCAGGCGTCGCGCCGCCTGTTCGCGCAGTTGCGCCCCCAGCGCGATGTCCGGCAGCGCACCGGTGACGTGCCAGAGCATGCGCAGGAAGTTGATGTGCGCCATGTTCATCGCGCGGCCGACCAGGGCCTGGGTCGGCGCCCGGAACGGAAACGTCGCGAGGTCGGTCACCACCATCGTGTCGACCAGCGTCTCGAGCCCGCGCCGCATCGCGCCGAGGTGCTGTTCTTCGAGCGGCGACGGGTAGCGGGCCAGCAACTCGCCGAACATCTGCAGGCTGCCGAGCTGGTGCTCGATCGCCGCGATCGGCTGCGCGTGGCTGGCCGCATCCTGGCGCAGGGCCGCGAGCACGTGCTCGACGAGCTCCTGCTCCTCGGGCTGCAGCGGACTCTGACCGTGGACCGTCAGCGGCATTCCTTCATCTTGGCCTGTTGGCGCTGGCAGGTCCACTGCCACTACGCTTCGGGCCATGGCCGCCCTCCTCCGCCACCCGTTCGCCGCCCTGCTGACCGCCGGCCTGTGCTGGTCGATCCCTGCCACCCTGCCAGCACAGGCGCCACACCTGCGCCAGACCGAGAACGTGATCCTGGTCACACTCGACGGCCTGCGCTGGCAGGAGGTGTTCACCGGCGCCGACAACCGGATGATGAACCTGGAGGACGGCGGCGTGCGCGACCTGCTGGCGACCCGCAAACGCTTCTGGCGCGGCGAACCCGAGGCGCGCCGGCGCGTGCTGCTGCCGTTCCTGTGGGAGACGATCGCGACCCAGGGGCAGATCTTCGGCGACCCGACCCAGAACGCCCAGGCCCGCATCACCAACCCGCACAAGTTCAGCTACCCGGGCTACAGCGAACTGCTGTGCGGCAAGGCCGATCCGGCGATCGACAGCAACAACAAGTTCCCCAACCCGCACGTGTCGGTGCTGGAGTGGCTGCACGGCAAACCCGCGTACGCCGGCCGGGTGGCGGCGTTCTCCGGCTGGGACGTGGTGCCCTACATCCTCAACGAGGAACGCAGTGGCCTGTTCGTCGAAGCGGCCTTCGATCCGGTGACGGTTGCGGGCTCGCCCGAACGCCTGGCGCAGCTGCAGCAGACCTTCGACCACCTGCCGCGCTACTGGGAGGGTTTTGCGTTCGACGCCCCGACC
>DAIMFJ010000318.1:0-2750 GCA_036724695.1 Planctomycetota bacterium
GGCCGGAGCTCACCGCAATCTGCGAACTGGTAGGCCCTGCAGGACTCGAACCTGCAACCGAGCGGGTATGAGCCGCCAGCTCTGACCAATTGAGCTAAGGGCCCCCTTCGGCGTCAGGTATACCGACAGCGTCCCACCATGACCACGTTCGCCGCCGACTTCTCCGCGCGCTGGATCGACAACCTCCAGCAGCTGCAGGCCGACATGCGCAGCAGCCTTTGCGCGCACATGGCGGCGCAGTCGACGGCACACCTGGCGCGAACCGTGCGCGACGACGACGGCGACACGGTGTTCGGCATCGATGCACACGTCGAGGAGGTACTGCTACACACCTGCGAGGCCTGGGGACGCCGGCAACGCTTCACGTTGGTGGCGGAAGGACTCCCGGCCGAAGGTGTGACGTTCGGCGCGGCCAGCGCCAGCGAAGGACCGCCGTTCCGCCTGCTCGTCGACCCGATCGACGGCACCCGCGGCCTGATGTTCGACAAGCGCTCGGCGTGGTCGCTGGCGGCGATCGCGCCGGATCGCGGTCCGGCGACCCGGCTCGCCGACGTCGAGATCGCGGTGATGACCGAACTGCCGACCACCCGCCAGGCGACCAGCGACGTGCTGTGGGCGCGCCGCGGCGTCGCGACCTGCGGACACCGGGAGGACCTCGTCCGCGGCACCACCAACAACCTGCCGATCGTGCCGAGCGGCGCCACCGACCTGCGCCACGGCTTCGCGACCGTCAGCAACTTCTTCCAGGGTGGCAAGGAACTGCTCGCGCGCCTCGAGGAGGCGATCCTGCGGCGGGCCCTGGGCGGTTGGAATCCCGAGAAGGCCGAGGTCTACACCGACCAGTACATCTGCTCGGGTGGCCAGCTGGCCGAGCTCGTGCTCGGCCGTGATCTCTTCGTGCTCGACGTGCGCCCACTGGCCCATCGCAAACTCGGTTTTGCCTCGTCGCTCGCCTGCCGCCCCTACGACCTCGCCACCGTGCTGATCGCGCAGCAGGCCGGCTGCGTCGTCGTCGATCCGTTCGGCGAAGCGCTCGACGCGCCGCTCGACACAACGACCAACCTCACGTTCGCGGGTTATGCCAATGCGATGCTGGCACGCACGCTGATGCCGATCGTACGCGACGAGGTGCAGCGTCTGCTCGGCTGAATCGAGCTGCGAACTTCAGCCGCGCTGCCAGCCAGGCACCTGCACGATGCGGTCCTCCTCGGCGATCCAGGCCGACAGCTGGCCGCCGTACACACAGCCGGTGTCGAGGCCGATGCACTGCGGCCGCACGACCAACCCGCGCCTTGCCCAATGCCCGAACACCACCCGCTTGTGGCCGCGATAGAAGTCGTCCCACGGCCGGAACGGCGGCCCGGGCGGCGGCCAATCGCTGCTGGGTTGCCGGCCGTCGGCGTCGCAGTAGCGCACGTTGACGGCGAAGTTGCGCTCGGCTTCCGACAGGTTGGCGAGCTTGCCTTCGTCCCACTGCGGATGCAGGCCGGCGTGCACGACGATCAGGTCGTCGAAGACCCGCACGATCGGCTGGCTCGCCAGCCAGTCGCGGCGGGCCGGCAACGGCTCACGCTGTTTGGCCAGCCAATGCAGATCGTGGTTGCCGAGCACCGGTTCGGCGCCGAGCTGCATCAACAGAGCCAGCGTGCCCGACGAATCGGGCCCCTTGTTGACCAGATCCCCGACCGGCAACAGCCGATCGCGGCCGGCCGCGAAGCCGACCGCGACCAGCAGCCGTTCGAGCGCTTCGCGGCAGCCCTGGATGTCCCCGACGAAGATCCGGCGCGTCACGGGATCGGGGTCACGGCGACGGGTGCGCTCCACGTGCGGACGCCGTGGTGGTACCCGGGATCGAAGGTGATGCCGGCGACGTGGGTCGTCAGCCCGACCAGCAGCGGTTCGTTCGGGATCGACAACACCGCGTGCGCCTGGCCCTGCGCGTCGAGCGTGTGCCAGCTCGGTGCCAGCACCGGATTGCCGAACCACGCCGCCTCGAACAGGAAGTCGCCGTTGAGCGGCAGCGTGCGCAGGCCGCCGAGCGCAATGCCCGGCGAGGTGCCGAGCGACCAGCCGAACAGGGCCGGCAGGCCGGTCCCATTGGCGTGCGTGTACGTGAACCCGACCGAGGTGCCGATCCGGAAACTGCCCGCCGCCGACAGCGTCGCCGCATTGCCGCTGGCGTCGAGCACGACCTCGACGTCCACTGGCTGGTCGTAGCTGGCAACCGTCACGGCGATCGTGCGGCTGTCGTGGCCCGGCGCGGCGAACGTGACGTTCCAGGTGCCCAGCGGCAACCAGAGCCCGTAGCGACCGTCGCGCGAGCGACTCTTCGTCACCTCGCCGTGGTTGAGCAGGTTCGGCGCGAACGTGATCGTCGCCGCGAGCGGCACATTGCCAGCACTCGACCGCACGTGACCGCGCAAGGCCGGCCGCCAGGCCGTGAGAGCCTGCCGGATGCCCGGCCAGACCCTGGCCTCCTCGGCGACGGTGGTCGCATACACCGGCTGGAACGACGTGCCGATCTCGACCAGGAACGACAGCGTGCCGCCGGACGAGTAGTGGTCCTCCGGGGCCTCGCCGGAAGCCGAGGGGTCGCGCGTGCCATACGTCATCGGCGCGCGCAGATCGTCGGCATCCTCCTGGCCGAGACATAGAAAGAGCGTGCCGGTGCAGGTCAGCCGCACGCGGTTGCAGCTCTCGCAGAAATTATGGGTCATCGGCGTGATGAAGCCGAGGCGGCCGCCCGTCTC
>DAIMFJ010000318.1:2760-6181 GCA_036724695.1 Planctomycetota bacterium
GCTGCTGGAACACCTGCATCGTCGAGTTCACCGTCGCGCACGGCGCCCACATGCGCAGCACCTGCTGACCCGAACTGTGGAAGTCGAGGTAGACCTCCGGCCGCACCCGCGCGATCAGGTTGCGCAGCGTCTGCACCTCCGGCTCGCTGCCCGGCGACGGCCCGCGGTAGGTGTCCGAGGTCGTCGTCGTCGACGCCCCGCACAGTCCCCAGAGAAATGGATAATTGCGATTCAGGTCGACGCCGAAACTGGTCGTCGAGTTCTGCCGGCGGTTCTTGCGCCAGTTGTTGTTGACGTTCCAGACGTGGTGCACGCCGTCGGGATTGACCATCGGCACGAAGTAGATCTCGTGGCCGTCGACCACCGCACGCTATGCCGGGTCGGTTGCGTAGGCGGCGAGCAGCCGCTGCATCGCGCCGATCACCATCACCGGCGAGTTCAGTTCGCGGGCGTGGTGTTGCGCAGCGAGCACGATCGCCGGTTCGTCTTCGTCGACGCCGACGTTGTCGCTGACCTTCAACGCGTAGATCGAACGTCCCTGGTGCGTGAACTGCCCGCCGGGCAGCGTGCTCAGGTCGACCTTCTGGGCGAGGCCGGGATGCAGCAGCACCTCGGCGTCGATCGCCGCCTCGATCTCGGCGACCTCGTAGTAGGCGAGATCGGGTAGGTCCTCACCGAGTGCCGCGGCGCGTTCGGCGGCGATCGCCCGGAACGGCCGGCTGGTCTCGACCAGCTCGGCACGCGGCGCAAGGCTCAGGAACGCCGCCAGCTCGTGCTGTTGCACCACGACCTCCAGCGGCCCATCGGGGCGCGCCGCCCCGCCGCAGCAGGTGCCGAGCACGTCGAAATGCTGCTGCAGCAGCAGGCGCTGGCCCGGCGTCGGGTTCTTCAGCGCATACAGGTAGGAGGGCGGCTCGGCCTGGGCGCAGAGCGCACCGGCCGCGGCCGCGGCGACGAGCCACGGAGCTGGGTTGGGCATGGCGAGACGACGGACCCTTGCGGGGCGGAGGGCAGCGGGCATTGTTGCCGTTCCCGACTGCCGCTCCCAGCCCCTCCCTCGCTTGAACCCCACATTCCGTCCGAACGCATGAGCCGAATGTTCCGTGCTGCCGGCTCGATCTCGGCGTTCACCCTGTTGTCGCGCATCTTCGGACTGGTCCGCGACAGCCTGATGACGACCACGCTCGGCGCCGGCTGGGTGCAGGGCACGTTCCTGCTGGCCTGGACCCTGCCGAACCTGATGCGCCGCCTGCTCGGCGAGGGGGCCCTGTCGGCGTCGTTCGTGCCGGCCTACGCGGCCGCGCGCCAGCGCGGCCAACACGAGCTGGCGCGCGAACTGCTCGCGCAGGTCTGCGGAGCCGTGACGGCGATCCTGTTGCCGATCTGTGCGGTGGTCGCGGTGGCGAGCCTGCTGGTGCCCGCGGAGTGGCTGCCAGCCGCCGTCGAAGGCGGTGTCGACGCGCTGCGGTTGCTGCTGCTGCTCAACGCCCTGCTGTTCCCGTACGCCCTGCCGGTGTGCCTGTCGGCGGTGCTGTCGGGGGCGCTCAACACGCTCGGCGCGTTCGCACTGCCGGCGGCGCTGCCGATCGTGCTGAACGTGTTCTGGATCGGTGCACTCCTGCTCGCCCCGGCCTTCGGCCTGGTCGAGCCGACCTCGATCGCCACCTTCGTCGCCGTCTGCCTCTGCATCGGCGGCGTCGCGCAGCTGCTGCTGGTGCTGCTGCCGCTGTGGCGGATCGGCGAACTGACCCACCTGCGCCTCGCCTTGCCCAGACGTGGTACGCCGGCGTTCACGGTGTTCGCGACGATGGGTCCGACCGTGCTCGGCATGTCGCTGAACCAGATCAGCAGCCTGCTCGACATGCTGATGGCGTACGCGATCATCGCGCCGGGCGCGGTGACCTACATCTACCTCGCCAACCGGCTGCTGCTGTTCCCGCACGCCTTGACGGCGATGGCGGTCGCCGTCGCGGTGTTCCCGAGGCTGGCCGCCGAGGCCACCGCCGACGACCGCACGACGCTGCGCCGCACGCTCGACCAAGCCGCCGGCGCGACGATCTTCGTGACGTTGCCGGCCGCCCTCGGCCTGATCGTGCTCGCCGAGGACGTCGTGCGCGTGCTGTTCGAAGGGGGCCAGTTCACCGCGGCCGACGTCGTGCCGACCGTGCGCACGTGTGCGTGCCTGGTCGCGGGCCTGCCGTTCCTTGGCCTCGCGCAACTCTACGCGCGCGCCTTCTACGCGGTCGGCGACACCCGGACGCCACCGCGTGTCGCCGGCTGGCTGGTGCTCGCCAATGCGATCCTGAACGTCACCCTGCTGCTGGCCACCGACCTCGGCACGGCCGGCCTGGCGCTGGCCAGCAGCCTGTCGTCGCTCGGCAACTGCGTGCTGCTGGCGCGTGCGTTCCGGCGCCACGCGAACCCCACCGCCGGCACCGCGCTCGGCGCCTGGCTGCGGGCAGGCGTCGCGACGACGGCGATGTGCGTGGTGCTGCCGCTGCTGCGCAGCGCCGACGCCGACGCGTCGCGGCTGTGGCGCGCGGTCGGCAACGTGGCGCTGCCGATCAGCGTCGGCATGGTCGTCTACTTCGCCGCGCAATGGTTGCTGCGCTCGCCCGAGCTCGAGGTGCTGCGGCGCCGCAAACGGCGCGGCTGATCATTCGACCCGCTCGAACTCCAGGAAGCTGCGGTCGGTCTGGTAGACGCGCAGCATGCCGCGCGCGACCTCGATGCGGCGCACCTGCCGCAACCCGCGCGGCTCGATGTGCAGTTCGCCGTCGACGTCCGAGAAGAACCCCAGTTTGACCTCGGTCGCGAACCCCTGGCCCTTGGGTTCCCAGGACTGCACGCTGGCGGTCACCAGCGGCGTGTCGCGCGCCGCGCCGGGACCGGCGAGGCAGACCAGCAGCTGGCCGCGGGTGATCGCCACGTAGCCGGCCCCCGGGCGCGCATCGGGATTGCCGTTGACGACGCGGCGTTTGAGCGCGAACACGCCTTCGATCGCGTGGCGCGCCTCGGGCTCGGCCGGCTTGGCGGAAGTCGCGGCTCCGGCCTCGCCGGCTGGCATCTCGGTCGAGGCCGGGGCCGGCACCGGGGCTGGGGCCGGTACCGGGGCCGGGGCCGGGGTCGGCGGCGGATCCTGTTGCTTGACCGGATCCTGGGGCAGCCCGCGCCAGCAAACCAGACCCAGCGACAGGACGAGCAGGACGTTGCGGGAATTCATGGGATCTCGACGACGAGGTCGGCAACGGTCGTGCCGGCGACCACGGTGACTTCCTTGGCACCGAGCCGCACGATCGGCCGGCGGTTCTTCGGTTGGTAGACGTATTGGGCGCTCAGGCGGTTGGTACCCGGCACCAGCGGGTCGAGCTGGAAGCGACCGTACGCATCGGCGACCACCGACTGGCCCTCGCCGAACCAG
>DAIMFJ010000319.1:0-6170 GCA_036724695.1 Planctomycetota bacterium
CAGCGTCCTGCATGCGCGCACGCAGGTCGGCGAGGATCGGCGCCACGTCGCCGCGCAGGATGCGGATCGAACGATCGAGCAGTTCGTCGTACTGGCGGCGGTCGATGCCATCGACACACGGCGCCGGGCAGCGGCCGATCTCGTGCTTGAGGCACGGCCGGGTGCGGTTGGCGAACACATGGTCGGTGCAGTCGCGCAGCGGCACGATCTTGTGCAGGAGCCGCAGCGTGCGTCGCACCGCCTTCGCCGACGCGAACGGGCCGAAGTACAGCGCCCCGTCGTCCTGTCGGCGGCGCACCAGCCGATACCAGGGCCAAGCCTGTCGGCGGTCCAGGCGCAGCAGCAAGAACGCCTTGTCGTCGCGCAGCTTGACGTTGTAGCGCGGCTGCTTCTTCTTGATCACCGTGTTCTCGAGCAGCAGGGCTTCCTGCTCGGTCGCGGTGACGACGAACTCGACGTCGACGGCCTCCTCGGCGAGGAACCGCAATTGGTAGCGGCCGTCGCCGCCCGGCTTCAGGTAGCTGCGCACGCGCGCGCGCAGGTTGCTGGCCTTGCCGACGTAGAGCGTCGTGCCGGCCGCGTCGAGGAACAGGTAGATGCCTGGTCCCGTCGGGAAGCGCGCCGTCTTCTCGTCGATCCGCGGATCCATCGGGTGTTGCACTACGCCGCGCGGGTCAGCGCCGCAAGCCCTTCGGTGGCAAGGGACTGCGCCGGCGGGTGCGCATTCGGGACCGGGTGAGGTATGCGCAGGGGGTCAGGGCTCGTACTTCCAGTTGCGGTGTTTGCCTTCGGCGAGCCAGGTGATGGCCTGGGCGATGCGGCGGGCGCGGGTGGCGGGTTGTCTGGCGTCGGCGATCCACGCGAGGTACTCGCGGCGGTGGCTGGGGGCGAACTGGTCGAGCGTGCGCCGGGCGGCGGGGTGGTCGCGGAGGGCCAGTGCGAACTCGGGGTGCAGGGTGACCGGCGCCCGCCGGGTCTTCTGGCGCGGCGCCTTGACGCCTTGTTCGTTGAGGCGCATCGCGGCCTTGACGAAGCGGGCGAACTGGCGCTTGTTCGGCAGGTCGCGGAGGCAGGTGAGGCGGCCGAAACTGCCCATCGCCTCGTGCGCCGCGGGGTTGGCCCCGAGGACCAGATCGTGCTTCCAGAAGCCGAACGTGCAGTGCTTCTGGAACGCCGCCATGTCGGCCAGCGGCCCGTGGTACGCGAACGCAGGCATCCCCCACTTGATCGTCTCCTCGACCGCGGGGCAGGCCTGGTGCACGCGCGCCCGCAGCTCGGCCAGGATCGGCTGGGCGAACGGGGCGGACCGCTGCAGGTACGCATCGACGCGCGGATCGGTCGTCACCATGCCGGCATCGTCGCACCGCGGGCTGGCGCACGCCAGCGGCCACCGTATCGTGCCGGCATGGAACGCAGCTTCGACGCCGTGCCGGCCGAGTTCGTGGTGCCGTACGTGTGGCTGGACGGGGCCCTGGTGCCGAGCGCGGCCGCCCAGGTGCCGATCATGACGCACACCTTGCACTACGGGCTCGGCGCGTTCGAAGGCATCCGGGCCTACGACGGGGCGCAGGGGCCGGCGGTGTTCCGGCTGCAGGAGCACCTCGAACGGTTGGCGCGCTCGGCGGCGATGCTGCACGTGCCGATGCCGTTCTCGACCGCCGAGTTGGTGGCCGCCTGCACCACGACGCTGGCCAGCAACGGGTTGCGCGCCGGTTACCTGCGGCCGGTCGTGCTGGTCGACGACGGCCGGCGCGGGCTCGGCGCGATGCACAACCGCACCCGGGTGGCGGTCGTGGTGTGGCCGTGGGGCACCTACCTGGGCGAAGAAGGGGTGCAGCGCGGCATCCGTGCGCAGGTGTCGGCGACGGTGCGCATGAACGCGCGTTCGTTCCTGCCCAAGGGCAAGATCAACGGCCAGTACGTCAACTCGGTGCTCGCCAAACGCGCGGCCCTGTTGGCCGGCTACGAGGAGGCGATCCTGCTCGACGACGACGGCCACGTCGCCGAGGCGACCGGCGAGAACCTGTTCCTCGTGCAGGGCGGCACGCTGGTGACGCCGCCGCTGAGCCAGCCGATCCTGGCCGGCATCACCCGCGCGTCGGTGCTCGACCTCGCCGGCGATCTCGGCCTGCCGGTCGTCGAACGCAGCTTCGGCCGCGACACCCTGTACGTCGCCGACGAGGTGTTCCTGTGCGGCACGGCCGCCGAGATCACGCCGGTGCGCGAGATCGACGGCCACCGGATCGGCAACGGCGCGCGCGGGCCGTGGACCGAACGCATCCAGGCGCGCTACCGCGACGCCGTGCTCGGCCGGCTGCCCGACCGCCTCGGTTGGCTGACTCCCTACCGCGTCGGCGGGTGAGCGGCCGCGCGGCCGGCGTGCTCAACCGAGCGCCATGCCGAGCTTCTCGAGGCGGAACACCTCGTCGCGGATCCGGGCCGCCAACTCGAAGTCGAGGTTCTTCGCCGCCGCCAGCATCTCGGCGCGCAGGTTCTTGATGTGGACCAGCATCTGCCGGTGGTCGGCGAACTCGGTCACCGGGGCGGGCGCGGCGGCGGCCGACGGCGCGGCGGCGGCGCGTTTGCCCTTGCCCCGCCCCTTGCCCGACTTGCCAGGCTTGCCACCGCCCGCGGCCTCGAGCTCCTGGTCCGGAGCGAGCGCCTCGAGCAGGTCGCGCACCGGTTTCTGGACCGTCGTCGGCACCATCCCGGTGGCGGCGTTGTGCGCCAGCTGCCGCGCGCGACGCCGTTCCATCTCGGCCAGCGCACCGTCGATCGACTGGGTGCGCTTGTCGGCGTACAGGATCACCCGGCCGGCGGCGTTGCGCGCCGCCCGGCCGCAGGTCTGGATCAGCGACGTCTTGCTGCGCAGGTAGCCTTCCTTGTCGGCGTCGAGCACCGCGACCAGCGTCACCTCGGGGATGTCGAGCCCCTCGCGCAACAGGTTGATGCCGACCAGCACGTCGAACACGCCCAGCCGCAGGTCGCGGATCAGCGCCGACCGCTCGAGGCTGTCGATGTCGCTGTGCAGGTAGCGGACCTTGATGCCGAGGTCGCGCAGGTAGTCGGTCAGTTCCTCGGCGGAACGTTTGGTCAACGTGGTGATCAGCACCCGCTCCTGCCGCGCCGCGCGCAGACGCACCTCGCCGACCACGTCGTCGACCTGGCCCTGGGCCGGCCGCACCTCGACCGGCGGATCGACCAGCCCGGTCGGGCGCACCACCAGTTCGGTGACGCGCTCGTCGCTCTTGCCCAGTTCGTAGGCCGCCGGCGTCGCCGACACGAACAGGGTCTGCCGCAGCAGGCCTTCGAGCTCCGCGAACTGCAGCGGCCGGTTGTCGAGCGCACTCGGCAGCCGGAAGCCGTAGTCGACCAACGTGCGTTTGCGGGCCTGGTCGCCGAGGTACATGCCGCCGGCCTGCGGCATCGCCACGTGGCTCTCGTCGACGACGAACAGGAAGTCGTCCGGGAAGTAGTGCAGCAGCGTCGCCGGCGGCTGGCCGGGGGCGCGGCCGTCGAGGTGGCGGCTGTAGTTCTCGATGCCGCGGCACAAGCCGGTCGCGCGCAGCATCTCGAGGTCGTGGCGCGTGCGTTGCCCGAGCCGCTGCGCCTCGAGCAGCTTGTGCTTGCGCTCGAGCTCGGCGAGCCGTTCGTCGAGCTCCTGTTCGATCGTCGCACAGGCCTTCTGCAGCTGGTCCTGCGTGGCGACGTAGTGCGAGGTCGGGTAGATGGTGATCTGCTCGAGCGTCTCCTGGACCTCGCCGCGCAGCGGGTCGACCGCGAAGATCGCCTCGACCTCGTCGCCCCACAGTTCGATGCGGATCGCGCGGGCCTCCTCGTACGCCGGATAGACCTCGACGACGTCGCCGCGGACGCGGAACCGGCCGGCCTGGAAGTCGAAGTTGTCGCGCACGAACTGGATCGCGGTCAGCTGCCGCAACAACACGTCGCGGGCGATCCGCTGGCCGCGCCGCACGGTCACCGACAGTTCGCGGTAGTTCTCCGGCGAACCCAGCCCGTAGATGCAGCTGATCGAGGCGACGATCAGCACGTCGCGGCGCTCCATCAGCGACCGGGTCGCCGAGTTGCGCATGCGCTCGATCGCCTCGTTGATCAGCGCGTCCTTCTCGATGAACGTGTCGGTCGTCGGCACGTACGCCTCGGGCTGGAAGTAGTCGTAGTAGCTGACGAAGTACTCGACCGCGTTGTGCGGGAAGAAGGCCTTGAACTCGGCGTACAGCTGCGCGGCCAGCGTCTTGTTCGGCGCCAGCACCAGGGTCGGCCGCTGCAGCCGCTGGACGACGTTGGCGACCGTGAAGGTCTTGCCCGAACCGGTGACCCCGAGCAGGGTGGCGGCCGGGGCACCGCCGGCCAGCCAGCCGCACAGCTGGTCGATCGCCGCTGGCTGGTCGCCGGCCGGGGTCATCTCGGAGACGAGCTGGAAACGCATGGCAGAGGTGTACGCCGCGGCCGGGCGAAAGCCCAACGGCAGGAGCGGTTGCGCCGGGGGGACCCCCACCTTACCCTGATCGGGCGGCTCCGCCGCGTCGTCGCGCCGGCCCGCCCCTCTGGCCAGCGCCAACCGGAACCTCTCCCCGTGACCAGTCGCCGATCCTCCGCGTCCCGTTCCTCGGCCTCCCGCGCCGCCGCCGGCGGCAAGTCCAGCCGCGCTCCCAAGGCCCGCAGCGACGGCAAGGTCGACTGCAGCTGCCCACAGTGCGGCACCCGCTACCGCGTGCTCGAGGAGCAGGTGTCGCTGCTGATCGAATGCGGCGAGTGCCACCGGTCGTTCAAGCCGATGACCACGGTCGGCAAACGGGCGAAGGGCCAGGACCACACCAAGGTCTACGTCGGCTTCGGCGTCGGTGCCCTGGTGATCGTCGGGTTGTTCGCGCTGTCCGGCGGCAGTGGCGGCAAGGACCCCGCGCCACCCCCGACCCCGACCGTCGCCAAGGCCCCGGTCGAATCGCTCGGCAGCAACCCGCGCAGCGACCAGCTGGTCAAGTGGGGCCAGGCGATCGCGTCGGGCAACACCCTGGTGCTGCAGCGCCACAGCGATCCGCTGGCCCTCGCCAAGCTGTTCGGCGTCGAGGCCGGCCCGGAGGCGGACGCCAAGACGATCGCGGCGCTGCAAGCACACGACGCAACCCGCTACTTCCGCGAGCTCGACTGCGTCAGCGCCGCACTCGCCGACCAGGCGTCGCTGACCGGCAGCACCGGCAAGGCGGTGGTCTACCTGACGCCCAGGTCCGGCACCGACGACTACCTGACCAACACGCGCGGCGAATTCGAGGTGACGTTCCGGATCGACGGCGACCAGGTGCGCGTCACCGGGCTCACCGAGCTGCGCGCGCCGGCCCGCAACCCCAAGAAGCCCGCCCCACGCAACCGCACGTTCACGGCCAACAAGGACATCGCCGCGCCCAAGGAGCAGACGATCACCGACAGTGCCGGCACACGCACCGTCAAGGAATCGCCGCCCAGCGCGGTGCCGCACTGGGACAAGGCCACGCCGGCCCAGCAGAAGCTCGCCGACGAGACGGTCGCGAAGATCCTGCGCAGCGCCGACCCGGAATCGCCCGGCGGCCTGTTCGCCGGCGCAACGCTGAAGATCCAGGAACTCGACGACCGCAAGGCCGTGGTGCCGCGCGTGCTGAACGCGATGTACGAGCTCTACAGCGACGTCAACGCCAACAACCTGAAGCTGAGCCAGCTGAACCGCGCGATGGTGACGTTCACCGGCTTCGCGGTGAACTACCAGGTCGAGTCGACCGGCGACCCGGCCAAGGACAAGGCGGCCCGCGAGTCGTGCGTGCGGCAGTGGTTCGCGTTCTGGTGGCGCTACAGCAGCGGCGACCTGAGCAACTTCCTCGACCTCAGCGAAGACCTCGACACCCCCACCGAGCCCAAGAAGGGCAAGTGACGCGACGCGCGCCGGGCCGCTGCGGTCCGGCGCCGTGGCCCACGCGCTCCGAACTCCACCCGTCCAGCCCGAACCGACCATGAGCACCCTTCCCATCACCTGCGACAACTGCGGCGCCAAGTACAAGCTGCCCGAGTCGTTCGCCGGCTCCCACGCCAAGTGCCAGAAGTGCGGCAGCGTCATCGACGTGCAGAAGCAGCGCGGCGGCACCGGCGCGCCGGCCGCGGCCAAGCCTGCGAACGACTCG
>DAIMFJ010000320.1:0-4835 GCA_036724695.1 Planctomycetota bacterium
GACGACCAGCTTCTGCGTCAGCGGGTTCCAGGCCACGGCGGCGCGGCCGCGGGCATGCGGGGCCGTCGACACCGTGCCGTTGTGCCGTTGCGCGAACGTGCCGGCGACGGCGTCGAACGCCCACAGGTCGTTGAGTGTGGTCGCGGTGTTGTTGTCGAGGCAGCCGCCGAACACGAACAGGTGGGTGTCGTTGGCGGCACCCATGTTGTCGCAGCGGAACGTGCTGCCGGTCACGGTCGTGCCCGACGACACCAGTGTCGTCCAGGCGGCGCGCGGTGCCGTTCGCGACAACAGCGTCGGGGCCGGGAGGGGGGCGAATTGCGCGGCCAGCGGGGTGGCCAACAGCAGGATGGAGACGCGGATGGCGGAGGTGCGCATAAGGGTTACGGCTGGGCGAGCCACGGTGTTCCGCTGCTCGCGTTCCATTCCCTCGGCGCTGTTTCTGCGTCCCCGGCCGGAAGAAAACCGACTTCGGCGCGCGCCTACGGCAGGAACCTGTTCGGGTCCTTGAGCTTGCGCGGCAGGTACTCGTCGATCACGAAGTTCAGACCCCACTTGGCCAGCGCCTGCTGCTCGGCGCGCACCCCCATCTTCAGCATCTGCTCGATCGCCTTCTGCCACTCCTTGTGCGCCTGGAAGAACGGGTCGTTCTTCAGCGCGTCCTTGGCGCGTTTGATGTCGACGTCCTTGAGCGGGTGGGTGGCGTCCTCGAGCTGGAAGTCGAGGATGTCCTGCGGCGTGACGCCCATGTAGCGGGCCTGTGGCACGCAGAAGAACTGGTTGAGGTGCACGGCATTGCCCGAGCCGACCTTCAACGTGCGGTAGATGTTGCTGATCCCGTACGGATCGCAGTCGTTGAAGCAGTAGACGGGCAGCTTCTTGTCGTCCGACAGCTTGCGGATGAAGCGGCGCGTCGCGCGCGTCGGCACGCCGCCGGTACCGATGATGATGCAGTTCTCGGTGCGCCACCATTTGTGTTCGTGCAGGCGCGCGAACATACCGCCGGTCTCGATCACCAGGACGAACTTGGCCTTGGTCTCGAAGCGGAAGTGCTCGACCGAGGCCGGGATCGAGTACGAGCCGCTGCCCTGTTTGGTGCAGTCGATGCGTTCCTCGGCGCCGGTCTCGCGGTCGCGGTCGATGACGACCAGTTCGCCGGCGACGTTGCCGCCGTGCTCTTCCGGGCGGAAGCGCAGTTGTTCGCGCGTGACGCCCTCGAGGCTGAACAGCGCCTCGATGTCGTCCATCACGGTGTCCGACTCGGGCTGTTCGGTGAACTTCGCCTCGCCCCAGTTCTTCGACACGTAGTACGCTTCACGTTTCGTCGCGAAGTCGTCCTGTTCGACCATCTCCTTGCTCAGCGCCATCAGTTTGAGCGTCTGCGCGAAGGTCTTGACGGTGTTGACCGTCAGCGTGCGTTCGATGCGGCCGCGGCCCATCTTGAAGCCGCCCTTCTTGTCGTAGTGCGCATTGCGCAGCGAGCGTTCGGGGAACTTCAGCTCCGGTTTGTCGAGCTTGCCGATCTTGTCGTTGACCGTCTGCGCGCAATCGACGATGCCCTTGATCGTCGTCTTGTCGAGCTCGGTGAGCGGCTTCTTGCGTTCGCGCTTCGGGGGCGTGGGCTTTTGGGGCTTCTTGGCTGCCATGGCTGGTTGCGTGGGCCGACGCTGACCCGTCGGCGGCACCGATGCTAGCGAACCGGTCGGCTGCGGAAAGCCCGATTTCGTGGTCGGCGGCGCGGCTGCTACGATCGGGCGCATGCTGCACTCTCGCCTTGCGGTCGCGCTCGGTGCCTGCCTGTTCGCCGCCTGCCACGCCGCGCCGGAACGGCGAGCCGAGCAGGAGCTGACCCTGGTCTACCTGCGCACCGGGCCGACGACGGGATTGGCGCCGGAAGCCCAGAAGGAGGCGTTTGCCGGCCATTTCGCGAACATGAACCGCCTGGCGCGCGCCGGCGACCTGTTGCTCGCCGGGCCGTTCGGCAAGCAACGCAGCAGCCCCGACCTGCGCGGTGTGTTCGTCTTGGCGACCGGCGATCGGGCGGCGGCCGAACGGCTGGCGGCGAGCGATCCGTGCGCGCAGGCCGGCATCTTCCGGCTCGAGTACCATGCGCTGCGTACGGCGGCCCCGCTGCGCGAGTTCTTGACGGCCGAGCTGGCGGCCGAGGACGCGATGAAGGCGGCCGGCAAGACGCCAGCGCCGGGCGAATTCGGGCGTGGGTTCGCGCTGCTGACCTGTGCCGACGGGGCGGCTGCGGCGAAGGTGCTGCAGGAGCACCCGGCGGTGCTGCTGTTCGCGCACCTCGACGACGGGGCGGCGTGGTGTGTCGTCGATGCCTTGGACGGGGCGGCTGCGCAACAGGCCCTGGCGCCGGTGCTGGAGCAGGTCGGCGCGCACCGCTTCGACGATTGGTTCGCGAGCAAGCGGCTCGCCGAACTGCGCACGCTGTGACGCCGCGCCAGCGTGGGCTGGCGGCGGCGGCGCGATGCCCCGGTCAGAGCTTGCGGCTCTTCTCGAGCACCACGGTGAGGTTCTCGGCGGCCTTCTGCACCTGCTGGTCGTCGAGCACCAGGATCTCCTTGAGTGCTTCGACGACGTGCGGGATGTACATCGTGATGTAGTTGCGCTTCTTGTACTCGTTGGCGAGTTTCTTGCCCTTGCGCACGTGCGTGCCGAGCTTGCGGCCGCAGTCCATCAGCGCCAGGCGCAGCTCCTCGAGGATCTCGTCGTAGCTGGCGATGGCCTCCTTGGACTCGCTGGTGAACGGCACCCAGACCGACGCGATGTGCACGAACACGACCATCGGGCCGATCGGCAGGGCGCCGCGCGGCTGCTGCAGGCCGTAGTTCTTCCAGTTGGTGCCGATCACCGCCTTGGTGATCGCGCAGGCGGACTGCTGGAACACCAGCGGCACACGGTTGGCGAACCGGATCAGCCGCACCGGTTCGTCGGCGTTGCCCATCAGCAGTTCCTGGTTCACCGGCTTGGTCGACACCTCGACGATCTTGCCGGCGTCGGTCATCTGCAGCGTGTCGCCGGGCTTGCCGTAGGCGATGCCGACCTCGATCGCGAACGGATGGCCGCGGTAGACCACCGGCTTGCGCGACGTCGCCACGTAGAAGTCCGCTTCGACCTCCTTCTTGAGGCCGGCGATGATCAGGTCCTCGCCGATCGGCGCGATGCACGACAGCGGCGGCGCCATGATCTTGGTGTCGTCGATCGCCGCCTTGAGCTTGGTGGCGTCGGCGTTGACCAGCTTCTTCGGCGCGGTGTCCGGCTTGATGCCGGCCTTCGTGCAGATCTCCTTGGCGACGCTCGGGCCGACCCGCGAGAAGTCGTCCTGCAGGAAGCTGGCGACGGTCTTGGCCTCGCTCTCCTGCAGCATCTTCAGCAGGATGCCGAGTTCGACGCCGTGCGGGTGCGGCTTGATCTCCTCGACCTCCTTGGGCAGTTCCTTGGTGCCGCGGTGGTACTCGGTGACGTTGCCGTCGGGGTCCTTGAAGGTCAGCTGCACGTGCGGGTTGGCCACCGCCATCAGCTTCAGGAACTCCTCGATGCTGCGCTGGCCACGGCGGTACTCGCCCTCCATGTCGATCGACACTTCGGTGCCGTGGTCCTTCTCCCACTCGATCTCCTTGTCGGTCCACGCCGGCCGGTTCTTCGCCGTGTCGATGCGGATCTCGTAGTACATCGGGATCGCCCGTTTGCCGGCCTTGCTGCGCACCCGGACCGGATGGCCGGTGGTCAGCTGGCCGTACATGCCGGCGGCGCTGATGCCGATGCCCTGTTGGCCGCGGCTCTGCCGCAGCCGGTGGAACTTGCTGCCGTAGAGCAGCCGGCCGAACACGTTCGGCACCTGCGCCTTGACGATGCCCGGACCGTTGTCCTCGACCGTCATCGTGAACTTCTTGTCGCTGCCGTCGAGCTTGCCGATCGTCACCCGGATCTCGGGCTGGATGCGGGCCTCCTCGCAGGCGTCGAGGCTGTTGTCGACCGCCTCCTTGACCGCCGTCAGCAACGCCTTGCGCGGACTGTCGAAGCCGAGCAGGTGCCGGTTCTTGGTGAAGAACTCGCTGACCGAGATCTCGCGCTGCCGCGCGGCCATCGTCTCGGCCGTCTCGGTGCGGGTGGGGGTGGGGGACTTCTTCGCCTTCTCCATGCCTGCTGCCGCCTCGTCTGGACTGGTCTTGCCGGCGAACAGCTGACCCTGGCCGCCTTCGTGGTTGCTCATCGGATGCCCCTCCGCGGGTACTGCCACGGCGCGACCGGTGCGCCACAGCGCCGACCTTCTTAGCCAGCGCAGGGGGCATTCGTCCAGACCGGAGTCACCCCTGCGCATACCTCACCCGGTACCGAATGCGCACTCCGCGTTGTAACTGGCTATTCCATCTGTGCTTGGGAATGTCGACCTCGAGGTCAACTGTCAACAGTCGAGGAGCTGCGGGTCACCTTCGGTAGCCATTCCGGCGGCCCGGCAGGCCGCCCAGAACTGCCGCAGCCCAGCCTGGTCGCCGGCGTCCAGGTCGTAGTGGGCCGCGCCATGGGTGCCGTCGACTGGCCCCAGATGTCGGCCGTGCTCCCGGGCGGCTCGCAGTGCGGGAGCCACTTCGGTCGCATCGAATCCAGGCCGGACCAACCAGACCGCGAACACGAACGGCAGCCCCGTCCAGCGCACCCATTCGGCGCCGAGGTCCCACGCTTCGAGTTCGCCAGGGTCGGCGGCGAGACCATGGTCGCCGATCATCAGCACGAGGTCGTGGGGCAGGGCCGAGGGCGCGATGGTCGGACCGACCGTCGTGAACTCGAGGGGCGGGGCGGTGCGGGCGGCCCGTGGG
>DAIMFJ010000320.1:4845-6121 GCA_036724695.1 Planctomycetota bacterium
GTCGCCGAACTGTCGTCGAGCGCCACCCTGCGCACCGGCCGGTCGCGCCGCGCGAACGCCCGCACCGACCGGATCTCGCGCTTGCAGGCGATGCCGTAGGGCGCGAACACCGTGTACCCGGGCGCGCGGATCGCTTCCACGGACGACACCAACGCCGTGTCGAGATCCCCGCGCCGCAGCCGTTCGATCAGCTGGGTCGGCGGGGCCTTGACCAGGTCCACGTCGCTGCGACCGGCGAGACCAGCGACCAGCGGCGCGCCGACACCATACGGAACTCCACCGATTCTGGGTGTCACTGCCGACGGATGCGAACCCAACGCCGGCGGCGATGCAAGTCGCACCCCCGGGGATTGCGCATTTCGGTCGACCGTGGTCGGCGGCACAATCTTGGTGCCTGGCCGCCGGTGTCGGCAGCACCCAAAACCTCCCGACCACGGTACTCTTGCCGACTCAGTCGGTTCTTGTTCCCACCCTCTCGGAGTCTTTGATGAAGACGCTGCTCTGCACCTCTCTCACCGTCCTGGTCACCGGTTCGCTGGTCGCGCAGGTCAACAACGACCTTGGGTTCACGCGCGGCTGGACCACGTCGTACACGACCCGCGTCGGCGCCAACAACATCGAGGCCGATGTGTTGCTGCACTACGACACGCGGGACTACCAGGACTTCCTGCTCGATCCCGCCGACCCGACCGGCTCGAACTACCTGGTGAAGGCGATGCGGTTCGTGATCCAGGACCAGATCGGCAACACGCCGGAGATGTACTCGATCGCCGGCTACAACGAAGACCCGCTGGCGCCCGACTTCCCGGATGCGGCCACGCCGTGGTTCCGCACCGGCATGGTCGCGATGCCGGCGTCGACTGCCACCACACCGGTGGCCTGGGTCGTCACCGTGACGCTGCCGACCACCGTCACCGCGGTGCCCAAGGGCGACAAGTGGTTCGGCATCGGCCTGTCGGTGCCGACCGGCGCGACCTGGCCGACCGACGGCATCTCGGTGCATGCCGCCTACGACCGCTCGCAGACGTCGACGGTCACCGCGACCACCGACCTGGCGGGCCTCGCGCTGGCGTCCGCGCCGAACAGCGGCCAGTACTCGTGCTACATGCCGACCCCGCTCGGCGTGCCGACGGGCCCGGCGACGTACCCGGCGGGCAACGCCGGCGGCCGGGTCAACATCCGCATGGAACTCGTCGCCGACGTCGCCGGTGGCGTCTGCGTCACGCAGACCAACCAGACCACCTATCCGGCCAGCAACCCGGTCGGCACCACGACG
>DAIMFJ010000321.1:0-6090 GCA_036724695.1 Planctomycetota bacterium
CGCCTCGCGCGTGAAGTACGCAAAACCGTGCCGGTCGAACCAGCGCGCGTTGTTGCGCCCGTAGCGGGCCAGCCAGGCCCGTTGCCCCGCCCCGATCTCGCCGTGCACCGGTTCGGCCGGCGGCGCGAAGTAGTACGTCGAATTGCCGCCCATCTCGTGCAGGTCGACGTAGACCTGCGGCCACCAGCGCAGGAACGCGGCGATCCGCGCCTGCGTCTCCGGCTGGGTCAGCGCGAACCAGTCGCGGTTCATGTCGAACAGTGCCGCGTTGACACGCCCGCCGGGCCACGGCTGGCTGTGTTCGGCGCCGAGCGGCGTGGCATCGGGCCAGCGGCCGCGCGCCGCGCGCGTGCCGGCGACGAACCGGTCGAGGCCATCGGGGTTCTGCAGCGGATCGACGATCACGAGGCAGTGCGCGAGGATCGCGCGCAGGGTCGGATGGGCGCGCGCGTCGTCGGGCGAGGCCGCCAGGTGGTGGATCAGGTGCAGCGCCGAGTCGACGCCCGACGGTTCGTCGCCGTGCACGGTGTGGGCCAACCACGCGACGGCCGGCAGGCTGGCGCGCAGTGCGGCCTCCTGCGCCGCATCCAGACCACGCGGGTCGGCGAGCCGCTGCAAGCCGGCTTGGATGTCGGGCAAGCGCGCCAGGTTCGCCGCACTGCCGACGATCGCGTACTGCAGCGCCCGCCCTTCCCAGCTGCGCCCGTAGTCGACGACGGCGACGCGGGGTGAGGCCGCCGCGACGGCGCGCAGGTACTGGCGCACGCCGGCCGAGTCGGTGAGTTCGGCTCCGGGCGCGTAGCCGAGCACCTGCTGCGGGCTCGGGATCGCCGGGTCGAGGTTGGCCCCGGGCAGCAGCTCGGGCTGCGGCCGCGGGGCCGGATCAGGCACCTGGGCCAGCAGCCCGGTACCGAAGGCGAGCAGCGGGACGAACGCGGCAGCGAGCCTGACCATGCGCCGCGGACGATACCGCGGCCCCGGGCTCGCTGCAGCGCGTTCCCCCGTTCACCGGTTCAGCGGCTCACTGGCCGATCACCAGCGCGGCCGCGTCGCTGAACACCGCGCCGAGCGCGTTGGCGGCCGAGTCGAGCGACAGGGCCTGCGTGAACAGCTGCAGACCGACGAACGCCGGCGCGTTCGGCACCGTGAAGTTCACGGTGGCGACGTTGCCGGCCCCGATCACGACGTTGTTGGCGTCCGGCGAGACGCGCGCGAAGCAGCCCGGCGCGCCGAACGGAGCCATGCTGGTCGGCAGGGCGCCGAGCGGGCCCTGGGTGCGGCTGAAGCCGATCAGGAAGAAGCCGACACTGAGCGGCAGGCGGTCGATCTCGAAGGTCGCCGTGGTGCCGAGCAGCGGCTGGCTGGTCGCCCGGTTGCCGGGCACGCCGAGCGTGCCAGCGCAGCCTTCGCCGACGAAGCCGTAGCCGGCCGCGCCGTTGGTGCTGCTGGTCGAGTAGTGCAACGCCCCGTTCCAGATGCGCGGCGTGAACAGCGTCGACACCGGGTCGAAGGTCGGCAGCGCCTGCGTGGCGCCGGCCGTGATCGACAGGTCGGCGTTCGCGAACACCTGCGTGCCACCCATGTTGGTGTACAGCGGCGACGCGCCGAGCTGCTCGATCGCCAGCCCGCTGACGCCCGGCGCCAGGTAGATCGGCGGCGCGAACGACAGGAACGTGCGCTGGCCACCACCGGCCGACGGCACCGTCGCGGTGCCGACCAGGCGCCACGGATCGGCGCTGCCAGTCGCCCCGACGTAGGTGCCGAGCTTCTGGTAGACGTTGACGGTCACCGGCGAGTTCGCGGCGACCGAGCTGTGCACGTGCATGCCGCAGACGCTGACGCCCTGCGGGTTGGCGACGTCGACGTCGACGAAGTTGGTGGCGCCAGGGGCACCGGTCGCGGTGATCAGGCCGCCGGCGAACGTGGTCTCCTGCGACGACGCGATCGCGATGCGCTTGGTCAGCACGACCGACGGCTGGCAGGCCAGCGTCGTCGTCAGCGTGACGGTGACCTCACCGCAGTTGCTGCCGTACACGAACAGCGGGTTCTGTGCCGTCGAGTCGACGAGGCTGTCGCCGTCGAGGTCCCACGCCCACGCGGTCGGCGTCGGCGAGCTGGTGTCGGTGAACTGCACGACGCCCGGGCCGATCAAGGCGTTCGTGAAGCCCGGCACGACGATGTCGGTCTGGATGAAGTAGGTCTTCGTCGCGGACGCCGCGCCGAGGCTGTCGACGACGGTCAGCGACACCGTGTAGTTGCCGCACTGCGTGTAGACGTGGGCCGGGTTCTGGGCGGTCGAGTCGATGACCTGGTCGCCGTCGAAGTCCCACGCGTAGGCCAGGATGCCGCCCGGGTTGCCCGAGTTGGCGACCGCCGAGAACTGCACCGCCAGCGGCGACGCGCCGCGCGTCGGGGTGGCCGTGAAGTCGACGGTGACCGCGCCGACCGTGTAGTACATCGCGATGTTCGGATGGCGCGGCGTGAAACCGGCCGCGGTGCCGCCGAACGGGTCGATCGGGTCCGACGCGCGCACGCGCGCATTGGTCATGTTCAGCGTCGCCTCGGTCGTGCTGTAGGTCGGCGGCAGTGCCGGGGCTGGCGTGGCCGGGTTCGTGTACACCGGGTTCGCACCGACGTAGTGCAGCGCCATGCCGTAGGTGCCCGGCGCCAGGTAGAACGGCGTCGGCAGCAGGAACTGCACGCGGCCACCGGCGTGCGTGACGGTCTGGGTCGAGACCTGCGTCCACACCGCGGCGTTCTGCTGGTTGCCGACGTGCGTCACGTTCGGGGCGGTGATCCAGACCCCGAGCGTGCCGGTCGTGCCCGCACTGACGTTCGTGTTGCAGTCGAACCGGGTGATCGTCAGACCGGCCGGATCGCTGATCGTCACGTCGAACAACTGCGTGACCGGCGGTGGGTTGGTGTTGGTGACGACCAGGCCGCCGACGAAGTTCGTCGTGCCGGGTTGCACACCCGAGGTGACGGGCGACTGCGCGACCATGGCGGTCGCGAGCAGGGCCGAGGCAAAGATGCTGCGCATAGGGAAACCGTGGGAAATGGGGTCTACAGGCCCGATTCGGGCCGGTCAGGGGGAGGTACTATCCAGCGCGGAACCGCTGGCAACAAGCCCACTCCGATGCCCCATTCTACCCTGCTCTCGGCCTGCGTCGGGCCCGCCGACGACGGGCGCACGTTGTTGCACTGGCTGGTGGCCCGGTTCCCCTACGGCGACGCCGCGACGTGGTCGATGGCGATTGCGGTCGGCCGCGTGACCTGCAACGGCAAGCTGGTGCCGGCCGAGCATCGCGTCGCCACCGGCGACCGCATCGCCTGCGCGGCCGCCGCGGATGGCGAGCTCGACGTGCCGATCCTCCACCTGGACGACGACTGCGTGGTGGTCGCCAAACCGGCCGGTGCGGTCGTCGACCTGGCCAGCCAGCATGCCGGCCGCACGTTCGTGCGCACCCTCGCGACCCGCCTTGGCGACGCGCAGCTGCACGCGCTGCATCGCCTCGACCGCGACACCAGCGGTGCTCTGCTGCTGGCCCGCTCCGCCGCGGCGGCCGCCGCACTGCAGCCGCAGTTCGCGACCGGTGCGGTGGCGAAGGCCTACCTGGCGCTGGTCGCCGGCTGCCCGGCCCAGCCGCAATTCGTCGTCGACGCGCCGATCGGCCGTGCCATCGGCAGCGCCGTGCGCAGCCGCCGGGTCGCCGGCGCGCTTGCCGGCCAAGGCAAGGCTGCCTGCACGCGCTTCACGGTGCTGGCCGCGACGCCTGCCGCCAGCCTGCTGCGCGCCGAGCCGCGCACCGGCCGCACCCACCAGATCCGCTGCCACCTGGAACTGCTCGGCCACCCCCTGCTCGGCGACAAGGTGTACGGCCGGCGCGACGACGACTACCTCGCCGATCTGGCGAGCTGGCAGGACGGCGCCGAGCCGTGGACCGCCCGCGTCGGCCACCCCCACCACCTGCTGCATGCCCAGGCCCTGGGGTTCCGGGACCGCCACGGCACGAACCAGTCGGTGCTTGCCCCGATACCACCGGGCTTCCGGGCCGCGATGGCCGGGCTGGGGCTGGACGCCGATCTGGAAGTACCGCCGGCGTGGGGCCTTACGGCTGACGGCATACCAACGGAGTAACTTCTGCGGCGAGTCGTGGGCAGCAGAAGATCCCGGCCGTTGCCGTCCCCTTGGCGTACGCTTAAGACAATGGGGGCTACGGGAAACCCCCGTACCCACGCCGTCGCCCCCCGGCCAAAACCGCCCCCCCCAAAAGCCCCCCCTACCCCAGCCGTCGCCCCACGGCCTCTCCCGCCCGCCCCAAAGGCACCCCCACATGCGACTGACCGTCCTCGCGAGTCTGGGCCTCGCTGCGTTCTCGTTTGCCCAGGATCCGACCGCCGGCGTGTTCCGCGCCAAGTCGGCCTTCCAGGAATTCCTCGCCGCCGAACAAGCCAGGGGTGGCCATTGGGTCGCCCAGTGGCACCCGGCGACGATCACCCCGAGCGCGATCTACGGCACCGGCATGCCGATCGCCGACTGGCGCGAGAACTCGCTGGTCGAAGCCCGCCGCCACGCCCTGGCGACCCTGGAGTCCCACCGCGGCCTGCTCGGCCTGGGCACCTCCGAGTTCCGCGAGATCATCGGCTCGCGGCTGGGTCGCACCTGGTCGTTCACGTTCGACCAGTACTTCCGCGGCCTGCAGGTGATCGAAGGGCGCGCCGACGTGCGCATCCACATGAAGGGCGTCGTCTCGATGCTCGGCAGCCGCGCCTTCCCGGTGCCGGCCGACTTCGACATCACGCCGCAGATCGACGAACAGGTCGCGACGGCGATCGCCTGGCAGCGCGCCGGCACGCCGACCGGCGCCCCGCAGCCGGTCCGCAACCAGGTGACCCGGCTGGTGATCTGGGGCGACAGCGAAGCCCAGGACCTGGCCACGGTGCACCTCGCCTGGGAAGTGCCGATCAGCAACGTCGCCCGCGACGGCACCGGTTCGATCGGTCGTCACTACGTCGACGCGAAGACCGGCCGCTACCTGCACTTCGGCAACGACAAGCACGAGTGCGGTTTCGTGTCGTGCAGCAACGCCGACCACGGCGCCGACCGCGTCGAAGCCAACGCCGTGCCCCCGCAGCCAGCCACGCCGGCAGGACCGTGAAGACCGCCACGTGCAAGAGGCCAAGCCCCAACGCCGCGCGAACCCCGAAATCCGCCACGGCTGGGACGGTGTTGCCGACGAACGCCAGCAGACCGAGCATCGTGGTCGCAGTGGCCAACAGGGCGGGGAACAGCACCTTGCGCCGGGCCTGGGCTGCTGCATGCGGAGCCGACAAGCCGTCGCGGCACGCGGAACGCCACGCGGCCACGTAGTGCACTGCGGTCGCCACGCCGATGGTCAACAGGACCGGTTCCAGCAGCGCGGCGATCGGATCGAGGGTGTGCCCGAGAGCGGCGACGATGCCGCCGGTCCAGACGATCGCCAGCAAGGCCGGCAGGATCGTGGCCACCGCCACGCCGACCCGGCGATGGACCAGCCACGCGGCCGCGAACAGCACCAGGACCAGGGCCGGTACGAGGCGCTGCCGTTCGCCGGCGACCATCTCGGCGAGGCGGGCTTCGAGCAGGGGCAGGCCGGTCGCGAGGCAACGCAGCGAGGGTGGGCAGGCCGCGACGGCCGTGGCGACGACGGCGTGGGCCCGTTCGGCCAGTCCTTCGCGCGGATCGAGCTGCACCGTGTACAGGCGCAGATTCGGCTGCGGAGCCGGCAACGCATCGACCGTCAGGACCCCCGACAGCTGACGCAACGCCCTGGTGTCGGTCGCGAGTTGCTGCGCGTCGGTGGGCAGGATCGGCTGTTCGCCCCGTTCGCAGTAGGCCAGGAGCACCACCTGTTCACTCGGCACGACGCCGGCCAACTGCTCCCTGGCAGCAGCTTCTGGCGTGCCGAGGGCCTTCAGGGCCCGGTTGGCTGGGTCCACCGGCTGGTCGAGAAAGGCCAGCAACAGCCAGATCGTGGCCGGTAGTCCCACCAAGACCCACCAGCGGGGGATCGGGGCAGGTTGGCACGCAGCGGGCATGGCAGCGACATG
>DAIMFJ010000322.1:0-6069 GCA_036724695.1 Planctomycetota bacterium
CGCAGCGACCAGTACTTCGCCCTGCACGCCAAGGCCTGGCACCCCGAGGTCGAGGAACGGATCGGCGAACTGCTCCTGCAGTGGCGGCCGCGGCTGCTGCACGTGCACCATTGGGTCCGGCTGACCAGCAACCTGGTCGAGGTCGCCGACCGGCTCGGCATCCCGGCGGTGGTGACGCTGCACGACTACTACACGAGCTGTCCGCGCGCGTTCCGGCGGCGGGCCGACAGCAATGCCTGCCGGCGGCCGATCGGGGCGGCGAGCTGTGCGGGTTGTGTGCCGCGCTACGGGTACGAGCCGGTCGACGAACTCGGCGAAGGCGTCGAACTGTTCGCCGACCACTACCGCGCCGAACTGTCGCTGGCGCGCGCGGTGCTGGTGGCGGTCGGTTCGACCGCCGACCTACTCGCCGAGACGACCGGGCTGCCGCGTTCGCGGTACGAGGTGCTGCCACTCGGGTATCGGCCGCGCTGGCCAGGGCAAGGGCCGTTGCCGGCGCCCGCGGCCGGCGAACGGCTGCGCTTGGCGTTCTGGGGAGGCATGGGCCGGCACAAGGGTGTCGACGTGCTGCTGCAGGCGTTCGCGCGCCTGCACGCGCAGCGACCGGGCGCGGCCGAACTGCACCTGCTCGGCGAAGCCGAATCGCCCGCATTCGCAGCCGAACTGCAGCAGCTGGCGACCGGGCTGCCGGTGACGTTCCACGGCGCCTTCGACGCGGCGGCGCTGCGCGCCGTGGCGCCGCACGTCGGCGTGTTCCCGAGCACGTGCCTGGAGACGTACGGGTTGGTGCTCGACGAGTGCTTCGAACTCGGCCTGCCGTGCGTGACGAGCGACCTGGGGGCCCTGGCCGAGCGATGTGGTGCCGCCGGTCTGCGCACGCGTGCTGGCGATGCGGCGGACCTGGCCGCCGCGTTGCTGCGTTTCGTCGCGGAGCCAGAACTGTGGGGCAAGCTGCGAGCAGAGGTGCGGGCCGTCGACTTCGACCTCGAACGGCACGCGCAGGCCCTCGACGACGTCTATGCGCGGGCGATGGCCGCCCCGCGGCCGGTGCCGTGTGCGCCCGCGGTCGACCCGGCGCGCCGGGTGCGGTTCCTGCTGCGGCAGCGCGAGACGGCGCAGATGCGGCTCGGCGCACCGCGGGATCCGTGAATGCTATATCGGGCGAGCGTAATTGCTGCCTGTGGCCCAGGCTTGCTTCTACTTGGCTTCGTTGGGTATACTGTCGCCCCCGAAGATTCGAGGTCTTAGCTCACCATAGCGCGTTGAGGAACTCCATGGGCAATTACTTGCTTTCGGCGGTCGCGTTGTCTGCATTTCTGCTGCCTACTTGTCGTGTTGCGGCACAGGCTAATGGGCAGCGCGACATCCTGACTGCTACCCTGCTGACTACATCCGGTGGCCCGCAGGGATTCCGCGGTGCAGCGGTTGCCTCGATCCCGGGCGGAGGAGCTCTTGTCTTCGGCGGCGTCGGAACGTTCGGGCCGCAGACGAACACGTACCTCCTGCAAGGCGGAAATTGGAGTGTTCAGTATCCTCTATTTGCGCCCGTACCTCGAAGCAGTGCGGGTCTAGCGTTCGACGACATGCGCGGAGAGGGTGTCTTGTTCGGAGGGCTCAACCCTGTGGGGTTGGCGCTCTCCGACACGTGGGTCTGGGGCAACGGTCAGTGGCTGCTCGCGTCATCCGGCGCTGGGCCCGCCCCAAGAGCTGGCCACTGCATGGCTTTCGATCGATCGGCAGGTAGGGTGTTGCTTTTTGGAGGTGTCGGGGCGAATGGCGTAGCTCTTGGTGATTTCTGGGTATGGAGCGGGAGTGCCTGGAGTCAGCTGTCACCAGGAGTAGCGCCTTCTGCGAGGGCGTACTCCAGTATGACTTGGGATGGCGCCCGCGGTTGCCTGGTGCTGTTTGGTGGGCGTGACGGAACGGGCGACTTGGGTGACATTTGGGATTGGGATGGTTCTGCATGGCAACAGTCAATGGGCGGCGTGGGGGCTCCGGCGCCGCGAAGTGGTCATTCCATGGCGTACGACCCTCGCAGCGAGAGGGTTGTTGTCTTCGGAGGAGAGACGTCTGGCGCGTGTCTTGACGATTGTTGGTCCTGGGATGGTGTGCGGTGGACGGAGCACGTTGCCAGTCTAGGATCTCCGTCGTCCCGATCTCTTCACGCGATGTGGTTTGATGACTCGGCGGGAGAGTTGCGCTTGCTAGCGGGTGGTTGCGGTGCCGCCTCCGATGCCGAGTTGTGGGGTTTGACAATCCCGGTACCACCAAGGTGGGGGAGCTACGGACAAGGCTGTGCCGGAGTTGCTGGAGTCCCCAATCTTGCCGTTAGATCTGGTAGCGAGCCGAGGATTGGCTCCTCCTTGGTGTGTAACTTGACTAATGTCCCCACGACGATCTTCAACATTGCGTTTGGTGTCGTTGATTTTCAGCGCGATTCCTTCGGCGGGCTCCCTATCCCGGTAGGCTTGGGTATGGTTGGTCTGCCTGGCTGTCAGTCGTGGACGGGTGCTGCGTGGAGTGCCCCGCTGCCGCCAATGACACTAAATGTGGGCACCTCGTTGACGGTTGGATTGCCCAATTGGCCTACGCTGCTTGGGAGTTCCCTGTATTTGCAAGCGTTGGTTTACGACAACAGCAATGGTCGGTGGGCTAGTGTCTCGAACGGGGTTGAGGCGCGCATCGGAAGTCCGCGCCTGCTGCCCCCAAATGCTGCATTCTCCGCAAGTCCGACGTCAGGTTTGGCGCCGCTCAATGTCCAGTTTCAAGATGGATCCTCCAACCTCCCGTATGCTTGGGAATGGGACTTTGATGGCGATGGGCTCGTCGACTCAACGCTGCAGAACCCTGTCCACTCCTACGTGTTTGCTGGATCCTACTCGGTTCGGCTGACCGTCACCAACGTTACTGGGTCTGCATCGTCGACGATCAATGGGATGATAAATGTGTCGACCATTAATCCCAATCCTGCTCTTAACATGGTGCGCATAAACCCGGGCTCGTTCGTGATGGGATCGGTGGCGGGTAATGGTAATGAGATGCCCACGCACCAAGTTGCTATATCATACCCTTTCTGGATCGGAAAATATGAGGTTAGCCAGGGGGAGTTTGCGTCTGCCCTGGGCTTCAATCCGTCTTTTCATCGGTTCTTGCCTAATTGGCAGGCTTTGCCCGTAGAGAATCTCGACTGGTCGGTTGCAGCTAGTTACTGTCAGGCGGTCAATGTGGTCGAGCTGGCTGCCGGGCGCGTGCCTCCCGGCTACTATTACCGGCTGCCAACAGAGGCTGAGTGGGAATACTGTTGTCGCGCTGGAACGAGCACTGAATGGAGTACTGGTGGTGGCTTGCTGGCAAGCCAAGCCCACTTCGGGCGCAGCGGACCGTCGCCTGTAGGGGCTTACCCGCCGAATCCGTGGGGTCTCCACGATATGCATGGCAACGTATGGGAATGGTGCTTGGATAAATATCAATCCTACTCGGCTGTATCGGTAATCAATCCATACAATAGCGTGGGGTCGGATGTTGTTATTCGTGGAGGCAGCTGGAGTGATAATGATTACCTGTGTAGATCCGCTGTCCGCGGGCGGGTCGCGCCAACCAGCACTGGCATAGGATGGGGTCTTCGCCTAGTTCTGGGCCCCACGCCTTGACCATCGCGGGCTGTTGAAGAGCAGTACCGCCGCCGAGTTC
This sequence comes from Planctomycetota bacterium, assembly GCA_036724695.1. Taxonomy (GTDB): domain Bacteria; phylum Planctomycetota; class UBA1135; order UBA1135; family UBA2386; genus JACKIC01. The sequence goes on from DAIMFJ010000322.1 coordinate 3,691, forward strand.
TGTGGATCGGGCTACGAGAGAGAGCAAGGAACAAGCACGGAGTCGAGCTTGAATATTCGACCCAGTTCGACCGATGGAGAGGCCGATCCAGAGTCCGCGTGAGCAGGAAGTATGCGTTCTTCAACTGGCTGTTGGCAGCTACGCTGCCCAGGGTTGCCGAGCAATCAGCTGGCCTTGGTCAGGCTTGCCAGAGTCCGCCAGACCGCCATCGTCGCGACGCCGCAGAACGTCCCGACGAGGCGCAGCAGCCAACCCCAGCGGTGGTCGCTGGCGGCCAGCATCGGCAGCGTCCACAGCAGTGCCGCGCCGAGCAGCAGCAGCCACCAGCGGCGGCCGAACGTCCAGGCGACCGGCAGCAGCAGCGGCAGTCCGGCGGTCAGCCAGACGGCGTTTGGCGCGAACCGCTCGAACGGCGGCGGCGGTTCGTAGGCGACGCCGGGAGGGAAGATCAGATCCGGCGGCGGGCTGGTGTCGATCGTGCGCCAGACGACCACCCCGACCGCGACCAATCCGGCCACTGCGAACGCGCCGCGCAGGACCTGCAGGAAGCCGCGCGCCAGCCGGCCGAGGAACTCGATCTCGGGCTCGAGTTGGGGAGGGTCGTCGCGGGTCGAGGTCACGGGGTGGGTGGGGGTGCGGCGGCAGGGTCGGGCGGCGAGTTGTAGGACGAGCGGCGGCGGGCACCGACTGGAATCGCGGTGCTGGCACGGTTCCGATCCGCCGGTGACCGATCTCGTCGTGCAGATCCTGACCGGCCTCGCCACGGTGGCCTGCCTGACAGCGATCGGTGCCTGCTTGCGCATGCTGGCCCGGCGGGGCAGCTACCCTCGTCTGCCTGACCCCGATCCCGACCAGGCCGACACCCGCGCCGATCGCCGTCGCTACTACCTGGCCAACTGGCTGGCCTGCGGCATCGGCGCGGTCGTGGGTGCGGCCCTCTGGGCGACGCCGCCGTTGGCAGGGGAGGGGGTCCTGTGGCGCCAGTCGCTGTACGACCATCCGGCGGGGCGCTTGCTCGGACCGTTCTTCCTGCTGCTCGCCGTCGGTGGGCTCACCGTCGTGCCCTTGGCCGAGCGGCTCGTCGCGCCGGGGCCGTTGCTGCACATCCTGAGCCGTTCGTCGGCTCGCCAGTTCGCAGCTGGGATCGACCTGCGACCGGCCTTGCGGTGGGTCAGCGTGGTCGTCGGCTCGTTGGCGATCCTGCTCCACCTCGGCATGCGCAACGAGCACACCACGTTCGTCGTCGAAGGTGTGCAGTGGCGCGATTGGCCGTGGCAGGCCGACACCACCCAGCCGTGGGCGGACGTGGCGGACATCCGGCTGGTCGCGACCTTCACCGCGATGACCGGCAAGGTCGTCGAACGGCCCCACCTGAGCCTGGTGTTTCGCGACGGTTCGGGGCTGCGCCTGGGCAAGTCGGCGACGCGTTCCGAGCCGTTCTGGGCCGAGGTCGCGGCGCTCGCCTCGGTGCGGTCGGGAGTTGCGGTACGCCGGCTCGAACACGAGTGAGAGGCGTTCCCTGTCGCCGCCGGGCCGGCTATCGTCTGCGCCCTGCCGATGGCCAAGAATCCACCCTTCCGACGCGTCCTGATCGCCAACCGCGGCGAGATCGCCGTGCGCGTCGCGCGCGGCCTGCGCGAACTCGGCATCGAATCGATCGCCGTGCACAGTGACGTCGACGCCGGCGCGGCGCACGTGTTGGCCGCCGACCACGCGATCGCGCTCGGTGGCAACACCGCCGCCGAGAGCTACCTCGACGTCGGCAAGATCCTCGCTGCGGCCAAACGCTGCGGCGCCGATGCGATCCACCCGGGGTATGGGTTCCTCAGCGAGAACGCCGCGTTCGTGCGCGCGGTGCGGGCGGCCGGTCTGGTGTTCATCGGGCCGAACCCCGAGGCGATGGAGCGCCTCGGCGGCAAGAAGGCCGCCCGCGAGGAGGCGATCGCCGCGGGCGTGCCGGTGATCCCTGGCATGGAGCAGGACCCCGGCGACGCTGGCCTGATCGAGTTCGCCAAACAGATCGGTCTGCCGGTGATGGTCAAGGCGAGTGCCGGCGGCGGTGGGCGCGGCATGCGCCTGGTCACCGACGCACGCGACCTCGCCGATGCGATCGCCGCCGGCCGGCGCGAGGCGAAGGCGTCGTTCGGCGACGACCGCATGATCGTCGAGCGCGCGGTGTTCCCGGCCCGGCACATCGAGATCCAGATGTTCGGCGACCAGCACGGCAACGTCGTGTCGTTGCACGAGCGCGAATGTTCGGTGCAGCGCCGCCACCAGAAGGTGCTCGAAGAAGCGCCGTCGGCGGTGGTCGACGAGGACTTGCGTCGGCGCATGGGCGAAGCGGCGATCGCGCTCGGCAAGCGCGTCGGCTACGACAAT
>DAIMFJ010000323.1:0-6047 GCA_036724695.1 Planctomycetota bacterium
AGCCGGACTGGGCCCTCGCGGGTCTCGTTCGTCTGTCGCGTCACGACGCACCATGGTCGTGATCGTACCGGGAGCAGGCAGAAGTTGCTGCGATCCAGAGGCACATGGGCCTGTGCGCCTGCTTCCCAGGGCCGGCCCAGGCATCGAACCGGACGATCCCGACCCTTGCCCCCGGGGGGGGAGTGGAACGCGGCCCCGGGGCCCACCGCCCGCCACGTCACAACCGCCCAACCACCCCCACCCCACCGGCAGCCGCCCCGACCAGGCCGCGCGGGTCGGCGCCGAAGCGTTCGGCGAGAGCCAGCACCACGCGCGCGTCCGGCCACCACTTGTCGTCGTCGTCGGAACGATCGCGCGGGTCGTCGACGAAGCAGCCGAGTTCCACTTCGGCCGCGGTCAGCTCGCCGTGCCAGAACACGTGGCCGCGCTCGCCGTCGTACAGGTAGCCGCGCTGCAGTTCGCCGCGTTCGGCCAGCAGCCAGCCGTGCGTGTCGGTGCGGTCGTCGCCGACACACCAGACCGCCCGGCCGTGGTCACGGCTGAGAGTGGTCACCAGTTCGGCGAGCGCTTCGATGCCGAGCACCACCCCTGGCCGCAGGTCGGCGCCGACCACCCACGTGGTGCCGCGCACGGCTGGCGACACGAACACGCCCGCGGTGTCGGTCTCGGCGAGCCCGGCCAGCCAGTTGGCGGGCAGCACGGTGCGCAGGCGCAGCCGTTCGGCGACGCGCGCCGGTTCGCTGGCCGGCAGCGCCAGCCAGGCGCGCTCCGGGCCGAACGGCACCGGCGCGTCGGGAGTGCAGTCAGGGCGGGCCGCACGGGCCAGCGCACTGCGGCCTCAACCCGAGCCGGGGTCGAGTTCGCGGCGGCGCCGCACCATGCGTTCCATCTGCCAGAGCCCGTAGGCGAGCAGGAGGCCGGTGCCGAGCAGGGCGGGGATCAGGCCGGGATTCACGGTGGGTTCGGGGCTGGCGCACGGGCCAGTGCGGTGACGCTGGGCCGGGTTGTCGCAGTGCATCGTCCACGCCGCGCGGCGCGGTTCAAGCCGACTCGCCGGCGGCGTCGCGCCACAGGAACGCGCCACCCGACAAACCGGCCCGGTTGTCGACGACGGTGACGTCGGCGGGCAGCGGCTGCTGCAACCGCTGCGCATTGCCGCCGCCGAGGTAGAGATGGTCGAACTCGACCAAGACGCGCAGGTTGGCGATCGCCGCCCAGACCCGCCGTTCCCATTTGCCGTTGCCGATCGCCTTGCGCGCGTCGTTGCCGACCTGCTGGTCGTAGGTCTCGCCTTTGCGGAACGGCTGCTGCGAGATCTCCAGATGCGGACACAGGCGACCGTTTTCGTACAGCGCCGTGCCGAAGCCGGTGCCGAGCGTGACCACCATCTCGAGGCCCTTGCCGGCGATCACCGCGAGGCCCTGCACGTCGGCGTCGTTGGCGACGCGCACCGGTTTGCCAAGCGCTTCGCCCAACGCGTCGGCCAGCGGATAGCCGCGCCAGCCGTCGTGGCGCAGGTTCGGCGCGGTGCGCACGATGCCGTCGCGGACCATGCCGGGGAAGCCGACCGCGACGCGGCGGTAGGCCGGCAGGTCGGCGACCAGTGCCTCGAGCTGCGCGACGATCGCCGCTGGCGGTTCGCCGACCGGCGTGTCGACCTTCTTGCGGTCGCTGAGCAGTTGGCCGTGGGCGTCGACCACCGCGGCCTTGAGGCCGGAACCGCCGATGTCGATGGCGAGGATGTGCACACGGTCACGGTACCGCGCGAGACGACGCGAACGTAGCCGCGCGCGACGGATGGCCGTGGGAACTCGACGAGCAACCGCCGACCCGCGCCAGCCCTCAGACGGACGGCGGTCCGCCGTCGCCGTCGCCGCCGCGACAGTGCCGCTGCAGCTCGGCGAGGGCCGGCACGCCCCACTTCGCCCGTTCGCTGTCGGTGGTGCCTGGATCGACCGGCCACAACTGCGGCTGCCCGTCGACCAGGTGCGTGGCGGTCCCGTACTTCTGCGGTTGGCCGGCCAACAGGCGCAAGCGATCGAACGCGCGCGCGGCCAGCAGCCGGGCCGCGGACTGCTGCGCCAACAGGGCCAGTGCCAGGCCCTGCGCCAACGCGACGTGCTCGCGGTCGTCGCTGCCGAGCAGCTGTTCGGCGGCGCGCAGCCGCGCGGCGGCATCGCCGAGACGGCCGGCGCGGGCCCGTTCGGCCAGCAGGTCCAGTTCGGCGGGGTTCATCGCTTCAGCAGCGGCGTCAGCGCCGCCGCCAACTGGTCGGCCACCGTCGACGGCAGCTCGCCGGGGGCGACCTGCACGAACGGCACACCCTCGCGCGCGGTTTCGTCGAGCACGGCCCGCAGCTCGGCCGGCAGGTCGGACAGCGCAAACAGCACCAGCGCCGTGCCGTTCGCCGCGGCGTGCCGCCGCGCCGCGCCCAGCGTGTCGCGCAACCGCTGCGGCGACGAACGCGGCACGCCGGTGCGTGGTTCCACCGCGGCTTCGTCGCTCGGCACGCCGAACACCAAGGCGCGCGGCGCGTAGCCGGCGTAGAAACGTTCGAACAGCGCCCACTGCTGCTGGCTGTGGCCATCGGCGGTCGGCAGGGTCGGCGCGACCCAACGCTCGCCGAGTTCGCGCTGCAGCGCCCCCATCAGGTACGGCTCGAGGCTCTCGGGTTCTTCCGCGCGCCGACTGCCGTACAGCAGCTGGCCACCGAGCAGGAACACCGCCGGTTCGGGGCCGGCCCGCGTGTGCACGCGCAGCGGCCCGCGGACCCGCTGGCCGAGCGCTTCGGCGAGCGAGTTGCCGGCGGCGGGCCCGAACAGCGCGTCGAGTTCGTCCTGTTGGCTCGCCGGCACCACCCGCGGCTGTTCGATCGCCAGGGAGCCGTGCGTCAGCAGCACCACCGCGCCGCCAAAGCAGAGCAGCAGTTTGCCGAGCAACAGCACCAGGTTCTTGCTGCCGGGCAAGGCCACGAACAACGCGGCGAGGCCCAAGCCGACCAGACATTGGGCGACGCCGCCGTGTTCGACCAGGGCCAGCGGCGGCGCCTGCAAGCGCCCGGCCAGGAACGGACCGGCCACGCCGAGCACCAGCCCGGCATAGGCGATCGGGAAGCGTTTGCCACCCAGCCGGCTGGCGAGCGCCACGACCAGCAGGCCCAGGGCCGCACCGAACGCCGCCCACGGCCACCGCTGCCGCAACCAGCCGAGTTCGGGCTCGCGCGGCTCGATGACGAGGTCCTGGACGACGACCTTGCCACCGCGCACCAGCAAGGTCAGCATGCCGTAGTGGTCGTCGGCCTCGATCGGCGGCTGCCACTGGCCGGCGATGTTGGCGCGCAGGGTGCGTCCGCGGGCCTGGATCCAGACCGTCGCCGCCATGCCCGGCGCGACGCGGTGGCCGCGCGCCAGATCGCCGAGCAACGCGTCTTCGCGGCTCAGCCACGCCGGCCCGCTCGCCGACGTCGACAGGCGGAGCACCGTGAAGCGCCCGTGGAACGGCTGCAAGGCGCTGCCGACGATCCGCGGTTCGACCTGCCGCACCAGCCAGTCGAGCGTCGTCGCCTCGCCGAGTTCGACGGTCGCCTTGAGGTCGAAGTCGCCGTAGCGGTGCGGTTCGAACAACCAGCGCGACGCATCGAGCGGGTACGGGTCGCTGGCCTTGCGGACCAGGCGGAACGGCTCGGTGCGCAGCCCCAGCTCGGCGGATGGCAGGCCGACCCCGGCGAGGGTCCAGCCGGCGACGGCTCCGCACAGGGTCAGCAGCAGCCACAGCAACGACGACTTCGGCACGCCGCCGATGGTACGACCCGCCCGCAACGGTGCGAGGGGTACTGGGCCGCCAATACTGCTGCGCCCGCCCGGCCCAGGCGCTAGCCTGCCAGCGTGAACGCCCACGAGTGGCTCGTCGACACGTTGGTGACCCCAGACGGCATCCGGCACGGCGCCCGCGTCGCGGCCGTCGACGGCCGGATCGTCGCCATCGACCAACTGGCCGCCGGGCCGACCGCCGAACGGCTGCGCGGCACGCTGCTGCCCGGGTTCGTCGACCTGCAGGTCAACGGCGCCGGCGGGCGCAGCGTCGACGAAGCGACGCCCGCGGCGCTGGCCACGGTCGCCGAGGCGGTGCGCGACGGCGGTGCGGTGGCCTTCCTGCCGACCTTGATCACCGCCCCCTGGGAGCGACTGCTGCAGCAGGTCGCGGCGGTCGCCGAGTGGACGCTCGGGTACCGCGGCCCGGGCGCCGTGCCGCTCGGCCTGCACCTCGAAGGGCCGTTCCTGCAGGCGCCCGGCGCCCACGACGCCCGCCACTTCGTCGCGCCGACGCCCGAACGACTCGCCGAACTGCTCGCCGCGGCGCGCGGCACGTTGCGGCTCGTCACGCTCGCCAACGCGCTGCCGGACGCGCCGGCGGCGGTGGCGACGCTGACCCAGGCCGGCGTGACCTGCGCGCTCGGCCACTGCGACCGGCCCGACGGCTTCGCCGAATGCGTGGCCAGCGGCGCCACCGCGGTCACCCACCTGTTCAACGTGATGGGTGCCCTGCACCACCGCCACGTCGGCCTCGCCGGCTATGCGCTCGACGAGCCGCGCGTGCGCTGCCCGCTGATCGTCGACGGCGTGCACGTGCACCCGGCGATGCTGCGCAACGCGTTCCGGATCCTCGGCCCCGAACGCACGGTGCTGGTCAGCGACGCAGTGGCCGCAGCGGGCATGCCGGACGGCGACTACACCTTGTCGGGCATGCCGGTGCACAGCCAGGGCGGCGTCGTGCGCGATCGCCAAGGCAACCTCGCCGGCTCGGCGCTGACGATGGCGATGGCGGCGCGGAACTTCCTCGCCTACGTGCCCGCCGCCGGCGTCTGGACGCTGGCCCGTGCAGCCGCGCAGAACCCGGCCGAACTGGTGCACCAGCGCGACTTCGGCGCGATCGCGGTCGGCCGGCGCGCGGCGTTCACGTTGCGGCAACCGGATGGCTCGTTCCGGGTGGTCGCCGCACCTGCAGGGTGAGCTCGGCGGCCCCGTCGGGGCCGATCGTCAGCGGCGCCAGCAGGTCGGCGCGCCGTTCGGCGGCCAGCCCGGTGCGGCGGTCCCGGGCCGTGAACTCGAGCCGCACCCGCAAGGCCCCCTGCCCGGCCGCCGCGAACGGCACCTGCACGTCGACGTGATCGCCGATCGCCTGGCCGGCGTGGTCGACCTCACAGGCGAGCAGGCCGCGACCTTCGTCGCCGAGTTGCACGCGGCACAGGGCCCCGTCGTCGACCGTCTCGTCCGCCGCCAGCGGCAGCGCGATCCGCAGCATCGTGTCGCGGAACTCCAGCGCCGCCATCGGTTCGCAGAGCACCAGCCGCGGCGCAGCCGCCGCGCGCGGCGCGTCGCTCCCCGACAGCGTCACGCGCACCGGCACTGCGTCGGGGGCGGCGAGGTCGACCGACCACAGCGCATCGGCGCCGACGTCGGCGATCCACAGGCGCTGCTGCCAGACGGCGAGTGCGACCGGTTCGCAGAGGCCGTGTTCGGCGCCGAGCCAGCGCTGCAGTTCGCCGCCAGCGCGACGGCCGCGCCAGACACACGCCGCCCCGGCATCGGCGACCACCAGATCCTCGCCCACCACGGCCAGCGCCACCGGCCGCGTCAGGTGGGCGGCGACCTTGCGCAAGCGCAGGTGGGCGCGGTCGATCGCGAACACCGCTCCCGCACCGGCGTCGGCGACCAGCAACTCGTCGGCGGTCGCCAGCAGCCCGACCGGCTCGGCGAAGCGCACGCCGACCCCATCGACCTCCTCGAGCCAGTCGCTGGCGTGGCCGGTGCCCGGATCGATCTGCCATACCGAGCCGCCCCCCGACTGCGCGAGGAACAGGCCACCGTCGCCGGCGGCGAGCCCGGTCGGGGCGGCCAGGCCTTGCGTGGTGCCGTAGCCGCCGCCGCGCCGGTCGGGGCTGCGTTCGCCGGTGCCGACCACGGTGCGCACGTCGCCGGTGTCGAGCGCCACCGCCCGCAGCAGGTGGGCGCTGACGTCGGCGACCAGCAGCTCGTGGCCGACGTCAG
>DAIMFJ010000324.1:0-6033 GCA_036724695.1 Planctomycetota bacterium
GTAGACACCACCCTGGCCGCCGGTGTTGACGATCGCCAGGGTCAACGTGCCGACGCCGGCGCGGTGGTGCGCCGTGAGGCTGTCCTGGTCGGCGGCGACGCCGCGGTCGACGCGGCGTTCCGCGACCCGCTGGCCGTCGACGAACGCGACGAAGCCGTCGTCGCTGCCGAGCGACCAGCGCAGTTCGCGCGCCGTCGGCGCGTGGATCGGCAGGGCGACGTAGTGCACGTTGCTGCCCTGGGCGAGCCCGTTGTAGGGCTGGCCGTCCCGCAGCTCGGGCAGGCTGCGCCAGGCCTGCTCGCCGAACTTCGCGGTGAGGTCGAGCGCAGGTTGCGCGGCCGGCCCGTGGTCGGCGGCGTACAGCCGCTCCCGGTCGCCGTCGGCGAACGGACCGGCGACGAAGAAGCCCCCGACGGCGACCGGCAGGCGGGCGGCCGCCGCCTCCGCCAGTGGGCTCGCCGACAGCCGCACCCGGCCGAACGTGTGGCGCGCGTACACCGAGTCGTAGTGCAGCGTCGCGCGCAGCGCACCGCCGAACTCGCGGTCGGCGAGCAGCAGCAGGCGGCGCGGTCCGGCGTCGCGCCGGTGGGCGTCGATCGCCCAGCCGCGCGCATCGGCGGCCAGCACGTTGACGGCGGCGAAGTCGCCGTCGGGCTGTTCGACGTCGGCGCGCGCCCAGACCAGCGGCACCGGCTGCCAGCTGCCGTCGGCAGCCTGCTGTTCGAGCTGCACGTGGGTCAACACGGCATTGCCGTTCTCGGCGCGGCCGACCTTGCCGTGCGGCAGGCTGGGATCCGGCAGGGCTTGCAGGACCAGCAGCCGCTGGCCTGGCGGGCTCTGCACGTCCAGCGTGTGGGCGTCGCGGTCCGGGTTGGCGCCACTGGCGAGTACCGAGCCGTCGTCCAGCACGGTCAGCGTGGCGCCGCGGCGCGCCGCCGCCGCGGTCGGCCGCAGGAGCTGCCACTGCAGGCCCGCTTCGGCGAGCAGGCCGGCGAAGAACGCCTCGCTGGCGGCGGCTTCGCCCGGGGCCTGCCGGTCGAGGTCCTGCTGGGCCGTGGCGATCGCCGCCGCGAGCCGTTGCTCGGCGTCGCGCTGCGCCTGGCTGGGCACCGCCAGGGCGGGTTCGAGCGCGCGGTTCGGATCCGGAACCTGCGAGTACAGGCCCGGTTCGTCGTTCTTGTCGAAGAATGCCAGCAGCTTGTAGAAGTCCTCCTGGCTGATCGGATCGTACTTGTGGTCGTGACAGCGCGCACAGCTCAGCGTCATGCCGAGGAACACGCTGCCGAGCGTGCCGGTGCGTTCGGCGGCGTACTCGATGCGATACTCCTCGTCGATCGCGCCCCCTTCGTCGGTGGTCACGTGGTTGCGCAGGAAGCCGGTGGCGACGATCTGCTCCTGGGTGGCTCCAGGCAGCAGGTCGCCGGCCAGCTGGTCGCGCACGAAGGTGTCGAACGGCAGGTCGTCGCGCAGCGCGGCCAGCAGCCAGTCGCGCCACGGCCAGATCTGCCGGCCGGCGTCCATGTGGATGCCGCTGGTGTCGGCGTAGCGCGCCGCGTCGAGCCACGGCGTGGCGAGGTGCTCGGCGTGGCGGGTGCGGTACGGCTCCTGGTCGAACAAGCGGTCGACGAGCTGGTCGTAGGCGTCCGGTCGCGGGTCGGCGACGAACGCCGCCAGCTCGTCGGGCGTCGGCGGCAGGCCGGTGACGGTCAAGAACAGGCGCCGCGCCAGCGTGGCGCGGTCGGCCTCGGGGGCGACGGCGATGCCGCGCCGCTGCAAGGTGTGGTCGAGGAAGGCGTCGACCGGGTGGCCTGCTGCGGCGGCACGAAGCTCCAATGGGCCTCGTACGACGCACCTTCGGCGATCCAGCGCTCGACCAGCGCCACTTCGTCGTCGTTCAAGCGCCGGCGGCCGCTGCTCGGCGGCGGCATGCGGTCGGCGTCGTCGGCGCAGGTGATGCGCGCCAGCAGGGCGCTGGCGGCAGGCTGGCCGGGCACGATCGCCGCGCCGTCGCGGCGTGCGGCCAGGGCGTCGTCGCGGCGATCGAGCCGCAGGCCGGCCTCGCGGGTGTTCGGATCGGGGCCGTGGCAGTGGAAGCAGCGATCGCTGAGGATCGGCCGGATGTCGCGGCCGTACCGCACCGGTTCGCTGGCCGGGCGTTCCTGGGCCGGCAGCCATGCCGTCGGCGACAGCAGCGTGGCGACGGCGAGGCCGCTGGCGCCGCGAAGAAGCTTGGTCGAGAGAAGACGCAGGCGGCTTGGCATGGGCGGGTCGAGAGAGGGGACGAGCGCCGGATCGACGAGCCGCCGCGGCAGCGGGGCTCGCACCACGGATCATGCGCGACGTGGGGTAGTCTGTCCATGCGCACCGGTCGCCAGTTCGACGACTGCCGCGTATCCTCTTCCCGATGTTCCCACGTGATTGGTTCCACCGCATCGCGGGTGTCCTGCTGGTGGCCGCGGCATGGCCGGGCGGCGTGCCGGCGCAAACACCGGTCGCCGAACGGCAACCCGCCGACCGCGAACTGGCGGCGCTGCTGACCCAGATCCGGCCGACCGCCGACGAGACCGCGTACCGCACGATCGGCTGGCGGAACGAGTTCTGGCCCGCGGTGCAGGAAGCACAGCGGCTCGGCCGGCCGATCCTGTTCTGGACGATGAACGGCCACCCGCTCGGCTGCACTTGAAACAACGGCATCCGGGGCCGCCAGTTGGTTTGGTCCGACCAGAAGATCGCCGAGTTGAGCCGCGAGTTCGTCACCGTCGCCGACGAGGTCTACCTGCTCTATCCCGAGGATCCGGGCAACCTCGCGCGCGTCGCGAACCGGCCCGAGCACCTGTTCTTCAAGAAGTTCGGCGAGGCGATGCCCAAGGGCGACTGGCACCATCCAGGGACCAAGCAGGGCATCTACATGATCGGGCCGGACGGCGAGTACCTCGAAGGGCGCTTCGCCGCCGGCAGCGAGCCGGCCGACATCCGCGCCCGGCTCGAACGGGCGCTCGAGCGCTGGCAGGTGCTGCAGAAGCAGAAGCGCTACGCGAACCAGCCGGTGCCGCGGGTCGCGAGCACGGTGCCGCCTGGGGTCGCCGACGCGCGGCACCTGCTGGTCGTGCACTCGCGCGACCTGCCGCGCGGTGCGGGCGACCGCAGCGGGGCCCGCTTCGACCCGGCGCGTCACCAGGACGGCGGGTTCCTCGGCTACCTGGCCTGGGCGTGGAACGAGAACTGGCTGCCGCTGGCGTCGCTCGACGGGCTGGTCGCGGCCGGCAAGGAGTGGCAGCCGGTGCCCGCCGAACTGGTCGCGACGTTGGCCAGGCAGGCGTTGGTCGACAACGTGCGCGGCCAGGCCAACGCCTGGTCGGCGGCCGCCGTGCGGCGTGCCGAGCTGCGTGTGCGGCAGACCGCGGTGCGCGGCGGCCGGTCGACCTTCGCCTACGCCGGCGAGTTCGAGCTGGTCGACGGTGCGCGCAGCTACCGCGGCACCTGGCGCGGGGAAGCCAGCTACGACCGCCAGCAGCGGCGCTTCGTCGCGTTCGATCTCGCGGCCACGGGCGCGCGCACCGGTGGGCAGCAGTTCAACCGCCGCGAACAGGACCCCGGGCCAGCCCCGCTCGGCATCGCGATCGGTCTCCACCAGCCGCCGGCGGAGCGCCGCTGATGCTCGCCGGCACCGCGCTGGGTGACCACGTCACGGCGGTGGCCTGGACGCTGCTGGCCGGCCTGGGGGTGGTGGCGCTGGGGCGCGGTGCGCGCGGGCTGTGGTGGTTGATCGTCGGCGGTGTCGTGACGATCGCCGTCGACAAGTGGTGCGACCTGCAGTCGCAGCTCTATGCGTTCGCGAAGTGGGTTCGCGATCGGCTCGACGGGCCGATCGACCTGCACAGCCATCGCGAGGCCTGGAAAGCCGTTGTCTTGCTGGTCAGCCTCGGCGCGCTGCTCGCCGCGGCGCTGTGGCTGGCGCGCGCCGATCGGCGGCTGGATCGACCCAAGGTCGTGGCCCTGCTCGGCCTGTTGGTGGTCGGCAGCCTGGTGTTGATCCGGCTGGTGCCGCACCTGCCGATGGTCGCCGAGGAGTGGTTCGGCTGGAGCTGCGAAGCCGTCGCGGCGCTGTTGCTGCTGGCCGGGCTGCGTGGTCAGGCGCGCGCGCCGGTCCCCCATTCGGCGAGGAACTGACGCCGTTTGCCGCGGTCCGGCAGCCGCTCGGCGATGCTGCGCACGAGGCTGCGGGCCATCGCCGGCCGATCGAGCAAGGCCAGCACGCGCAGGTGCAGCGGCAGGGACAGGTCGGTGCCGACCAACAGCTCGTCGAGTGCCTCGGCCGCCTCGTCCGGGACGGTGCCGACGTCGGCGTACCGGGCCAGCAGGAAGTTGGCGCGCACGGCCGGCATGCCGAGCGCCAGCACGCGGTCGCCGAGGTCGGGTTCGGGGTGGCCGAGCCGCAAGCGGTAGCAACGCACCATGCATTCGCCCAGCGAGTCGCCGCCGGCGCGGGCGAGATCGAGCGCGAGGTCGAACAGCCGCGCGGCCTCGTCGTCGCGGCGGCGCCAGAACAGCCGTTCGGCCAGGAACAGTGCCGCGCGGGCCCCATAGGCCGGCAGCGACAGGCGGCGCGCCTCGTCGAGGGCCAGCCGCAGGTACTGGCAGGCCTCCTCGTCGCCGAGCACGGCCCGCAACTGCCCGCGGTAGAGGTGCAGGCGCATCTGCACGCGCGGCAGCCGGGCCGTCGCCGGTTCCTTCTCGACGGTCTGCAGGGTGCGCACCGCGGTCGTGAAGTGGTGGCCCAGCGCTTCGAGGCGGGCCAGGTCGACGTGGAAGTGGCAGCGCAGGTCGTCGCTGCTCGCCGGCATGCGGGCCAGCGCGGCGCGCAGTTGCCGCTGGCCCTCGGTGGCCTGGCCGAGGTACAGCAGGATACGGCCGTGCAGCCCGTGCGCCTGGGCGGCGGCGTGGTCGGCTTCGTCGCCACTCGCGGTCGCCAGTTCGTCGTGCACCGACTCGAGCAGCACCTGCGCGGCCAGCAGGTGGCCGCGGTCGAGTTCGCCCGCCGCGAGTTGCGTGCGGGCGGTCGCCGAAGCCACCGGCTGGTCGAGCTGCCGCGCCAGGTGTTCGGCCTCCGACAGCAGCTTGCGGGCGGCATCGTGCTGGCCGATGCTGGCGCGGGCCCGCCCGGCGAGCAGCAGGAACCGCAGCCGCAGGGCCTGGTTCGCCGGGTTGGCCGGCACCTGCTCGAAGTGCACCGCGAGCCGCCCGCACAGGCGCAAGGTGCTGGTCTGCGAACCGGCCCGCACGCGGTCTTCGAGGGCCTGCAGCAGCGGCTCGAGGCAACCCTGGTGGTCGAGCGCCATCGACCGGTGCATGCCGACCGCGAGCGGGCCCCGGCCGCGCCGGGCCAGCAGGTCGGCGGCGGCCAGGTGCAGGGCTTGCCGCTGCTCGGCCGCCAGGCTGCGCAGCAGCACCTTCTGGAAGTCCGGATGCCGGAACGACACTTCGCCGCCCTGCGCACGGACGATGCGGCCGCGGAACAACGACAGCGTCTCGAGCACTCGCAGCGGCGGCGCGTCGACCAAGGCGGCGAGGTCGTCGAGCGCGCAGCGTTCGCCGAGCACCGCCGCGGCGGCGAGGGTGGCGCGATGCGCGGGCTCGAGCGACGCGACCCGTTGTTCGAAGCGGGCGACGTGGCTCGGGGCCGGCCGTGGCACCGCGTCGTCGGCCAGTTCGTGGTAGTCGCCGGGGCGGCCGCGCAGCAGGCCGTCCTGGCTCAGCTGGTCGAGCGTCTCCAGCAGGTTGCCGGGCACGCCGCTGAGCACCTGGTGCGCCTGCTTCAGGAACGGCCGCGGCGGGGTGTCGCGGAACAGTGCGGCGCCGAACGCGACGAACTCGGCCTCGTCGAGGCCGACGAGGTCGAGGCGGCGCACGTGGTCGACGCGGATGCCGTCGACGCCGGCCGTCAGCAGCAGGAGCAGGTGCGTGCTGCCGGCAGCCGCGGCCAGCCGCTGCAGCACCAGCCGGCCGCTGGTGTCCAGCCGGTCGGCGTGGTCG
>DAIMFJ010000325.1:0-6021 GCA_036724695.1 Planctomycetota bacterium
CGTCGTCTTGCCGCCGCCGTTGCGACCGACCACGCACCAATGTTGTCCCGGGGCAAACTGCAGCTGCACGTCGGCCAACAGCCGCGTGCGGCGACCGACCGCGAGGTCGATCGTCGTCAGCAACGCGGTGGTGTCGGTCATCCGTGTCTCCCCAACCTCAGTGACCCCCAATTTCAGTGACCCCCAACCTCAGTGACCTACCGGCGGCGCAGCCAGTGCGGCGGCCAGGGCCGTGACGTTCCAATCGACGAACTCGACGTAGCCGACGTCTTGCCCACGATCCGGCCGCCGCGCGCCCGGTTGGTGCTCCATCGCGACGACCTTGGCCTCGGTGGCGTTCGCCAGCGCCTCGGCGGTGCGTTGCGGGAAGTACGGGACCGTCAGGATCGCCTGCACGTGGCCGGTGCGCATCCGTTCGGCGAGCTCCTGCAGGTGGCGCGTGGTCGGCGCGATGCCGGGTTTGGGCTCGAGGAAGCCGAGCACCTGCACGCCGAACGTCTCGGCGAAGTATGGCCACAGGTCGTGGTCGGCGACGACCGTGCGGCCGCGCCGCGGCAGCAGCGTGCCGAACCAGCCGCCCAGTTCGGGCCGGTCGCCGTGTTCGTCGAGCACCGCGGCGAGTCGGTCGGCGGCGAACAGGCGGGCCAACGCATCGGCGTCGTGGTCGTAGCGTTCGGCCAGCTTCGGGCCGACCATCGCGATGGCGAGGTCCTTGCGCAACTGCGCCAGCCCGGTTGCGAACTGTGCGGCGTCGGCCGGCCACAGGGTGCTGCAGTGCGCGGCCAGTGCGGTCGCCACCTCGAGCCCGCAGCGCGGATCGAGCAGGAAGTGCGGGTTGCCACCGACGTGCACGTCGCCGTGGCTGCGGTCGACCGCGCCGGTCGGCACGCCGAGCTTGCGCACGTGGTCGGCGGCGACGAAACGGCCCGGACGACCTGGCTGCACCTGCGCGTTGCGGCACTGCGCGACCAGCACCGGCAGCCAGCCGATCTCGAGTTCGCGGCCGACTTCGACCAACAGCTCGGCGTCGGCGAGTTCGCGGGTCATGCTCGGCCGCGCCATCACGAAGTGGCTGTCCTCGGCGTTCTTCGCGAACGCGACGACCCGCACCCGTTCGCCGCCGACGGCGCGGCACAGAGCGGCCAGATCGGCGGTCGTCGCGACGATGCGGTGCGGCACGGCCGCGGCTTGCGGGGTGGCCGCTGGGGCGACCTGGGCGGCCAGGGGGCTACCCAGTGCCGCACACAGCAGCCAGAACGGCACCAGGCGGCGCCAACCGCAGCGGGACGACGGAGGAGCGGACACGGGTACGATCATCGCACGAAGGCCACTCAGTAGGAATGCGGCGGATGCGCGCCGATCAGGATCTCGAAACCGAGCCAGATCGAGTGCACCGGATCCTCGAGGTGGTCGCTGTCGTCGTAGTCGTACTGCAGGCGCAGCCGCGAGTACTCGGACGGGTGGTAGGCGAGCAGCGGCGAGAAGCGGACCCGGTCGCAGCGGTACGGGTCGAACGCGCGCCCGAACGTCTGCGAGTCGGCGTCGTAGCTGTCGCCGCTGCCGGTCACCCATTCGGCGCGCAACCCGGCGGCCCAGTTCGGGGCGAAGCCGTACAGGGCCTGCAGGTAGCCGCCGTAGTCGTCGAGCGTGTCGGCGGGCAGGCCGACCGGATTCAGCGGGTCGGCGTCGTCGGTCTGTGCGGCAGCGTCGAAGGCGCGCGCGACGAACTCGCCCTGCAGCTTGAAGAACGGCCAGCCGCGGGTCGCCGTGTCCGGTCGCCAGACCAGCGCGAAGTCGGCCCCGTAGATCAGCGTGTCGCTGTCTTCACCGGTGGCGTTCGGGCCCATCGCGATCGAAGCGCCAAGGTCGAGGTCGGTGGCGTCCCCCAGCGCGAACGTGGTCATCGCGCGGCCGGTGAACACCATGTCGGCGAACGACGTCACTTCCTGCTCGGTGAAGAACCGGCCGCCGATGCCGCGCTCTTCGTAGACCTCGTCGTTGGCGAAGAAGCTGGTCATCGTCTCGCCGTTGGCGTTCTGCACGCCGAACAGCAGCTCGGTGTAGCGTTCGGTCGGCAGCAGCCAACCGACCCGCGCGCCGGGTCCGCGCATGCCGTCGCCGCCGAACACCCGCGAGTGGATCACCGGCTGGTCGGTCCAGTCCCATTGGTGCGGGTGGCGGTCGTTGATGCGACCGAACTCGGTGAAGTACGCGCCGGCCTTGAACTGCAGACCGCCGGGCAAGGCGACGGTGCGCAGGTAGGCCTCTTCGAGCTCGACGATCGTCTCGCCTTCGGCCGGGTCGAGCTGCGTGATCAGGTAGCAGTGGCCGGTGAAGTACGGGTCGACGGCGCCGACCAGCGACAGTTCGGCCTGTTGCAACGTGAAGCCGCGCTTCTTGGCGTCGTGGGCGCCACCCTTCAGGTCGGCGAGCACGCTGTCGCGTTCGGTCGAGGTGCCGAGTGCGGTCATCAGGTTCAGGCTGACGTCGACCAGGCGCAGCGTCGGCCGGTCGCCGAGCTGCGGGGCGGTCGGGCTCGACGGCGGCAGTTCGGCGGCGGCGCGTTCGAGCGACGCCTTGCGGTCGGGATCCTGGGCGGGCAACACCGCAACCAGACCGGCGAGGCAACTGCCGACCACGGCCGGGCGCAACACGGGGAAGTGGTTCATCGGGGGCAGTGGTGCCGGGGCCGGCCGGCGAGTTCCCGGATTCCCCGGATTCCGCGGCGGCCGCGCCGCGCGAGCGTGCGTTGCAGTCGGACCGGGCAGGCCCCAAGATGTGCCGCGTGTATCTGGCCCTGAGTTTCCTCGCACTCGCCTGCGGCCCCCTGCTGGTCTGGCTGGCGCGCCGCCACGCCTGGTCGACGGTGGGTCTCGACAGCTTCTGCCTGGTGACGATCGCCGGCTTCGTGCTGCTGCACCTGTTGCCGGAGTCGGCCGAACAGGGCGGCTGGGCGGTGTTCCTGCTGGCGACGATCGGCTTTCTGCTGCCGACCCTGGCCGAACGGCAGATGCACCGCGCCGACGCCGGCATGCGCCGCACGGTGCTGTGGCTGGCGATCCTCGGCCACCGCCACACCCACGAAGTGACGGCGTGGGCGATCATCCTGCACCGCATCCCCGAAGGCGTCGGCATCTGGTGGATCGTGCCGCGCACGCTGGGCGTGCTGCCTGCGGTCCTGATCACGCTGACCAGCATCGCCGCGACGGTGTTCGGCTACTACCTGGGCGGCCAGGTGCTCGACGAGACCTCGCAGCGCGGCCTGGCGATGCTGCAAGGGCTCCTGGTCGGTTCGCTGCTGCACGTGGTGCTGCACTCGCACATCCCGGCCCCGCGCGAGACCGGCCGGTTCCGGATCGCTTCGGTCGGTGGCGCGGCGATCGCCGTGGCGGTGCTGTGGATCGTGATCCACGACCACTTCCCGGGCGACGCGCCGAACTCGCCGATGGACGTGTTCGTGCAGCTGGCGGTCGAGTCGGCGCCCGCCCTGCTGATCGCGTACCTGCTGGTCGGCCTGTGCCACGCCTTCCTGCCGACCAACTGGCTCAAACGCATGACCCAGGGGCCGGCGGTGCTGCAAGCGCTGCGCGGCGTCGCGGTCGGCCTGCCGCTGCCGGTCTGCTCGTGCGGTGTCGTGCCGATCTACCGCGAACTGGTGCGGCAGGGCACCGCGATCACCGCCGCGATCGCGTTCCTGGTCGCGACCCCCGAACTCGAACTCGCTGCAGTCGCCTTGACCTGGCAGTTGATGGGGCCCGAAGTGGCGCTGGCGCGCGTCGGCATGGCGGCGGTGCTGGCGCTGGCGGTCGGGTTGTTGGTCGGCGCCCTGGCCAGACGGCAAGCCCCCGATCCCGACGCGCCGGCTGGGGCGATGCCCGAACCACAACCGGCGGGGATCGGCCCGCGGCTGGGCACGGCGCTGCGCTTTGGCTTCGGGCCGGCGGTCGACAGCACCGCGACGTGGATCCTCGCCGGGCTGCTGCTGTCGGCGATGCTGATGCCGTACATCGACCGCGACTGGATCGCCAACCTGACGCCGGGCCTCGACGTGCCGATCGCGGCGCTGCTGGGCCTGCCGCTGTACGTCTGCGCGACTGGCAGCACGCCGCTGGCGGCGATGCTGCTCGTGCAGGGCCTGTCGCCAGGCGCGGTGCTGGCGTTCTTGCTGACCGGCCCGGCGACCAACGTGACGACCTTCGGCGTGCTGGCGCGCCTGCACGGCGGCCGCACCGCGGTCGTGTTCGCCTTGTCGATGTGGCTCGGCGCGGTCGGGCTCGGCTACCTGACCAATTGGCTGCTGCCGAGCCCCAGCGTGCCGGCGCTGGGTGCCGACCACCAACACGGCGGCTGGTTCGGTTGGCTGGCGCTCGCGGGCCTGGTGGCGCTGTTCTCGTTCTCGCTGCTGCGGCAGGGCGTGCGGCCGTTCCTGGAACGCCTGTACGAATCGCCGGCGAACCTCGGCCACGGCGAAGCGCCCGGCTGCTGCGGCCCGGACGACGACGGCCATCATCATCACCACCACCACCACCACCACCACCACGACGGCCATGGTCACGGTCACGCCGACCAGACCGCGCCGGACCAACCGCGGTTCGTGCCAACCGCGACGAGCCCGTTGGCGCCGCCAAAACCGGGTGGCTGCTGCGGGCACTGAGCGGCCTCGCCGCGTACAGTGCCGCGCACGATGCCGGGGATCACGGTCTACGCCAGCTCGCAGCTCGAACGGCTCGCCACCGTGCTGGCGCACGTGCTGCGCCTCGAAGGCGCCACGCTCGGTCCGTTCGAACCCCAGCAGGTGGTGGTACCGACCCAGGGCCTCGCGCGATGGGTGCAGCAGACGCTGGCCCAGGCGCACGGCGTCAGTGCCGGCCTGCGCACGCCGTTCGTCGGCAACGTCCTGGACGAGCTGCTCGCCGACCGCGCCGCACCGGACCAACAGCCGTTCGCCAAGGATGCCCTCGTGCTGCGGTTGTTCCGACTGCTCGGCGCGGCGGAGCACCAGGCCCGGCTCGGCGCGGCGGCAGCCTACTGTGCCGACGACCCCACGGGGCTGCAGCGTTTCCAGTTGGCGACCCGGTTGGCCAGCACGTTCGACGACTACCAGCTGCTGCGGCCCGACCTGCTGCGACGCGCGGCGCGTGGCGACGACCTGCACGAACTGGGCAGCCATGGCCCCTGGCAGGCCGAATTGTGGCGACTGCTGCTGGGCGATGCCGACGCCACGACCGACGGCGTGCGACTCGACGACCTGGCGCGCCGGCTCGACGCGGCCGAACCGACGGCTGCCCAGCTGCCGCGCCACCTGCACCTGTTCGGCATCGCCAGCCTGCCGCCCGCCTACCTGGCCATGCTGCAGCGGCTGGCCCGCACGACCCGGATCTGCCTGTACGCGCCGCTGCCGACCGTGCAGATCCCAGCGCTGCTCGCTGGCGGCGCCGAACCGGCTGGTGGCGAGTCGGCAGGCAACCCACTGCTGTCCCGCTTCGGCCAGACCAGCCGCGAGTTCGCCGTGCAACTCGCCGAACAGGACGGCGCGGGCCTGGCCTTGACCCTGCTCGACGACCCGATCGACCCGCAGGTGCCGACCGGGTCGCTGTTGCAGCGCCTGCAGCAGGACGTGCGTGCGGTCGTCGACCGCAGCCGCGGCGACCTGCCACGGCACGTCGTGGCCGCCGACGACACGTCGTTGCTGGTCCACGATTGCCATGCGCCGATGCGCGAGCTGGAGGTGGTGAAGGACCAGATCCTCGCCGCGTTCGCCGCCGATCCCGAGCTCGAACCACACCAGGTGATCGTGCTGGTGACCGACATCGCCACCTACGCGCCGTACGCCGAAGCGGTGTTCGGCCCCGTGCACAAGGTGCTGCCGTACCGGGTCGCCGACCGCGATCCCGGCGACGAACAACCGCTCTGCAGCCTCGTGCTGACGGTGCTCGAACTGGCGATCGGCCGACTCGGCTGGCGCGACGTGCTGGCGGACATGATCGTCATGGGCTCGCGCGGCCACAGCACGATCGGCGA
>DAIMFJ010000326.1:0-5955 GCA_036724695.1 Planctomycetota bacterium
GGCGTTGTCGGAGTTCTCCATCATCAAGCGCAGGGAGGTCTGCAGCGTCTCGGTGAACGGACCGGTGTCGATCGGGCACGACGAACCCGGCGCGGAGTAGTTCGAGTAGACCGTCAGCAGCTGGTTCAGGCTCGCCAGGTTGATGCTGACGCGCCGCATCGCATAGACGTGGTGCAGCGTCTTCATCGTGCTCGCCGGCTCGAAGATGCGCTTGGAGTTGAGGTCGACCACGTTGCTGCTGTTGACGCGTTCCATCCAGGCGCCGACGCTGCCGTCGGTCTGGTTGCGTGGTCAGCGTGTTGCTGTTGTTGTTGGCGACGAACGCATAGCGGGTGCCGTTGGCCGTCGAGTACGACTCGACGTCGATCACGCGCACGCCGTAGTTGCCGACCAGCAGGTCGAGATCGGCGCGAGTCGCGTTGTACCACCAGTACCAGGCCTGGGGCGCGGGGTCGCGGATCATGATGCAGTCGAAGTTGCCGGTGTCGCGCGGCTCGAGGTCGTACAGCTGCGCCTGGTTGGTGTTCAGCAGGTTGCTGACCTGTGCCGGCGTCTGGTTGAGGTACCACCACCAGCTGCGCTGGTCACCGCCGGTGTTGGCGATCATCACGCCGCTGTAGTAGGTGGTGGAGCCGATCGTGTAGCGATCCAGATCGACCAGGCGCGCACTGTTGGCGTTGAGCTGCGTGGTCAGGTTGCTGCTCGAGGTGTTGTAGTACCACCAGAAGCTCTTCTGGTTGCTGCCGGTGTTGTCGACCATCACACACGCGAAGCGCAGGTTGCCATTGCCGTCCTCGTACGGCTCGAGATCGATCAGGCGCGCGCTGTTGGTGTTCAGGTTGTTGCCGACCTGGGTGGCGGTCAGGCCGGTGTACCACCACCAACCCTCGGCATACGTGCCGGAGTTGCGCACCAGCACGGCGTCCCACCGGGTGCCGAGCAGCGTGCTGGTACCGCGGTACTCGAGGTCGACGATGCGGTAGCCTTCGTTGACCTTGTTGGTGATCGACGTCGAGGTGGCGAGGGTCAGCACCTCGCTGTCGACTGGAGTGGAGAGTTCGCGCACGTCTTGGGCGATCACGGCGGCGACTGGCAGGAGCGCCGCGAGGAACAGGTTCTTGAGCATTGCGGTCGGAGGTAGAAGGGAGGCCCGGAGGAACTTCCGGTACCTGGCTCATCAGGAGCGCCGCCGCTGCGTGACCGCCGATTGCGTGGATTTTGGTCCCGGATGGGATTCCCCGACGGCGGTTGGGTTCGTGGGGCGGCGGTCGGCCACCGCCCCTGGAGGAGCCCCTGGCGCTCCGGTCGACTGGTGCGGCTTGCTCGACAAGTGGAAGCCACGAATGCTCGTATCTACATGCGTTATAGCGGAAACACAGCATAACGATTGCATATGCAAGCGTTGTAAGGTCCCATGGAACAACGTAGATCGAACGACTCTTGCGCCTGGTTCTACAGGCCCTAAGATGCCGATACGGATCGTACGACTGCAAGTACAAGCGTTGTGAACATCCAAGGAACCACCGACGAGTTGCTGCACCTGCTCGGCCGCGGCATCAAGACCACCAGGCTGCTGCAGAACCTCGGCCAGAGCGAACTTGCGGCGCAGGCTGGGGTCAGCCGCAGCGCCGTGCAGAACCTCGAAACGGGTCGTGGCACGGTGGAGACCCTGGTTCGCGTCGTCCGCGCGCTGGGCCGCGACGACTGGCTGCTGGTCCTCGGTGCCACGCCGTCGATCAACCCGCTGCACGTGGTGGCGAAGGCCAAACCGCGCCAGCGCGCTTCCCGGACCCGCCATGGCGATCCGACGCACCGCTGAGCCCTACCGACCCGTCGACCGCATCGAGGTCCACCTGTGGGGCCACTTCGTCGGTGCGGTGGCGTTCGACCCGGCCCTCGGCGTGCACGTGTTCGCCTACGACCGCAACTTCGCGCGCCTGGGCATCGAGCCGGCGCCGCTGCAGATGCCGGTCGACGACCGCGAACGCGTGTTCGCCTTTCCGACGCTGCCGGTCGACACGTACCACGGTCTGCCGGCCGCGTTGGCCGATGCGCTGCCGGACGATTTCGGCAACGCGCTGATCGACCGGTGGCTCGCCGAGCGTGGTGTCGACCGGAGCGCGATCACGCCGCTCGACCGCCTGGCCTACGTCGGCCGTCGGGCGATGGGTGCTCTCGAGTTCAAGCCCAGGCGAGGCCCCGCGGCGCGCAAGCCGACGGCGATCGAACTCGGCGAACTCGTCGCCGTGGCCAGACAGGCCATCTCGGGTCAGTGGTCCGACGACGACGAGACCCGCGCCGCCCTGCGCACGATCCTCGAAGTCGGCACGTCGGCCGGTGGTGCCCGTGCGAAGGCGGTCGTCGCGTGGCATCCGACCACGCTGGAGATGCGCTCGGGCCAACTCGACGCGCCCGACGGTTTCGAGCATTGGCTGCTGAAGTTCGACGGCGTCGGCAAGGACCGCGAACTCGGCAGTCCGCAGGCCTACGGACGCATCGAGTATGCATACCACCGGATGGCACGGCAGGCCGGCGTGTCGATGAGCGACTGCCGACTGCTCGAGGAGAACGGCCGCGCGCACTTCATGACGCGGCGGTTCGATCGCGACGGTCCGAGCGGCCGGCATCACGTGCAGACGCTGTGCGCGATGAACCACCTGGACTTCCGCCGCAAGGGCACCAACGGCTACGCGCAGCTGTTCCTGACGATCCGTCAACTCGGGTTGCCGCGCGAGGACCTCGTCGAGGCGTTCCGGCGCATGGTGCTGAACGTGCTGGCGCGCAACTGCGACGACCACACCAAGAACGTCGCGTTCTTGCTGCGGGCCGGCGACCGCTGGCGGCTGGCGCCCGCCTACGACGTGACCTTCGCGCACAATCCGGTCGGCGAGTGGACCAGCCAGCACCTGATGGCCGTGAACGGCCGCTTCCGCGACTTCACCCGCGGCGACCTGCTCGCGGAGGCGGACCGCTTCGGCATCGGCGAAGGCAAGGCCATCGTCGACGAGGTCGCGGCGGCCGTCGCCGACTGGCCTGCGCACGCTCGCGCGGCCGGCGTCGACGAGCGCGAGATCGCCCGGATCGGCAAGCTGCACCTGCGGCTGTGAGTGCGGCGGCTCGGCCGCGGCCTGCTCACCGCGTCGACAAGGCGCTCGCGTACCCGCCGAACGTGAACACCTGCCCGACGGTGACCGACAGCTTCCACTCGTCGTCGTCGCCGGGGGCGTCGTCCAGTGGCTTGGCGAGGTCGAGGCGCAGGACGCTGCCACCCAGCAGCGAACTGCTGCCCAGGCGCAGGCCCGCGCCGACCGAACGGTAGGGGCCGTCGAGGTCGTCGCCGTCGCCGATCCAGCCGCAGTCGAAGAACGCCACCAGGCCGAGCCGGAACGTCGCGTACTCGACGCTGGTGTCGAAGCGGTTCTCGAGGTTCGCGCGCAACCGTCGCGTGCCGGCGAGCTGGCGGGCCGAGTAGCCGCGCAGGCCGTTGTCCTCGCCGAGCGTGAACTCGATCGGCAGGTCCTGGTCCTCCTCGGCGGCGTCGTGGTTGACGCTCAGGGCCAGGGTGTTGCGGCGCGAGGCGACGACGTACAGCCACGCGGCGAGGTTCGACTGCCAGCCGACCGCTTCGCCTGCGTGCCAGCGTGCCCGGCCGTCCGCGGCGGCGGTCGTGAAGACGCCGGTGAAGACCTCCTCGGCCCAGCTCGCGCCGAGGGCGAGTTCGGGCTGCAACTGGCGGCCTTGCCCGTCCTCGTCGCGCACGCGCGCGCCGAACTGGCCGGCCAGCGTCGTGCCCAACTGCAGGTCCTGCACGTAGTCCAGCGTGTCGAAGCCGCGCACTTCGCGGAAACCGGCGATGTGCTCCCAGCGCGCGTGCAGGCCCAGGAAGGCCGAACGGGTGTCACCGGGCACCCGGATCTCCGGCGCCAGGGGGCCGGTCGCCGGGCCGTACTCGGCGTCGACGAACTGGGCGAGGAAGCCGTGGTAGAACCGGTCGTCGGCCGGTCCGGTGGCCCAGGTGACGTCGGCGGCGACGCCCTTGGTGTGTTGGTCGACCATCGCGGCGGTGTCGCCCAGGCGGTAGTACTCGATCTCCTCGCGATCGTTGCGCAGCGAGCCGCCGTAGCCGCGCGGATCGGCGAGGTGCTTGATCGGGCGGCGCACGTCGAAGCCGAACGACTCGCCTTCGTCGCTGCGGCTGGCGCGGATCGTCGCCGTGTGCCAGGTGTCGAGCAGGTGCAGGTCGGTGTAGGCGATGCTGCCGCGGTATTCGCCGTCGGAGTTCTGCGAGAAGCTGGTCAGGATGCGGTCGCCGCGACCGAACAGGTTGCTCTCGCCGATCTGCGCGCGGAAACCGGAGACGCCGCCGACGTACGAGGCGCCGCCGCCGAACGACAGCGACAGCTTGTCCTTGGTGGCGATGCGCAGGTCGACGTGCGACGGGTCGTCGGTCGGGATCAGCGTCGCGGTGACCTCGGCGAAGATGCCGAGGCTGCGCAGGTTGCGTTCGATCTCGGCGACGGTCGCGGCATCGATCGCATCGCCGGGGCCGACCCACAGCTCACGCGCGATCGTCGCCTCGCGGGTCGTCG
This sequence comes from Planctomycetota bacterium, assembly GCA_036724695.1. Classification (GTDB taxonomy): domain Bacteria; phylum Planctomycetota; class UBA1135; order UBA1135; family UBA2386; genus JACKIC01. The sequence goes on from DAIMFJ010000326.1 coordinate 4,590, forward strand.
CGTGCAGCACGTTGACCAGCCGCGCGAAGAAGTAGCGTTCGGTGTAGTCGGTGCCGAACACGTCCTGGCGCACGATCTCGATGCTGCGCAGCCGCAGCGGGGCCTGGGCGGCGTCCTGCGCCGCGGCGGCAGCGGCGACGAGCCACGGCAGGAAGAAGGAGGACGGACGCATGCTCGGCGGGTGCGATCGCGGCGGGCCCGCGGCAAGATGGGGGAGTGGGCAATGTAGCGCGCGAGATCTACGTGAGCACGGATGTCGAGGCGGACGGCCCGATCCCGGGGCCGCATTCGCTGTTGAGCTTCGGTTCGGTGGCGATGCGCGCCGACGGCGAACGCCTCGGCGAGTTCGCGGCGAACCTGCTGCCGCTGCCAGGGGCCGCGCCGCACCCACGCACGATGGCATGGTGGGAACAGCATCCCGAGGCCTTGGCGGCGGCGCGTCGGGATCCCGAGGATCCAGCGCTCGTGATGCCGCGCTACGTGGCGTGGTTGCAGGGCCTGCCGGCGCGGGTCGTGTTCGTCGGTCAGCCGGCCGGCTACGACTTCACGTGGATCTACTGGTACCTGATGCGGTTCGTCGGCCATTCGCCGTTCGGTCATTCGGCGTTGGACGCGAAGACCTACGCGATGGCCGTGCTGCGCCGCGACTACCGGGATTGCGTCAAGCGTGCGCTGCCCAGGGAATGGCTGCCGGACGTCGCGCACGAGCACGTGGCGATCGCCGATGCGCGGGAACAGGCCGAGGTGTTCGCGCGCATGCTGCGCGCCAATCTGGGAGGTTCGTCATGACGTCGTTCGGTCGGCGCGGGTGGTTCCTGGCGACGATGCTGGCGGCCGGCGGCGAGCGGAGCGTCGCGCAGGAGTCGGCGGTGGTCGAGGTTTCGGTGCGCACCGGGGCCTCGGCGCGGCTCGTGGTCGGCGAACGTCGCGAACGGGTCGGCGACACCGGAGCGGCCGTTCGGTTGCCGGCTGGCGACCTCGCGGTGCATTTCGCAGCCGATGCGGCCGGCAAACCGCGGTCGCTGGCGGTGGTCGCACCCGCGGGGTCGCAGGTGCGCGCGGTGGTGGCACGGGCGGCCGCCCTGGTGACGACGCCGGTGGACGTCGCGGCGGGCGTTCCGGTGGCGGCTGGTTCGCCGCTGCGCGCCGCCCCGGGGGAAGCGCCGGGGGCGGTGCGGGTCGCCGGGATCTGGGGGGCGTGGGCGGCGGCCGCGACCTTCGGGCCGGCGGTGCGCATCGGTGCCGACGGCAGCCATTACCGCGGCGTCTACGATGCGGCGGCGGGCGAGTTCCGGTTGGTGCGGCGCATCGGCAAGGACGAGTTCGTCGTCGCGGCGGCGCAGCCGGCGCTGGCGCCGACGTTCGG
>DAIMFJ010000327.1:0-5942 GCA_036724695.1 Planctomycetota bacterium
AGCCGGTCGATGGAACCTGCCATCGGAGCTCCCGCGAGGTTAACGCCATTGGGGTTGGATCCTGGTTGCCCGGGTTGGTCAGGTTGGGTGGCGGTCCTGGTAGTCTGCCAATCTGGTCGCAAGCGCCGTGGCTACCCACCCAGAATCTCGGAGTGCCTTCGCATGGTACGCATTGGCCCCCGTGCCATTGGGGGTGTTCGGCGCCATTGTTGCCCGTGTGGCGTTCGGCGATCCCGTGCGACTTGGCGAACTTGCGAGTGGTGCGCTCCTCGCGTTGCTCGTCGGCTATCCGTGCCTTGGCCCCTCGTCGCTCGTGTTCGCCTGGATCATGACCTGGATGGACCGGAGGTCCTGCCCGCTGGCTCTGCGCATGGCAGCTGCGGCCCTGTTGGCTGCGCTGCTGGTCATGCCTTCCTTCTTGCTCTTCGGTCCCGCGGTACTCCGAATCTGCGCCTTGGCGGCTGGCGTCGGGCCGGCCACGGTCTTGCTCGCATTCGCGGCGAAGGGCGATACACGGGTTGGCAAGCCGCGCGTGTTGGCAAGTCGGCTGTTGGCAGTCGCGTTGCTGGCGTCGCTGGGCTCCGGCCTGCATTGCTGGTGGCTTGTCGAGGCGCGACAAGCTGTGCTCTCACGGGTGACGCTTGGCATGACCGTTGGCGACGTGGTCCAGTTGGGTGGGCTTCCCGCCCACGACACGCGGCTCGATGCGCCTGGTGCGACTGCCATCGAGGAGTTCGCCCTGGTGTTCCATCGCCAGGATCCTGGTGGCGAGTCGCCCCTGGTAGTCGTCGTTGAGTTCGAGAAGCAGCGGGTGGTGCGGGTTTCGCGCATTCCCTCGTCGCGTTGAGCCGCATGGGCGGCCGCGCTGACAAGCAGTTCGGCTACCTGGTGTCGAGGCAAGGTGTCGGGTGGCAACGGTAGGCGGGGCGACGTCAGTGCCTGCGCCCGCCCCGGCGCCATCGCGCCAACGCACACGAATCCCGCCCGCCGCCCGGTACCATGCCGCTTCGATGAGCCAGCCGCGCATGCGCCCGGTGTTCACCCGTCCGGTTCGCGACGCCGACGCGTTCTTGCGCCTGCTGCGCGAAGAGCTCGCCAGGGCGAACGGCCAGCCGGGGCAGTGCCGCGGTCAGGTGCACGCGCGCGGGGCGATCCTGCGCCTTTGCGATGCCGAATGCCGCGTCTGGAGTCCGGCGCTGCACCTGGAGCTCGAGCCCCAGCCTGCGGAATCCACCGCCGCCCCGGGCTGGTGTCTGCGCGGCACGTTCTCGCCGAGTTCGCCGGTGTGGACGGCGTTCCTCGGCATCTACATCGCGCTCGGCACCCTCGGCATCGGTGCGGCGTGCTGGGGTGGGGCCCAGCTCACGATGGACGAAGCCCCGTGGGCCTTCGTCGGTGTGCCCGTCACGCTGGCCCTGGCCGCGTTCACCTACGGGGCGGCGTTCATCGGCCAGGGTCTCGGGGCCGAGGACATGTACCTGCTGCGCACGTTCGTCGAGTCGCTCGCCGAACGTGCCGACGCGCTCCCTCTGGCTTCGTGAGTGCGTCGGGCAGCGCGAACGCGCGATCCGGACCTCGGCGGCCGCTCGGCGCACGGTTGGCTGCAGCCGCGGGAAACCGGCGTTTGGAGCTGCCTCTCGGGCTTTCCGCCGCAGCGGCGAGGAGCGGCACGCCGCACGCCCGGCGATCAACTCGCCGCCGCGATCCGCTCGGCGGAGCGACGGAACACTGCGCGGGGCTCTGGAATCGGTGTCGCAGGTCGCGCATGCTGCGTTCGCGTTCGACGAGTCCGGCACGTCGCCGGCGCTCGGCTCGCGCAACCACTTCCGAAGCGGAGGCGACCATGGCCAAGGGCCAACAAGCAAAGAAGGACGTCAAGAAGAAGCCCGAGAAGAGCCTGAAGGAAAAGCGCGCCGAGAAGGCCGCCAAGAAGGCGAAGAAGGGCTGATCGGCTGTTGCCTGAACCGGGGCGCTGGCCACCACTGGGGGCCAGCGCCCCGCTGGCTGGTGGAGTCACCGTTCTGCGCGACTGCGAAGTTGCTGCCAACGCCGTCGGCCAGTCTGCGAGATCGCGAGCCCGGTGGTTCGCCTCACGCGCCGACGTGCTCGACGCACGATGGCGGCCATCGCCGTCGTTCCAAGTCGCGCCACAGCCAGGTTATGCCGACCGTGCAGCCCAGGCAGTCTTCGACGAGTCAGAGCGATGCGGTGCCGATGCCGAGCGGTGCCCTGTCGGTGAACCCATGGCTTGCAAGCTGCGGTCGAAGTCGCTGTATCGAGCGTGGGAGTCGGTGCGGCTCGTGCGGTCGAAAGGAACTGCTGGTCGATCGGAGTGTGAGCGTTGTCCGATCCGTCAGGGTGAACCTCTGCTGCGGCTCGCTCGACGGCTGTCGCAGCGGCTTCGCAACAAGGCGGCCGTGGGTTCGAAGAACGCTCGCGGTGGACAAGGTGCAGCCCTCACAGGCTATGCATGGACTGTCCCCGAGCGCCGGGGCAGGAGCTGCACAGGAGGGGGGGCGTTGCAAGATCGCGTGGTGAAAGTACTCTGGTCACGCATGGCGAGTCCCTTCCGATTCCGTTCTTCGTTGCTGTCGGCTTTGATCGTGGCGTGCGTCCCGAATCTCGCTGCGCAGTATCATGTGACCAGTTGGGGTGCTGTCCGCGTCGATACACGCTGGTTCGGGCGAAATGACGTCCTTGATGTCGCCACCTGCGTAGGCAACACGGCGGTGCTGCGGGCCGACGGCAGTGTCGATGTCATCGGCAATACGCTGGAGGGAGTGTGCGACGTGCCGAGTCTTCCGACAGGAATGACCTACACTTCGATCGCCCTGTGCCGTCGTCGCGCGGTCGCGATGCGGTCGGATGGCCAGCTCGTACGGTGGGGAGATTTGACGAGTGGCACGCCCGTGTTGCCCCAGGGAGTGACCTTCACCGAGATTCGAGGTGGGTACGAACATTTCCTCGGGCTGCGGAGCGATGGGGAGGTCGTCGCGTGGGGTAGCACGAGCTTCGTGCCAAACTTCGCCTGGCAGGTGCCGGTGGTGCAGATGGCCGTCGGCAACGCCCACTCGCTGGTGCGTCGCTCCGATGGTTCGGTGATCGGTTGGGGCAACTTGCCAGTCCCTTCCTTGCCACCGGGGGTGCACTACACCGACATCGCAGCCGGTTACGGCCACAGCCTGTTCCTACGCTCGGACCAACAGATCGTGGCGCTTGGTGACGACAGCTACGGACAGTGCAACGTGCCATCGCTTCCGGCAGGCGTCGGCTATTCGCGCGTATGGGCAGGTGCTTTCTACAGCATCGCGCTGCGAACCGATGGCCAGCTGGTGGCTTGGGGCGACAACAGGACCGACCAATTGGACCTGCCTGCCTTGCCGGCGGGCGGGGCGATCGCCCGAATCCACGCGGGTTACTACCACGTTGCCCTGGCGCGGACGGATGGACGGCTGACGCTCTGGGGTGGCAACAGCTTCGGTGAGTGCAATATTCCCGAGCCACCGCCAGGCGTGAGCTTCGTCGACTTCTCCGCCAAGGGGACCACCTTCCTCGGCCTTCGTTCCGACGGGTTGGTCGAGCACCTCGGCGAACGAGGGTTCGGTGGTATGCACCTGGTGCCGATGCCGCCCTCTGGGGTTGTGTACACTGCGGTTGCAGCTGGTCGCAGTCATTGCCTCGCCGTGCGCTCCGACGGTCAGGTGGTCGCTTGGGGCGCAAATCACTACGGGCAATGCAACGTCCCTGCCTTGCCGGTTGGGGTTGACTATGTCGCTGTTGCAACGGGCAACGATTGCAGTTTGGCGCTACGTTCGGACGGAACGATCGCTTGTTGGGGGCTGAACCAAGCCGGTCTGTTCTCGGTACCGGCCTTGCCACCGGGGGTGACCTACCGGCGATTGGCGGTGGGGAGTGACCACGCGCTTGCCTTGCGATCGGACGGCGAGGTCGTCGCCTGGGGTGACGGGTCCTCGGGCGAGACCCAGGTTCCCACGCTGCCTGCCGGGCTGCAGTACGCACGCATTGCGGCGGGCGTCCGCCACAGCCTGGTGTGGCGAACGGACGGTCGCGTTCTGGCGTTCGGAGGCTCGGTCGGCGGCCAGCTCAACGTGCCGAGCCTGCCCGCGGACCGCACGTACACGGAGATCGCGGCAGAGGGCGACCACGGTCTTGCGGCACGAAGCGATGGCGCCGTCGTCGGCTGGGGCAACAACCTCTACGGTCAGAGGAACGTACCGTCCTTGCCGACTGGCTACTCCTACAGCGGATTGCATTCGGGTGTCGCTACGGTGCTCGCTCGTGTGGCTCCGGCCGGTACCCACTTGAGGCTTGGCACTGGCTGTGCCGGTTCGATGCCGGTGAGTTCGTTGGTCCCCTACGCGGTCCCCCGGGTTGGTGAATCGTGGCGGATGTACCTGACGAATCTGCCGACGGGGTTTGCCCTCCTCTGCCATGGCTGGAACTCCACCACTTCGCCGCTCGGGCCGCTGCCGTACTCGTTGTCGGCCTTGGGCATGCCGGGCTGTTCGGTCTTCCTGGACCCGCAAGCGATCGTCCTGGTCGGGCCTTCGGCAGGCACGGTGCACTTCGAAATCGATGTCCCGAACTGGTCCGGGTTACAGGGCCTCTTGTTGCTTCAACAGGCGGTGGTCCTCGATCCGGGCGCTGGCAATGCCCTGGGATTCGCATTGTCACATGCCACAAGTGCCGTGATCGGCGGATGATCCCCGGTCGACTCTAAGAGGATTTCACGAATGGAAGCGAACAACGACATGGCCAGGCACCGTTCATGCCCAAATGCCTCGACGAGGTGCTGTTTACTGGCGATCCTGTTGATCTGGATCTGCGCACCTCTCCTCGGGCAATGCGACATCCGGTGGACGGAGCACCATGGGATCCCCGGGGCCGACGGGGAGGTCTTTGCTGTGGCAGAGTGGGATCCCGACGGAGCTGGCCCACTGCAGCCGCGACTCGTCGCAGGCGGGCGATTCGGGGCCATCGGGGGCACCGCGGCTCGTCACCTGGCGGTGCGCGACCCGCAGACTTCTCGTTGGTCGGAGATCGGTGGCGGTGTCGATGGGTGGGTCCACGACATCCTGCCGCTGCCCAATGGTCAACTTGTCGTCGTCGGTGATTTCGTCAACGCCGGCGCAATCCAGGTGAACCGCGTCGCGAGGTGGGACGGCGTAGCCTGGCAGTCGTTCGGGACGGGCTGCCTGTACCAGCCGAACGCCCTGACGCTGCTTCCGAATGGAGACATCGTCGTGAGTGGGTACTTCCCCCAGATCGACAACGTCATGGCTGCCAACATTGCTCGTTGGGATGGTGTTGCATGGCATGCCATGGGTACTGGACTGCCACAGGGTGGTGCAGTGCCCCCTGCGTTGCTCGGTGGCGAACTGCTCGCGGTCGAGGATCGGAGCGTCCGACGCTGGGACGGTACCCAATGGCATCATTTCGTGCAGACGAATGGAACCATTCATTCCCTGGCGACCGACGGCGTCGCTCGAGTTCTGATCGCCGGGTTCTTTCAGTCGGTTGGCCCGGCGTCGATCTCCCGTCTGGCGTTGTGGGATGGCCTGACCTGGCAAGGCGTGGGCAACCTCGGATCCAGCGTGACGCGCGCATGGCTCCTGCGCAACGGCGATCCGGTCATAGGCATGGGCAGTCTCAACGTCGGGAGTGGAACCGCATTTGGCCTCGCCCGCTGGGACGGATCGGCTTGGCACGCTTTCGGGACGGGTGTGAGCGCGGCGCCATTCCAGTTGGAGGAGCTCTCGAGCGGCAACATCGTGGTGGCCGGCTCTTTCTCGCGTCCTGGGCTCAGGATCGCCGAGTGGGACGGATCCACCTGGCATTCCGCGAGCCCGGGGTGCGACGGAGAGATCCGTGCTGCCGTGACCCTGTCCAGTGGTGCTACGGTGGTCGCCGGATCATACACG
>DAIMFJ010000328.1:0-5928 GCA_036724695.1 Planctomycetota bacterium
CGCCGTAGTACCAGCAGCGCCAACCGAGATGCGCCAGCGGCACCAGCAGCGGCCACAGCGCGAGCGCGGCGCGCCACCGGGGAGCCGATCCAGCGGCGACCACGCGGACCGCCAGCGGCAAGGTCGAGAGGCCGAGCAGCGCGCCATCCGGCCGGGCCAGCATCGCCAGCGCCGCCCAGACGGCGACGCGGCGCAGCGCCACCGCCGTCGGCCGCGGCCCGCAGGCGAGCCCGGCCAGCGTCCAACCGACCGCGAACAGCCCGAACATCGCCGTCTCGAGCCCCGAACTGGCCCACGTCGCGAAGGTCGCATTGCCCGCGGTCGCCAGCACCACCACCCAGGTCGCCACCGGCCGGGCCCCGGCGCGCCCCAGCCAGCGCGCCAGCAGCCACAGCGTGCCGAGTGCACACAGCAGGGCCAGGCCGTTCGCGGTCACCGGCGGTGGCAGCCCGGTGCCCAGCCACGCCAGCAACAGCACGATCACCCACAGGAAGCACGAGTAACCCTCGACCGGCTGCCAGGGCGCCGGGTTCCAGACCAGCCCGTGGCCGTCGTAGGCGTTGCCGACGTAGCGGAACGCGATGAACGCGTCGTCGCACAGGAACCACAGCCGCCACCAGCAGACCACCAGCAGCAGGGCGCCGGCGACGAACGGCGGCAGCCAGGTGCGCCGCGGCAGCCCGCTCAACGCCGCACCGCCGCGCGGAAGCGCTGCTCGACGGTCCGGAGCTCGTCGTCGGTGAGCGGCACCACCGCGGGGTCGACCTGCCGCACGCCGTCGCGCACGACCACGTTGGGCCGGAACGCCTCGATGTACCCGTCCGGCGGCGCCCGCTCGTGCGCCATCTGCCGCGGCGGCAGGATCGACGCCACCGCCGCCGCCAGTTCGGCCGGCAACAGCTGGTCGTCGCCGTCGCGGTCGCCGAGCGCCAGCATCAGCTCGCCCCAGGTCTGCGGCTGCAGCTGCGGGCCGATCGACACCAGCAGCGGTGCGGCAGCCTCGATCTCGGCGACCTGCAGCTTGCCGTCGCCGCTGCGGTCGAGCTGCGGGAACGCGGCCTCGAGCTGGGCCTGCGTCAACACCCCGGTCGGCGCCGGCTTCTTCGTCCGGGCGACCACCCAGTCGTTGAGGCCGTGGCCGTCGAGGATCGCGACGTCGGGCAACGACCAGCCGACCACGCCGACCGCGTCGGCGCGGTAGATCAGCCGCCGATCTGGCCGGGGCGCCGTTCGGGCAGCGCCGCGCGCTGCAACGCACAGGCCGTCGCGTGCAGCGCCCGCCGCACGCCGACCGAATGCAGCAGCAGCCACGCCTGGTGGCGATCGTAGGTGGCCGCGAACGGCCGCAGCAGGTCGGGGGCGCGGCCGACGACCCGCGCGAAGCCCTCGAGCTCGCGGCCGACCAGCTGCCGTTCGAGCCACCAGCCCGGGGGTGTGCCGACCGCGACCAGCGCGACCAGCCAGGCGGCGGTCGCCTTGGTGCCCCAGCGCAGGGTCTGCGCCATGCGCAGCGTCGCCAGGAACAACAGGGGTACGAAGTGCGCGAAGATCCGGTAGGCGAAGTGGTCGCCGCCGACCACCAGCACGTAGTAGCCGGTGTAGCCGATCCACACGCCGACCGCGCACAGGCCCGGAAAGCGCCCGCCGAGCAGGCTGGCGACGCTGCCCTTGCGCTGCAGGCAGACACCGGCCCAGGCCGCCACCAGCACGCCCCACAGCCAGAGGCCCTGTTCGATCGCAAAGCAGTGGAAGAAGCGCAGCCCGCTCTCACGCCGCGGTGACCTTCGCGTAGTAGGTGTTCGGCAGCCATTCGCCGTAGGTCAGCCGCCGCCAGACGAACTGTGCCACCGGCAGCAGCAGCGGCGTCAACGCCGCGGCGGTCGGCAACAGCCGATGCGAACGCAGCCACAGCCGCTGCCCGGCGATCACCAGCGTGCCCAGTGCCAACAACGTGCCGTCCGGCCGGGTCAGCATCGCCAGCGCCGCCCACAGCGCCAGCCAGCCGAGCCCGCGCCCGTCCAGCGCCCCCGCCGTGGTGGCGCGCAGCGTCCACAACACGCCCCACAGCGCGAACACCATCGTCTCCATGCCACTGGTCAGCCAGGTCGCGAACGTGTGGTTGCCGGCGATGCCGAGCAGCACCACGGCCAGCAGCCATGGCCGGCTGCGTTCGGGCAGGCCGGCGGCCAGCACCGCCCGGGCGATCGCCCACAGCACGATCGCACCAGCCGCCAGCGTCAGCGCGATCGAGGCCGCCGGCGGCTGCACGCCGGTCAGCGACCAGACGACGTACAGGAACCAGACCCAGAAGAAGCTCGTGTAGCCCTCGACCGGCGCGAACGGCGGCGGATTCCAGACCAGGCCGTGGCCGTCGTAGGCGTTGCCGCTGAAGCGGTAGTTGATGAACGCGTCGTCGCAGTGGAACCACAGCGCGTTCGCGCCGACCGCCGCGACCAGCAGGGCGAGCAGCAACGGCCACCAGCGCCGGGCGAGGCTGGCCAACGGGGACGACGGCGCAGACGGTGCGGTGGCCACGCCGCCATGATGCAGGGCCGCTGCAGCGGATCAAGCCGAGCGCGGCGCGGGAATCGCATTCCGGGACGCTGTGCCAGCCGGCGTGCAGCGCGGTGATGGCATCGCCGATAGCGCAATACGTGGCCGTTCGCCACGTAGACCGCTCGCCGCCCGTGTTCCGCCGTCTTTGCATCCTCGCCCTCGGCCTGTTGGCCGGCTGTGCCGCCCCGCCGCCGCGGCCGGTCGCCGGGCCGGCGGCCGGGCATGCCCTGGTGCCACCGGCGGTGCTGCGCATCGGCCTCGAGTACCTGGCCCCGGAGGACGGCGCGGCACCGGCCGCCGAGGTGCGGGTCAGCCCACCGCCGGAACGGCCGCTGCTGGCGACCAGCCGCACCGTGTCGAACAAAGCCGGCGACGAGCCGGTGCGGCTGGTCGCGCACGCCGAACGCCTGCTGCGCCGCCACACCTGGACGCTGGACGCCGGCGACCTCGGGCAGATGCCCGGCCCGTTCGAACGCGAGACGCTGCGTTTCCTCGACGACCTCTTGGCCGCCGACCGCAAGTCGGCGCGGCGCGAGGTGCGCGTGCCGTTCTTCGACTGGCACTCGCACGAACCGACCGACGACCCGATGCTCGGCAGCGAGTTCGCGCAGCAGCAGGATCGCGAACAGTGGATCGCCGAACATGGCCCGGCCCTGCTGCGCCAGCCGTTCAAGCGGCTGCTGCGCCGGCTGCCGCTGGCCCGCGACGTCGAGGTGGCGATCGACGACATCCGCGCCGAGAGCGTGCCGTTGTCGACCCCGTACCAGGAAGCGCACCGCGGCCGCGCCAGCACCCGGGTGTCGATGCGGCTGCGCGCCAGCGACTGGCACGACCCGCTCGAGGTCGCCGTGATCCACCGCGGCGTGCGGTTCGGCACCGCGCAGAACTACGCCAAGGCGTCGTGGAACCTGCCGCTGACCGAGCACGTCGAGCTGTCGGCGCGCGCCCGGCAGCCGTACGACGGCGGCGATGCGACGTGGCGCTGCGACCTGCGGTACCGGCACTCGGCGCGGACCAGCTTCCACCTGGCGGTCGGCGAGGACCTCGAGTTCCTGTCGACGCCGTCGGTGCTGTCGCAGTTCGAATCGCCGCTCGACGGCACGGCCGGGGTGGCGTTCTTCGCGGTGCACGTGTTCTGACGACTGCGGTCCTGCGCACCGGCCCTCTACGCAGCACCGCACACCGAAAATCCGGCCCCACCGGTTCGGGGAGCGATCGCGGGCCTTGATCGTCACCCGCCCCGCCGTTCTGATCCCAGTTCCCACCTCGCGCGTCGCGCGCGCTGCATTGCCCATGGACGTCCGAATCTTCGCCTTTTCCTGCCTCCTGCTCGGGGTCTCCGTCGTCGCCCAGGTCGAGCCCGACCGCGCTCCAGCTGGTCAGGCCCCGGCTGGTCAGAACCCGGCTGGCCAGGCTCCGGCTGGCCAGGCTCCGGTCAGCCAGGAGCCGCGCGTGAAGACGCCGGCCGAACAGCTGACCGAATTGGCCCGCGAGAAGGAACGCCTCGAGAAGGAGGTCGCGTTCGCCAAGGAGCGGCAGGCCGCGGCGAAGAAGGATCTGGCGGCCAAGCTCGGCCAGCGCGAACAGCAGCTGCGTTCGGTGCGGTTCGAAGCGCCCAAGCCGGCCATGCCGGTCAGCCAGCCGATCCGCAAGGCGCGGCTGATGTCCGAGACCGAACGGGCCGCGCAGAGCGACGACGTGCTGATGCTGGTCAACGGCGAACCGATCCGCCGCGGCCAGATCGAGCTGCTGACCAAGTACCTGCGCGACGCCGGCGTGCCGGGCGACGAGAGCCTGCACACGCAGCGCGTCGCGTTCGAGTTGATCCGCAACACCGCGGTGTTGGCGGCGTTCCCGGAGAATCCGGCGCAGGTCCGGATGGCCGAAGCGCTGGCGGCGCTGCAACAAGGCAAGAAGGTCGGCGACCTCGTCGAGCAGTTCGGCGTGGTGCCCGGCGCGGCCGCCGACGGCACCGTCGAGGTGACCAGGAACTCGTTCCTCGGGGTCGGCTTCGAGCAGGTCGCGTTCAGCCTCGAGCCCGGCCAGGTGTCGCGGCCGTTCGTGAACCCGCAGGGCTTCGTGATCGTGCAGGCGATCGAACGCAAGAAGACCGACGACGGCAGCGACATCGCCAAGGTCGCCGCGCTGCAGATCCCGTTCGACGCATCGGCCGAGGAACTGCGCGCCGCGCAGGCGGCCCCGGCGATGGGCCAGATCGAACTGGTGGTGCGCGACGAGGCGACGCTGGCGATGCTGCCGGCCCTGTATCGCCCGACGCCCGTGCAGCCGGTGGCGCCCGGCGCGGCGGTCGACCTCGGCCACGACGGCGAGCAGGCCGCCGACCAGAAGGCTGCCGATCAGAAGCCGGTGAAGCCGGTCGAAGCGAAGCCGGCGGGCGAGACCGGGGACCCGGCTCCGCAGGTCAAGCCGCCGGTCAAGCCAGCCCAGAAGGGCGGCGGCGAGCGCGGCGGCGACTGAGCTGGGACGGCCGCGACGGCGCGGCGCAGGCGGCAAGCACCAGGATCGAAGCACCCGGGAGGGACCGTTGGCAGCCATCCGAAAGAGCGGCGGCGTCGTTGTGTATTTCTGGGACGGCAAGCTGGCGGACCCGCGCGACGACGGGTTCGCCGAGTTGCTGGCGCAGCGGCGGTTCCGCATCGAGACCGCCGCGAGCGAAGAGGTCTCGGTCGGCTGGGTCACGCCCGCCGATCCGACCGGCGACACGTTCGCGAACGAGGACCTCGACGGGGGCCTGGCGACGTGGCTGCGGCTGCGCATCGACAAGAAGACGCTGCCGAAGAAGTGGCTGCAGATCTACCGCGATGCCGCCGAGAAGCAGCGCGGCAAGAAGCTGTCGGCGCGCGAGCGCCGCGAGCTCAAGGACGAGCTGACCGAGCGGCTGCTGCCGCGCACCTTGCCGGCCGTCAACCTCGTCGACGCCCTGCTGTACCACGACCGCAAGATGGTGATGCTGTTCGCGACCAGCAAGGCGGTGCGCGAGGCGTTCACGAAGCTGTTCTTCGAGACCTTCACGATCCCGCTCGAACGCGCCGATCCCTTGCGCTGCGCGCACGTCGCGAAGCTCGGCCCGGATGCCGACCGCGCCCTCGACCGCCTCGAACCGGTGCGCTGGCCGCAGCACGAGGGCGAGAAACCGCGCGAGGTCGCCAGGCCGAAGAAGGCCAACGTCGCCGCCGTCGCGGCGGCGGTCGCCGAACTGGAAGCCGAAGCCGTCGGTGCAGCCGACGACACCGCCCCGTGGGAGGAGAACGACGCATGAGCCAGCAGATCGACGGCGCCGAGACGCACGGCTTCCTCGGCGAGGAGTTCCTGACCTGGTTGTGGTTCCGCTGGGAGACCGACGGCGGCGAG
>DAIMFJ010000329.1:0-5894 GCA_036724695.1 Planctomycetota bacterium
GAGGGATCGGCAGGAGCGGCCCCGCGGGTGTTGGAGCCGCGCAGACGGTAGGCGCTCGGTGCCGCGACGGCAGCGAGCACCCGGCGGACTGGTTCAGCGAATCACGAACAACGGTTGGCCGAATTCGACCGGCTCGCCGTTCTTGACCAGCACTTCGACGATCTCGAACTCGCGCTCGGCCTTGATCTCGTTCATGACCTTCATCGCTTCGATGATGCACAACGTGCGGTCCGCACCGACTTTGTCACCGGCCTTGCAGAACGGTTCGGCCTCCGGGGAAGCGGCCCGGTAGAAGGTGCCGAGCATCGGCGACTTGAACACCTCGCCCTGCACTTCGTGGCTGCCCGACCCCGGCGCGGCGGCGGCCGGCGCCACCGGTGCCGCGGTCGGCATCGCCATCGCGGGCGCGTAGGCCGGCATCGCCGGCGCGAACGTGCCGACGGCGGCGTGCGGGTCGGTGCGGCGCACGCGCCAGCGCGTGCCGGCCTCATCGAGTTAGACCTCGACGACCGACTTCTGCTCCATCAGCTCGATCAACCGCTGCAGGTGCGTCAAGCGATCGTCGGCGCCACTGGGGGCTGGCCTGGCCGCACCGGCCGCCTTGGGTTGCGTCGCCTTGGGTTGGGACTTGGTGGAACGAGCGGGGGTCGGGCTCTTGCGCTTGGCTGCCATCGAGGAGGGCTCCGGGGAACCTGGTGGAGAGCGGCAAGTGAAGGGGCAGAGGGCCTCGGAGTCCAGCATCAGGTTCGCCGTTCCGCAACGGCCAAGGCACCGTGCGCCCCCCGGGGGGCGACTACAGCAACTCGGCGATCTGCACGGCGTTGAGTGCGGCCCCCTTGCGGAGCTGGTCGCCCGACAGCCAGTAACTGAGGCCGTTGGCGAAGGCTCGCGAGGCCCGGACCCGCCCGACCAGCACGGGGTCGCGGCCACTGGCCAGGATCGGCATCGGATAGCCACGTTCGGACGGTGCGTCGAGCAACTGCAGTCCGGGTGCCGCCGCGAACAGCGCCTGGGCAGCGGCCGGACCCAAGGGGCGGTCGAGCTCGACGCTGACCGCCTCGCTGTGGCTGCGCTCCACCGGCACCCGCACGCACGTCGCCTCGACCGGCAGGTCGGGCAGCCCGAGGATCTTGCGCGTCTCGTGCAGCAGCTTGCTCTCCTCGCGGGTGTAACCGTCGGCCTCGAAGACGTCGATGTGCGGGAACAGGTTGAACGCCAGGGGCTGCGGCAGGACGCGCGGCTCGACCGGCCGCCCGGCCAGGGCCTCGGCACAGCCGTGCCGCAGTTCGAGCATCGCCTGCTGGCCGGCCCCGGAGGCAGCCTGGTAGGTGGCGACGACGCCCCGGCGCAGCCCGGCAGCAGCGTGCAACGGTGCCAGCGTCAGCACCAGCAGGATCGTCGAGCAGTTCGGGTTGGCGAGCACCCCACGATGACCGGCGAGGGCTCCCGGGTTGACCTCGGGCACCACCAGCGGCACCTGCGGGTCCATCCGGAATGCCGAACTGTTGTCGACCACCACCGCCCCAGCCGCCACCGCCTTCGGCACGTACTGCCGGGACACCTCACCGCCGGCCGAGAACAAGGCCACGTCGATGCCAGTGAAGCTGCGCTCGCCGAGCGCTTCGACCGGCAGCTCGGTCCCGGCGAACGCGAGCCGCTGCCCTGCCGAACGCGGCGACGCGAGCAGGCGCAGCGAAGCGATCGGGAACCGCCGCTGCGCCAGCACGGCCAACAGATCCTGCCCGACCGCCCCGGTGGCCCCGACGATCGCCACGTGGCGCGGCCGGCCGCGCGGGGTCGCTGCGGCGGTCATGCGCTGGCCTCCGGAGCGGCCGGCGCCCGCTCGAACGTACCGGACTTGCCGCCGGACTTGTGCAGGAGCTGCACGGTCTCGACGACCGCGTCGCGACACAGGGCCTTGCTCATGTCGTACAGCGTCAGCGCGGCGATGCTGGCGGCGGTCAGGGCCTCCATCTCGACCCCGGTCGGGCCGGTGGTCCGCACCTCGGCACGCACGGTGATGCGGTCGGCGCCGACCGGCGCGAACTGCACCTGCACCTGCGCGAGCGGCAGCGGATGGCAGAGCGGGATCAGCGTCGCCGTCGCCTTGGCGGCCTGGATGCCGGCCACCCTGGCGACGGCCAACGCTTCGCCCTTGGGCAGGTCGCCGCGGCACAGCCGGTCGCGGACCTCCGGACTCAGCCGCAGCGTGGCCTCGGCGATCGCGACCCGGGTCGTGGCCGGTTTGTGGCTCACGTCGACCATCTGCGCACGGCCCTGCGCGTCGAGGTGGGTCAAGCCGGTGGGAACAGGTTCGCTGGCGTCGGGCATCGGCGGATCTCAGGTATACCAGCGGGCCGGCGTCCCCCGTACCGCACGGCGAAAATCCGCTCCTGCGCACCCCACCACTGCCGTATAGGATGCCGATCCGGCGGTGGCATCGAACGTTGCCCGCACCGGGCCGGTTGCCGCGGAAGCTCCCGCCGCACCGCCCGGTCGGGAATTCGATGCATCCGTCTGCGTCGGAAGTCCGATCCACAGCCGGTCGGTCGTGCGCGCGTCGCCCGCTGGCGAGCGCGGCGGCGACCGGCCCCACCAGCCATCATGAACAGTCCTCGCCGCACCCGGCCGCTGACCGCGACCTTGTTCTTGTTCGCGCTCGGCGGCCTCTTCGCCGCCCCCGCTTCCGCCCAGGACCTCGACAAGCAGCTGCAGCCGCTGATCGCCCAGGCCGAGACGGCCTCGCTGTCGCGCCTGTTCGAACTGGCCGAGAGCGCCGTCGACCTGCTGCCCGAGGGCAATCCCGACCGGCTGCGCGATGCGCTCGTGCGGACCACCGGCCGCGGCACCGCGAACGATCGGGCGCGCGTGTTCGGCGCCGCGACGCTGCGGGCGCTCGGCAACGACGCCACCTACGGCAAGGACATCCTCGACCTGGTGACGCCGGTCGCGGCCGCCAAGGACGAACTGGCGCGCACGGCGGCGATGGCGCTGCTCGGCGACGAACGGTTCTTCAACACCCGCCTGCTGCCCGACGTGCGCAAGCTGGTGCTGGCGGCGTGCCAGGACGACCTGGCGCCGCCGGCGGTGCGGATCGAGGCGGCGATCGCGACCTGGAACGTCGGCACCGGCGACGAGAAGGGCATCGCCAAGACCACCCTCGAGCAGTTCCTGCAGTCGAGCGACCGCGACCTGCAACAGCGTGGTGCGTTGGCCCTGGCCGAACTCAACGTCGAAGGCGGGCCCGCCTGGACCGTGCTGCGCGAGATGCAGCACGAACCGACCGACCTCGGCCGCCGCGCCCGCCTGCTGGTGCGCCGCGCCGAGATGCAGCGCGAGTTCGAGCAGAGCCTGGCCCGGCTGGTCGAACGCAGCGCCGGCCGCGGCGGCGATTCGAGCGGCGAGTACAAGGTGCTCGACGAGATCCGCATGCGGATCCGTGGCCAGCACATCCAGGGCTCGCAGTTCACCGACGCCGACCTCGTCGAGTACGCCGCCAAGGGCATGCTGATGGGCGTCGACCCGCACAGCGCCTACTTCACCAGCGACGAGTTCCAGCGGTTCTTCTTCGAACTCAACCGCGAATACGGCGGCATCGGCGCGTTCGTCAACTTCGACCAGGACGGCGACTTCTCGATCGTGCGACCGATCTACTCCGGCCCGGCCTACAAGGCCGGCCTGAAGTCCGGCGACAAGATCCTCGAGATCGACGGTTGGGAGACCGCCGGCCACACCACCGACGAGATCATCTCGCGCCTGAAGGGCCGCCCCGAGTCGACGGTGGTGATCAAGTGGTTCCGCGCCGGCCTGCAGGAACCGCAGGAACTGAGCATCGTGCGCCAGCAGATCGCCGTGCCGGCGGTCAACTACGCGATGATCCCGGGCGACATCGGCTACGTCGAGCTGATCAACTTCTCGGCCAACATCGGCGAGGAACTGACCACCGCGCTGCGCGACCTGATGCAGAAGGGGGCCGTCGGCATCGTGCTCGACGTGCGCAACAACACCGGCGGCCTGTTGACGCAGGCCCGCGAGGTCGTCGAGATGTTCGTGCCGGGCGAGAAACTGGTCGTCTACACCGAAGGACCCAGCGAACGCCGCCGCTCCTACAGCACCCGCGACCGGGCGTTCTGCGACCTGCCGGTCGCCGTGTTGACCAACCGGTTCTCGGCCTCGGCCAGCGAGATCACCGCCGGTGCACTGCAGGACCACGGCCGCGCGACGGTGATCGGCACGCGCTCGTTCGGCAAGGGCAGCGTGCAGAACCTGGTGCCGCTGCGTGTCGATCCCGCCGAGCCGTTCACCGACCTCAACGACGACGGCATCTGGGAGGAAGGCGAGCCGTACACCGACGGCAACAAGAACGGCAAGTACGACGTCGGCGCCCGCATGAAGCTGACGGTCGCCAAGTACTACCTGCCGAGTGGCCGCTGCCCGCACCGCGAGTTCGACAAGGAAGGCCGCATCGTCGACCCGCACTGGGGCGTGCGTCCCGACCTGCAGGTCGAGCTGCTCGAGAACAAGCCCGAAGACGCCTGGAAGAACGCCGTGATCGTCGCCTTGCTGAAGAAGAACGCCTTCCGCGAGTACGTCAAGAAGCACCTGCCCGGCAACGAAGCGCTGTTCCGCCAGCTCGCCGAGGGCGACGGTGGCGATCCGTCGCGCTACCCGGAGTTCGAGGCCTTCTCCGCCAGCTTGAACACCGGTCTTGCCAAGGACGACGTGCGGCGTTGGCTGCGCTACGAGGTGCGCGACCAGATCAGCGACCTGCGCGGCGCGGTCTACCCGGGCCAGCGCCTGCTCGGCGACCCCCAGGAGGACGCCCAGTTGCAGGCCGCCGTCCGGACCTTGCTCGGCAAGGTCGGCAAGGACATCCGCGAAGTCGCCGCGTACGCGAACGTGCTGAAGATCGACGCCGGGATCGACGCCGCCACGGCCAAGTGAGCGCCGCGGTCGGCGCTGTTCCGGCGATTCGTGTCCCCGCCGGGCGGTCCTGGACCAATCGGCGCCGGCGTTGCCCGACGCCGTCGCCGCCATGACCACACGCCGCCTTGCCGTCCTCCCCCTCGTCGCGCGGTTGCTGGCCGGCGCGAGCCTGCTGTTGGCCGCGTCGATCACCCCAGCGCTGCCGGCGCAGGCGCCGAAGTCGCCGACCTTCACCGAGCACATCGCGCCGCTGGTGTATGCGTCGTGCACGCGCTGCCACCGGCCCGGCGAAGCGGCCCCGTTCGCGCTGCTGACCTACGCCGACACCAAGAAGCGGGCCCGCAACCTGTTGGCGGTGATCGAGGATCGCACGATGCCGCCCTGGCACCCGGAGCCCGGCCACGGCAGCTTCCGCAACACCGCGCGGCTGGCCAACGAGCAGATCGAGACGTTCCGCAATTGGGTCGCCACCGGCATGGCGGAAGGACCGCGCGAAGCACTGCCGCCGGTGCCGGCGTTCCCGTCCGGCTGGCAGCTCGGCGAGCCCGACCTCGTGTTGACCACCAAGGGCGCCTTCGAGGTCCCGGCCCGCGGCCGCGATGTCTACCGCAACTTCGCGCTGCCGGTCGATCTGCCCGAGGACCGCTGGATCACCGCGATCGAGGTCCGGCCGAGCGCCCGCAGCGTGTTGCACCATACGTTGGTGTTCCTCGACGAGAACCGCGAGTCGCGCGAACGGGACGGCCAGGACGGCCGCCCGGGCTTCTCGGGCATGCAGTACCCGCGTGGACCGATGATCGCCGGTTGGGCGGTCGGTGGCATCCCCGAGCGCCTGCCCGACGGTCTGGCGATCAAGCTGCCGAAGCACAGCGACCTGATGCTGCAGAGCCACCTGCACCCGTCGGGCAAGAAGGAACTCGAACAGACCACGATCGGCGTCTACTTCGCCGAGCAGCCGCCCGAACGCA
>DAIMFJ010000330.1:0-5888 GCA_036724695.1 Planctomycetota bacterium
CCCCCACGGCCCCGTTCTGCGCCACTCGTGGCGCGGCCAGCTGACCCGCCGCGGTAGCCCTGGGGCCAGCCCACCCACCTCACCGCCGCTACCCGCGGTCGAAGGTGGCCGCCAGGTCGGCCATCCGCTACACGCTAGCCATGACCTCGCTGTGGCTCGCCGAAGCCGACCCGCTCCCGAACCCGTCGCCGTTGCCGGCGGCGTGTGACGTCGCCGTGATCGGCGGCGGTATCGCCGGCATCGCCACCGCCCTGCATCTCGCCGAACGTGGCGTGCAGGTCGCGGTGCTCGAGCGCCGCACGGTCGCCAGCCGGGCCAGCGGCCGCAACGACGGCCAGCTGTTGCTCGGCCTGGGCGAACACTACCACCGCATCCACGGCCAGTTCGGCGCCACCAAGGCGCGCGAGCTGTGGGCCTTCCTGGCCCGCAACCACGTGGCGACGCAGGCGACCCTGCAGCGGTGCGCGGTCGCCTGCGACCTGGTGGCCGCCGGCGGCCTGCGCCTCGCCGAGACGGCCCACGAATGGCAGGAACTGCAGGAGGCGGCCGCCCTGCTGGCCGCCGAGGGCAAGGCGCACCAACTGGTGCCCCCCGCCGAATTGCCGCGTTGGCTGCCGCCGGCGCGCGGTTTCTGCGGGGCCCTGCACCTGCCGGGCGAAGCGATCGTGCAGCCGGCGGCGATGGTTCGCGGCCTCGCCGCCGCCGCGCAACGAGCCGGCGCAGCGGTCGTCGAAGGTGCCGAGGTGGTCGCGCTGCACGGCGAATCCGGCGACTTCGCGGTGGCGCTGGCCGACGGCCGGCAGCTGCGCGCCAGTGCCGTCGTGCACTGCACGTCGACGCTGGCCCGCGAACTCGACCCGACCGGCTTCCTCGACCGCGTGGTGTTCCCGTTCCGCGGCCAGATCGTCGCCACCGACCCGCTGCCGGCCGACGTCGCCGCGCAGTTCCCGCCGTACGCGATGTCGAGCAACTTCTGCTACGAGTACTTCCGGATCGCCCGCGGCCGGTTCGTGATCGGTGGCAAACGCTGGTCGGTGAAGGGCGAGGAACTCGGCATCCTCGACGACGACTCCCAGAACCCCGCGATCACCGCCAACCTGCTCGAGTACGTGCGCGAGCACTTCCCGAGCCTCGCCGGGACGGCGTTCCCGCACGTCTGGACCGGCATCATGGCCGGCACGCCGGACGGCCTGCCGCTGCTCGGCGCCCTGCCGGGACAACCCGGCGCCTACGTGCTCGGCGCGTTCAACGGCTACGGGCTCAGCTTCGCGTTCCTCGCCGGGCGCTGCCTCGCCGAGATCCTCGTCGACGGCCAGCCCGCGGATCCCGCGGCCGGCCTATTCGCGCCGCGGCGCTTCGGCTGAGCCGAGCGCTGGCAATCGGGATCCTGCTTGCTTGGCATCGCGGGCACCGACAATCTGCGCGCTCGACCGTCCACCGACGGTCCCAACGTCCATGCAACATGCGCTGATCCTCGACCGCGTCACCAAGCGGTTCGGCACGTTCACGGCGGTCGACGAACTCTCGCTGCAGGTGCCCAAAGGCTGCATCTACGGGTTCCTCGGCCAGAACGGGGCGGGCAAGACCACGACGATCCGGATGGTGATGAGCATCTTCCACCCGGACAGCGGCAGCTTGTCCGTGCTCGGCGAGCCCGACGCCCAGCGCGTCAAGGACCGCCTCGGCTACCTGCCCGAGGAGAAGGGCCTGTACAAGAAGATGAAGACGGCCGAACTGGTCGCCTACTTCGGCAAGCTCAAGGGCATGGCCAGCAGCACCGCCAACCTGCGCGCCCGCGAGCTGCTGACCCGCTACGGGCTCGGCGACTGGCTCGACAAACGCTGCGAGGCGATGAGCAAGGGCATGGGCCAGAAGGTGCAGGTGCTCGGCACGATCATCCACGAGCCCGAACTGGTGATCCTCGACGAGCCGTTCAGCGGCCTCGACCCGGTCAACCGCGACCTGATGCGCAACCTGATCCTCGACATGAAGCGGCAGGGCCGCACGGTGATCTTCAGCACGCACGGCATGGAACACGCCGAGCAGATCTGCGACTACGTGATGATGATCCACCGCAGCAAGCTGCAGTGGGCCGGCACGCTCGCCGAGGTCAAGAAGGGCCGCGAACTGGCGATCCAGCTCGACTACGCCGGCGACGGCACCGTCCTCCAGCAGCTGCCCGGCAAACGCCGCCTCAACGACCACGGCAACCACGCCGAGATCGTGCTCGAGCCGGGCACCGATCCGCAGCAGGTGCTGCGCTGGCTGGTCGATCGCGTCGACGTGCGGCGTTTCGACCGCCGCGAACCGAGCCTGCACGAGGTGTTCGTGCGCACCGTCGAGACCGCCGAACAGCAGCGGGCCGCCGCCGGCCTCGCGGAGGGCAACTGACCATGGCCAACAAGACCGTGCTGGTCGCGCACCGCGAGTTCCTCGAGAACGTGCGCACCAAGACCTTCTGGATCAGCATCTTCATCGTGCCGTTGCTGATCGCGGCGATGGTCGGCGGCGGCGCCCTGTTGCATCGCTTCAAGGAGGAGCAGCGCTACACGGTGCTCGACCTCGGCGACGGCGAGCTCGCCAAACGCGCCGAGCGCGAGTTCCGGCAGGGCGATCTGGCGGCGATCTTCCGCGCCGCGGCCAGTTCGCCGGAGCTGCAGGAACTGCAGCGCTCGCTCGGCGACGGCGCTCGGCGCGGCCCAGAAGTCCAGGTTCGTGCCGCCGGCCGACCTCGGCGCCGCCAGCGGCGACGCCGAGCAGGACCGCGCGGCGCTCAACCGGCTGGTGCAGGAGGGCAAGCTGTTCGCGTACTTCGTGCTCGGCAAGGCCCCCGGCGAGTCGACCGCCGACTTCGAGTACGTCTGCAACAACCTGACCGACACCGGGCTGCGCAGCGCCTACGAGGCCGCCTTGACGCGGCTCGTGCAGCGCGACCGCATCAAGGCCGCCGGCATCGCCCCGCAGGTCGCCGAGCACATCCAGCAGCGGGTCACGTTCGCCCCCAAGCAGCTCGACGCCAGCGGCAAGACCGAGGCGGTCAAGCAGGAGAACGTGATCGACAAGTGGGCGCCGGCCGGCTTCGTCTACTTCCTGTTCATCGCGATCATGAGCATCACCAGCCTGCTGCTCACCAACACCGTCGAGGAGAAGAGCAACCGCATCATCGAGGTGCTGCTGTCGTCGGTCAGCCCCGGCCAACTGATGCACGGCAAGATCCTCGGCATCGCCGCGACCGGCCTGACGATCGTCCTGACCTGGGTCGGCTTCGGGCTGCTGGCCGCGACCTTCGCGCCGGCCCTGTTCGGCGCCGACGGCGGCCCGCAGATGATGAAGGTGGTGTTCACGGCGCTGCAGAACGGCGGCTACCTGGTCGCCTTCGTGTTCTACTTCCTGGCCGGCTACCTGCTGTACGCCGCGATCCTGGTCGCGATCGGCTCGGTCTGCAACAGCCTCAAGGAGGCGCAGAACCTGATGCAGCCGGTGATGATGATGCTGATGATCCCGCTGATCGCGATGGTGTTCGTGACCCAGGAACCCAACGGCACGGTCGCCAAGGTGCTCAGCTTCATCCCGCTGTTCACACCGTTCACGATGATGAACCGCGCCGGCGGACCGCCGGAGACCTGGGAGTACGTGGCGACCTCGGTGCTGCTGGTGGCGTCGATCTGGTTCGCGTTCGTGGCCGCCGGCAAGGTGTTCCGGGTCGGCGTGCTGATGACCGGCAACCCCCCGAAGCTGCGCGAGATCCTGACGTGGTTGCGGGAGAAGTAGGCGGAACGCCATGGCCAGCCACGCGAACCTCCCCGGCCCGATCCTGATCGTCGGCGGCGGCCAGGGCATCGGCGCGGCACTGGCCACCGGGTTCGGCGCCGCGGCGGTGGTCTGGACCCGCAGCCGCGGCGTCGACGCCACCGACCCGGGGAGTCTGGCTGCGGCACTGTCGACCCTGCAAGCCCAGCGCGGCACGCCCTACGCGCTGCTGCACTGCGTCGGCGACTTCCACGAGGCCCCGCTGCGCGGCACCACGGCCGCGGCGTACCGCGACCAGTTCGCCAGCTACGTCGACAGCGCCTTCCACACCCTGCAGACGGTGGTGCCGGCGATGCTGGCGACCGGCCGCCCGGGCCGGGTGGTGCTGTTCGCCGCCGCCGGCGTCGACAAGCAGCAGGCGATGCGCCGGGCCCCGGTCTACTTCGCCGCCAAGGCGGCCCTGGTCCAGCTCGGCCGGTCGCTGGCCGCCGAGGTCGCGGCCGCCGGGATCACCGTCAACGTCGTCGCCCCCGGACTGATCCACCACCCCCACAGCCACCAGCAGAGCCAGGCCCGCATGCTGCCGCGGGTACCGGCTGGCCGGCTGGGCACGCCGGACGACGTCACCGGCCTGGTCCACTACCTCCTGGACCCCGCCGCCGCCTACCTGACCGGGCAGGTGCTGACCGTCGACGGCGGATTGTGGGCCTGAACGGCACCTGCCGACCGAGAAATCGGTTGCCGGCCCCGGGGGGGCACGAGTAAACCGTTCCCTTCGATTTCCCAGGGATTACGACGATCGAACCGACGGTTCTCTCCCCCTCCGGCCTCGACCTGGAGCAGCTCGATGGCGACGCCATGCGCGCCACGCTGCGCCTGATCCAGCACGGTTTCGAGGCCTACCTGGTCGGCGGCTGCGTCCGCGACCTGCTGCTCGGCCGCTCCCCCAAGGACTACGACATCGCCACCGAGGCGCGGCCGCAGCAGGTCAAGCGCACGTTCCCGCGCAACTGCCGGATCATCGGCCGCCGCTTCAAGCTGGCGCACCTGCACTTCCACGGCAACACCAAGATCCTCGAGGTGTCGACGTTCCGCCGTTCGCCGCAGAACGACGGTCCCGACCCCGAGGAGAACGGCGTCGCCGAGGGCGATCCGGACCGCGACCTGCTGATCACGCGGGACAACGAGTTCGGGACTGCGGAACAGGACGCGATGCGCCGCGACTTCACCGTCAACGCGTTGTTCCTGGACCCCAAGCGCAACCGCATCCTCGACTACTGCGAGGGCCTGCAGGACGTGCGCAACAAGGTGATCCGCACGATCGGCGACCCAGTGGTGCGTTTCCGCGAGGACCCGGTGCGCATCCTGCGGGCGGTCAAATTCGCCGGCCGGCTCGGCTTCTCGATCGAGCCGGCGACGCTCGCGGCGATGGCCACGACGGCCGGCGACCTGGCGCGCGCCGCTCCGCCCCGGCTGCTCGAGGAGATCCTGCGGCTGCTGCGCGGTGGCCACGCCCTCGACAGCTTCCAGATCCTGCGCGACGTCGGCGCGTTGCGCACGCTGCTGCCGGCGCTCGCCGACTTCCTCGGCAGTGCCACGATCGAACGCCGCATCGCCTTCTGGCGGCTGCTCGAAGCCCTCGACCACCAGGTGCTGTCCGGCGACACGCCGCAAAACGGCGTGTTGCTGGCCTGCCTGTTCGTCGAACCGGTGCTCGCGTACGTCGCTGCCCATCCGGGCCGCAGTGCAGCTTCGGTCGCCGAACACCTGCTCGGCAGCCTGGGCAACGACTTGCGGTTGCCCAGGCGGGATGCGGGCTGCCTGAAGCGCATCTGCGCCGTCCAGCACCGGTTCGCCAGCCCGGATGGCCAGGGCTTCCACCTCGGTGGGTTCGTCGGCGGGCCGTTCTTCGCGGAGGCGCTGCAGCTGTTCGGTCTGCGCGCGCACGCCGCCGGAGACGACGAGACGCTGCTGGAGCGCTGGCAGGAACTGGCATCGGGCCGCCGCGGGCGCAGTGGGTTCGTCGGCGAAGGCGCCGATGGCGGTGACGAGAGCGACGTCGACCTCGCGGGCGAGCCGCAGGCAGGCGACGATCTGCGGGCCCCGGCTGATGGCGGGGCGAGCGACCCCTTCGCGGC
>DAIMFJ010000331.1:0-5871 GCA_036724695.1 Planctomycetota bacterium
AGCAGCGATCCAAGGCGGCTACGAGCTGCCGACCCTGACGGCGGCGGCACTCGCCAGCTCGCCCGCCCCCTACGACACGGAGGGCATGACCGCCGCGCAGGTCCAAGCGATCTACGAGGCGGCTGGCTTCACCTTCGACGGTCCTGGCGAAGGTGTTCCAGTGGACGAACGCTGCACGGACTACATCTCCGAGGAAGCGACCACGACGGAAGCCGTCGAGGAAGCGACGGAGGGCGAAGGCCCGGGCGACTGCGACCAGACGTTCACGCGCACGATCAACAAGGGCGTCGGCTTCCGCCTCGGACCCGTGACGTTCTTCTCGACCTGGAACGCGCTGTCCGGTGTCGCGACGATGCGCGACCGCGTCGATGCGAAGTTCGTGGCCGAGATGGAGAGCAACGCCTCCTTCGCCGCCGCGGGGAAGAACTGCAAGAAGGGCAAGTGCAAGAAGTGCGGCTACACCATCAGCGCCGGGTTCGGCGCGTGGTGGAGCCGAGAGATCGACCATACGCGCAAGGTCACCTACGGCAAGAACGCCGCGGGCACGCCGGGCTGGGTCATCACGGTCTCCGCGCACTGCTACGCATCGGCGGCCATCACCGTGACCAAGCAGTGCGTCTGCCTGGACTGAGTCACGGAGGCGTGTAGGCAAAACAAGCCGTGTGCCGCATTGACCTCGGCTGAATGTGCACTTCCATGTGCTCTGGTTGGATGGGGTGTACTTCCACGAGCTCGGCCGCATTGGCGTGGAATGGTGCGAGCACGACCAGGTCACGGATGCGGACGTGGCGCTGCTGGTGCGTCGCGTTCGTGATCGGGTGCGACGCAAGCTGCGGCAGATGGGGAAGTGACCAGAGGACGGGGACGCAAGCGATACGGACGTGGCGTGCAGCGGCGATGCTGGCGAGCAGCTGTTGCTTGAGTACGCGCCTGGCCGCGACCGTGCAGGCCATCGAAGCGCTCGGCCGGCAGGCTGTCGCGGTCTCCGCCGACGTCACCGACCGCGCCGCCGTGCAGCGCGCCGTCGGCCGGGCGAAGAAGGCCCTCGGCGGGCTCGACTGCCTGGTCAACAACGCTGGCATCGGCGGGCCCAACGGCTGCGCGCAGCCCGGCCCGGACCGCTGGGACGAGATCGTGCGCACCAACCTCGACGGCACGTTCTTCGTCACGAGTGCCGCAGTGCCACACCTGCCCGACGGCGGCCGGATCGTCAACATCAGCTCGGTGCTCGGGCGCTTTGGCGTACCCGGCTACACGGCCTACTGCGCCAGCAAGCACGGTGTGGTCGGGTTCGGCAAGGCCTTGGCCCTCGAACTCGCCCCGCGGCGCATCACGGTCAACACGATCTGCCCCGGCTGGGTCGAGACCGAGATGGCCCACAGCGGCCTGCAGCTGATGGCGGACGGCATGGGGGTCTCGTTCGAGCAAGCCAAGGCGACGGCGATGGCGGCGGTGCCGCTGGGCCGCATCCTGCAGCCCGACGAGATCGGCGAACTGGTGGTCTGGCTCTGTTCGCCGGCGGCCAGTGGCATGACCGGCCAGGCGATCAGCCACTGTGGCGGGCAAGTGATGTGGTGAGCGGCGGTCAGCGCCCTGTGTCAGGATAGTTGCCGCCTCTCTTGATCGGGCTGCAGGGTCCCAGACGAGGTCTGTCCTCGGCTGGGCGCAGCCTGATGCTGCCCTCCCGCTGTGCGAGACCTCCAGAACCCGGCACATCGACCGGACCCGAAAGGTCTCGCGATGATCGGGAGCGAAGCCGAACCTCACTTCCTCGGCTTCGCGAAGTAACCCAGCGCTTTTTTTAGAATGTCGCGCTCCTCCTCGGCGGTCGCGAGCTTCCGGCGCAGCTCGCGCAGCTCCTCGTCGACGGCGGTCAGCTTGCCGTGGCCGCGGAACGCCTCTGCGCCGTCCGCCTCGCTCTCGATCTTCCAGCGGGTCAACATGTTGCGGTTGATGCCCAGGCCGTCAGCGACCTCGGAGACCGAACGGCCCTTCTCCAAGATCTGTCGAACAGCCTCGACCTTGAACTCACGCGTGTGCCTTCTGCGGGACGTACCCATGGATTTCTTGCCTCGTAGAGCCTGACGGCTCCTTGGGTGGGTGTCCATTTTTTTGGGGGCAAGATCAGTCTCAGGACGAGGCGGCTGAGAGTTCTCGGCGCAAGATGAGGCCGTGCCCGGTCGATGGCTGGGCTATGAAGCGCCAAGCCAAGATCCTGACCGCGCTCGCCGTCGTCTCCGCTCCCGGCCTCATCTTTGCGTCCAACCCGTTCGCTACCGATATCCGTCTGGAAGGCTCCGCCGACACCTACGACCCTGACGCTTTCGACCAGGAGACCTATCGGCAGATGCGTGACCTCGCGCACGGCCACGGCGCGGTCGTGCTGCGCTGCGAGGTCTCAGAGCACGACGAGCACGGCGTGACTACGTCGCGCACGGTTTGGGACGCACGCGGGCGCAGGACGATCTTTCGCTGATCTTTCCTATGGCTGCGCTGTTGCTCACAATGCGCGTCCTTTGGAACCCAAAGGCTTCAACGACCCGAACTACCCCCTCGGGGCTTCTAGCAACGGCCCGCACTGCTCGCCCGCTGATCCCACGGACGCGGAACTCCAAGCGATGCAGGACTGCGCGGACTCGCTCGATCCTGCGACGCTCGAAGCGGCGCTCCAAGCAGCGATCCAAGGCGGCTACGAGCTGCCGACCCTGACGGCGGCGGCACTCGCCAGCTCGCCCGCCCCCTACGACACGGAGGGCATGACCGCCGCGCAGGTCCAAGCGATCTACGAGGCGGCTGGCTTCACCTTCGACGGTCCTGGCGAAGGTGTTCCAGTGGACGAACGCTGCACGGACTACATCTCCGAGGAAGCGACCACGACGGAAGCCGTCGAGGAAGCGACGGAGGGCGAAGGCCCGGGCGACTGCGACCAGACGTTCACGCGCACGATCAACAAGGGCGTCGGCTTCCGCCTCGGACCCGTGACGTTCTTCTCGACCTGGAACGCGCTGTCCGGTGTCGCGACGATGCGCGACCGCGTCGATGCGAAGTTCGTGGCCGAGATGGAGAGCAACGCCTCCTTCGCCGCCGCGGGGAAGAACTGCAAGAAGGGCAAGTGCAAGAAGTGCGGCTACACCATCAGCGCCGGGTTCGGCGCGTGGTGGAGCCGAGAGATCGACCATACGCGCAAGGTCACCTACGGCAAGAACGCCGCGGGCACGCCGGGCTGGGTCATCACGGTCTCCGCGCACTGCTACGCATCGGCGGCCATCACCGTGACCAAGCAGTGCGTCTGCCTGGACTGAGTCACGGAGGCGTGTAGGCAAAACAAGCCGTGTGCCGCATTGACCTCGGCTGAATGTGCACTTCCATGTGCTCTGGTTGGATGGGGTGTACTTCCACGAGCTCGGCCGCATTGGCGTGGAATGGTGCGAGCACGACCAGGTCACGGATGCGGACGTGGCGCTGCTGGTGCGTCGCGTTCGTGATCGGGTGCGACGCAAGCTGCGGCAGATGGGGAAGTGACCAGAGGACGGGGACGCAAGCGATACGGACGTGGCGTGCAGCGGCGATGCTGGCGAGCAGCTGTTGCTTGAGTACGCGCCTGGCCGCGACCGTGCAGGCCATCGAAGCGCTCGGCCGGCAGGCTGTCGCGGTCTCCGCCGACGTCACCGACCGCGCCGCCGTGCAGCGCGCCGTCGGCCGGGCGAAGAAGGCCCTCGGCGGGCTCGACTGCCTGGTCAACAACGCTGGCATCGGCGGGCCCAACGGCTGCGCGCAGCCCGGCCCGGACCGCTGGGACGAGATCGTGCGCACCAACCTCGACGGCACGTTCTTCGTCACGAGTGCCGCAGTGCCACACCTGCCCGACGGCGGCCGGATCGTCAACATCAGCTCGGTGCTCGGGCGCTTTGGCGTACCCGGCTACACGGCCTACTGCGCCAGCAAGCACGGTGTGGTCGGGTTCGGCAAGGCCTTGGCCCTCGAACTCGCCCCGCGGCGCATCACGGTCAACACGATCTGCCCCGGCTGGGTCGAGACCGAGATGGCCCACAGCGGCCTGCAGCTGATGGCGGACGGCATGGGGGTCTCGTTCGAGCAAGCCAAGGCGACGGCGATGGCGGCGGTGCCGCTGGGCCGCATCCTGCAGCCCGACGAGATCGGCGAACTGGTGGTCTGGCTCTGTTCGCCGGCGGCCAGTGGCATGACCGGCCAGGCGATCAGCCACTGTGGCGGGCAAGTGATGTGGTGAGCGGCGGTCAGCGCCATTCGAGGCGCTTGCCGTCGTGCGTGACGGGCTGGCCCGATCGCCATTCCACGCCGTCCAAGAACGGTCTGGTCGCCGCGGCAGCCGCCCAGTGCCCCAGAGCGGCCAGCAGCAGCGCGCCGGCGAACACCGGCGCGGTACGCCGCCCGACCCACGGCAGGGCGGTGGCGATGCCGATCGCCGCGACCGGCACCAGCAACGCCCCCTGCCGCGCGTAGCCGAAGTACGCCGCGACGACGATCCCGCGCGCGAGCGCAAACGCGAAGAACGGCCACAGCCACGTCTGGCGGCGCAGCGACCACAGGCCGAGCGCCGCGAGGCAAGCCACGGCGAGCTGCCATAGCGACGCCCACCAGCCGGTCGGCACGACGAGGTCGACGGCGCGGCGTTCGCCGTCCCGACCCAGCGGCAGGTTCTGGACGCCAAAACCACCCGTGGCCCCGCGGCCGGCGTGCCACAGCTTCTTGCCGATCCGTTGCAGCGCACCGAGCGGATCGGCGGCCAGTTCGGCAAGCCCGAGCCGGTAGCCATTGCGCACGACGTCGAGGTGCGGCGGGTAGCTGAGCACGAGGTTGCCCCCGCGCGGCAGGACCTGGCGCAGTCCGGGTGGATAGCGCACATCGCCACCGGCCAATGGCGGCGGCCGGTCGAGGGCGGTGTTCGAGAACCCGCCGTCGGCCTCGGGGGAATTGGCGAGGAAGAAGTTCAACCCGCCATACAAGCACACGAACGGCACCGGCAGCGGCCCCGGCCAGCTGCCGTAGGCTTCGACGACGACGTCGAGGTCGGCAGCGCGGACTTCGCGCTGGCCACGTGCTGCCAGGGTGTCGCTGGCGAACGCAAACACGGGGCCCTGCTGGAACGCGGGCAGGGTTCGTAGGCGATCGAGTGCGTCTTGTTGCCACGGCAAGCGGCCGGCGGCGACGCCGGCCGGCGGCAGTTGGGGGGCGTTGGTGGTGTTGTAGGTCGCGATCTGGCGGGCCGCTGCGATCTGCCACGGCACGATCGGCAGGCATGCGCCCAACAGGGCCAGCAGCAGGGTGCGGCGGAGCGCCGGTGCCTTCTGCAACCGCAAGGTCGCCAGGAAGGTCGCGAACACCAGCGCATGTTCGGTGCGCAGCAGGATCAGCGCGCCGTGCAGCAAGCCCCAACGCAGCGCGATCGCTACTGACGGCCGCGTCGCCAGCCGCTGCTGGTCGAAGAGGGAGAGCAAGACGAGCACCAGGTACGGCAGTTCGCTGTGCAATCCGCTCGACAGCAAGAGGAGGGGATGGCTCGCGGCGGTCAACACCCCGGCGAGGGCGGCGCACGGCGGTGGCAGGTGGGTGCGTAAGAGCAGGTACAGGAGCGGGGCGAGTAGCGCGCCGAGGCCGCAGAACAGAAGGCGCATCCGCCAAGCAGTCGCCGGGTCGCCATCCCACAGCGACGACACCAGCCAGTGCATGGCGGGCGGGCGCAGAGGGAGCAAGAACAGCTCGTCGGGGAGGTCGCGCTCGGCCTTGGCCGCGAGTTCCTGCCAGATCGGCGCGTCGCCCTGGAATCCGGCGTGCCAGGCCTGTTCGCGGTCCGCGGAGCCTTGCCAGAGGAGCAGGCGCAGCAGGAGGCCG
>DAIMFJ010000332.1:0-2446 GCA_036724695.1 Planctomycetota bacterium
CGCCAGCCGACGTCACCTCGTTACGCCGGCTGGCAGCGCGACTATCGCACCTGCCCCGACCACTGTGGCGGGGATCCGGTTGTCCCTCGGTAACGCCATCATGCGAGCTCCATCCACCGCCCTGCAAATCTCTTCCCTGCTGGGCCTTGCGACTCTTGCCGCCCTGTCCGCCTGCTCCGGAGGAGGGTCTTCCTCGGGCAGTCAGGTCGCCGGCGGCGACTTCGTCGTGCTGAAGACGGATCCGACCAACAACGGGCGGATCTTCCTGAACGACCCGATCAGCATCGACCTCAGTCGCGAAGCCAACCTCGACTCGGCGACGCTGAGTACGATCAGCTTCACGGCGCTCGACCAGCTCGGTGAGCCGACCAGCGAACTGGTCAACGGCACGTTCCGGCTGGTCGCCAGCCCCGGCGACACCACCGCCGGCCGCCGCCTGCAGTTCGTGCCGCGCTTCCCGACCAACAACACGTACGACGACGGCGGCTTCCGCGCCGGCCGCACCTACATCGTACAGCTGGTCGGCGGCACCGCGATCAACGGCACGGCACTGCGCGACACCTCGGGCAAGGCCCTCAACCAGCCGGTGTCGTTCACGTTCTCGACCGCCGAAGGCACCACCCCCGCCCAGTTGTTCCGCAATCCGGCCTCGGGCGGCCCGGCCCGCACGGGTTTCGAGGTGAGCACCGCCACCGACCTCAACGACGTGCCGCTGAACCTGTTCGGCGCGCCGCCGGTCGAGGTGCGCCTGTCGTTCGACCAGGCCCTGAACCCCAACGACGGCAACGTGCCCGTCAACCTCGACACCAACCCGCTGGTCCGCAACGCCAGCCAGAAGGGCAAGATCTTCCTCGAGTACGACGATCCGGTGCTCGGCAACAACACCTGGATCCCGGCCGACGTCGACCTCGAGGTCAACGACCTGTCCGGCGCCGAGGTCGTCTTGCGGCCGGTCGGCGTGCTGCCGAACAACGCCGAGATCCGCGTCATCGTCGAGAGCTCGCTCGAGGACGTCTCCGGCGAGAACAACCTCGGCAGCCTCGCCTACGACCGCGTGTTCGCGACGTTCCGCACCGCCGAGGCCTACGAGCAGCAGTTCAACGGCATCGTCGAGGAGTTCGCCAACACCAACAACATCGACTTCGACGCGCCGTTCCCCGAGCCGATCGCCGACGTCGGCCCCGGTTACCTGAAGGCCGGTTTCGAGTTCGAAGGCCGCCAGACGACCCTCGAGTACGAGCCGAACGTGCGCGAAGTGGTGCTCAACACCTCGTTCACGCAGATCGTTCCGAAGTCGGGCCTGCCGTTCAACGTCAACGGCGGCGTGTTCAACTTCCAGAACGTGACGATCCCGCAGGGCGTGTCGGTCAAGGGCCAGGGCCCCAACCCGATGGTCTGGCTGGTCAGCGGCGACTTCCGGGTCGCCGGTGAGCTGTCGGTCGCCGGCGGCAACGGCGCGCGCGTCGACACGCTGAACTCGGCGAACTTCGCCAAGGCCGGCGGTGTCGGCGTCTGCGGTGGTGGCAACGGTGGCGACGGCACGCCGAGTGCGACGCTGCGCGACCTGCGCGGCGCGAACGGCAACGGCCCGCTGCAGCTGCCGGGCCAAGGCGGCGGCGGCGGTCGCCTCGCCTGCGTGGCCGGCTGCTACACCGGCTCGGGCTACAACAGCAGCGGCGGTGGTTCGGGCGGCGGCGGTGGTTCGATGGCCACCCAGGGCGACCCGTGGTGGCGCCAACCGGCCGGCACCGGCACCGCGTTCCAACAGCGCGCCGGCCATGGCGGCATGGGCTGCAGCGGCACCTGGACCGCGCGCACGGGCTCCCAGCCGCTACCCGGCGGCGAAGCCGGGCCGCGGCCGTTCAGCGACTCGCGCAACGACAACGACTTCTGGGGTGCAGGCCTCGACATCAACCGCAACATCCGCATCACCGGCGAGCTGACCATGCCGATGGGCGGCGGCGGTGGCGGTGGCGGCGGCGACACCTCGGGCTCGAACTCGTGCAGCCTCACCGCCAACCAACCGGCCAACGACTACTCGGGCGGCGGCGGCGGCGGCGGCGGCGGCGTGATCATCGTCAAGGCCCTCGGCGAGATCGAGATCCTGCCGTCCGGCAAGATCATCGCCGACGGCGGCATGGGTGGCGGTGGCGAGCAGGTCGGCGCGTGCGGCGAAGCCGGTGGCGGCGGTGCTGGTGCTGGCGGCATGGTCGTGCTGAT
Source organism: Planctomycetota bacterium (assembly GCA_036724695.1). Lineage (GTDB taxonomy): Bacteria > Planctomycetota > UBA1135 > UBA1135 > UBA2386 > JACKIC01. The sequence goes on from DAIMFJ010000332.1 coordinate 2,221, forward strand.
GTCCGCCAAGCGCATCATCATCCACGCCCACGGCACTGCCAGCCCGGCGCGCTGGCGCTACGCCGAGAGCGACTACAACTTCGCGATCTCGGCCGACGGCAACGTCTGCCGCACCGGTGGCTTCGGCAGCGTCGTGGTGACCAAGAAGTACCCGGCGAACGGTTCGCCGGTGATGGCCGGTTCGGTCTACGACGAGAACCCGCTCGGCGGCTTCGGCGGCATGGGC
>DAIMFJ010000332.1:2456-5861 GCA_036724695.1 Planctomycetota bacterium
GGGCGACAACACGCTGGACGGCACCAACACCCGCCTCGACGACAACATCGTCTTCATCCAGAACGGCGTGCAGGTGAACGGCACGACCAAGCGGCAGCTGCTGGCCTGGCGCGGCTTCCCGAACGCCAACGGCCAGTTCGTCGACGACAACAACGTCGCCACCAACATCGGCGAGGACGAAGGCGACATCGGCCCGACCCCGACGCTGCTGCCGGTGCCGTTCAACGCCAAGTCGCGCGCCCGGTCGAAGTGGATCGACACCGGCCTCAGCAAGCGTCGCAACGTCGGCGCGGCCGGCGACGGTCTGCCGCGCGGGGTCATCACCGGTGGTGGCGCGACCGTCGGGCCGAACTTCGAGTTCGCCGGCACCAACGTCAGCGCGACGGTCAAGGGCTACGTCGACTACGAACAGGTCGGCAACGACGCCGTGCGCATCGTCTACCCGCAGGTCGTCTCGGCGATCGACATCGCGTCGTTCGACGCGTCGGCGACCTACCTCGGCCAACCGGCGATCCACGTGACGCTGGCCTCGGCCGTGCCTGGCGACGAGCACCGCTACCGCCAGTACGAAGCCGAGCTGCTGTCGACGTCCGGCAACGTGCTGGCCGGCAGCCGCATCCTCGCCCACAGCGGTACCGACCTGTGGATGGGCATCGAAGCCGCTGCCGACCTGCTGCCGAGCGCGCCGCCCGCGCGCCTGCGCATCAGCGCCAAGTTCTTCGAGATCGTCACCAACCAGTCCGAAGGTCTCGGCCCGACGTACACGGCGGTCGGTCAGAACACGCCGATCCCGAACGCCAACGTGCGGATCGGCTTCGCGTTCCACCAGAACCCGCAAGCCGGCAACTCGCAGCGCTTCCCAGCCAACCCGCAGGACTTCGTCTACGACATGAACGACGCCGCCCTGCAGGCCTGGATCGCCACCAACGGCAAGCCGCGCTACGTGCAGTGGGACGTCACGTTCGACACGGCGTTCAGCGTCAACGGCAGCGTCGCGCCGGCCCTCAGCCCGCAGACGCCGCTGCCCGAGCTGCGCAACCTGCGCCTGCCGTTCCGGTTCTGATTGGCTAAGCGCGTCGCAACGCGGGGACCGGGACGGGGCGAATCACGCACCCAACCCCGCTGCGACGCGCCTGGACGCATGACGCGGCGGGGCGAGCTGGCGATCGGCTAGGCGCGTCGCAACGCGGGGACCGGGACGGGGCGAATCACGCACCCAACCCCGCAGGACGCCTTTCTGGCGTTCTTCCTTTCTGGCCTGCCGGGGTTCTGCTCTCCCGCTCCCCACCTTCCGCGTTGCCACGCAGCCAGTAGACTGACCGCGTGCGCCCTCTGTTCCTCGCCGGCTGCTCGCTTCTCCTCGGCCTGAACGCCACGGCGCAGGCACCGCCCGGCGCCGCGCTGCCCAAGGATCTGGCGACGCTGGCGGCGACCCCGCCGCCGGGCAGTCCCGCCGACCAGCGTTGGCAGGTCGCCAGGCAGAACCTCGCCAACGGCCAGCTCGACGCGGCGCGCGCGGCCTTGCTCGATGCGCTGGGTTTCCATGCCGCATCGCCGGCCCTGCTGTTCGACATGCTGCTGGCCTGTCGCGGCGACGAGGCGCAGCAGCTGCTGTGGCTCGAGCGTTGGGTGCGGGCCGCCAGCAACGCGCAAGGGCAGAGCAAGCTCGACGCCAACCAGCGCAAGCAACTGGCCGCGCACAAGCACCTCGACAAGCCGCTCGCCGCGACGCAGAAACTGCAGGCCCAGCGCGCTGCCGCGCTGGCGGCGGCGGCAGGCCTGGCCGCGCGGTACAAGCCGAGCAAGGGCGCCGAACACGCCGAGCGGGCGATCCTGGCCCGCTGGGCCGCGGAACTGGCGCTCACCGTCGGCGACGGCGCGCCGGCGATGCTGGCCGCGAGCTCTCCGAGTATCGCGGCGGCCGTGCGGGCGTTCGCCGTCGACCACGCGGCCGTCGTCGACGGGCTGGTGGCGCTGCTGGCCGGCTCGAGCACCACCGGCAGCGCCAGCGGCGGCCCCGACGCACGAGCCCTCGCCGCCGCCCGGGTGTTGCTCGGCCTGCGTCGCCAACAGCTGATGCCGGACGTCTACGGGCCGTTCCCGGCCGATCCGAAGCTGCTCGAACGCGCGGCCGCGGCCGCGCAGGCCACCCAGGAACGGGCCGTGCAGGCACGCGCCGGCCAGCGCGCCTGGACGATCGCCGAACTCGAGGCATTGACCGCCGACGAGATCGCCGCGTTCACCCGCGAGCACGCCGACTGGTCGCGGCCGGGCATCGCGCTCAGCCCGACCAGCCGCTACCGCATCGAGACGATCTGCGGCCACGAGACGCTGCTCGGCGTCGCCCGCACCGTCGAACTCCACCACCAGCGGCTGGTCTCCCACTACGGCGTCGATCCGTTCCTGACCCGCCAGGGGGTCGTGCGCATCGTGCCCGAGCACACCGACATGGAGACCGACGGCTCGCCGCACTGGTGGGCCGGCGGCTTCCAGGGTGGCGACCTGACGACGATCCGCTTCGCGTGGGGCAACCTGCCGGGACTCGGTCGCACGTTGACCCACGAACTCACGCACCGCTTCGACGGCGTGCTGCGGCCGTTCCTGCCGTCGTGGTACGGCGAAGGCCACGCCGACTGGACTGCGAAGCACTACGCACGCGCCGCCGACCCCGAGTTCGCCGAGGACCACCTCGACCTGCACACCGTCGCCCGCGTGCACGGCATGGGTTACGGCGACCGCGCGCGCCTGGTCGAGATGCTGACCGGCAAGGTCGAGGAGTACCGCGACAACTACCCGGTCGGCTACGCGCTGTACGCGTTCCTGCGCGGCCACTGCCCGCCCGGCACGCCGCCGTACCGCACGGCCCTGGCGGCCTACGAACGCAACGCGCGCGCCGGCGGCAGCGATCCGCTGGCGTACTTCACCAGCGTGTTCTGCGACGGCAAGGACGGCCGCGCGGCGACGTTCGACGCGTTCGTCGGCAGCTGGCAGACGTTCCTGCGCGAGTCCGCCGAATGGCTCGGCGGGCGCCGCAAGGACCTCGAGTGGCCGAAGGCGTACCGCACCGACCTCGGCCCCGGCGACCCGGCCCCGATGGTGCTCGACGAGCCGACCTGGTCGTGGGCGAAGGTCCGCAGCGAACCGTTCTTCGGGCACGGCCATGCCGCCGCCGCCGCCGCGCTGTTGACCGCCGCCGGCGACCGCAGCGGCGCACTCGCGGCCGGGCTGTGGTCGCTCGACGTCGACGGCTGGCGCGAACGCACCGCCAAGGACCTCGCCGCGCTGCTGCAGCAGAGCAAGGACCCGCACGTCGCCGGCGCGTTCGCGGCGCTGGCCAGGCAGCGGTTCCCGTCGCTGCCCGAGGTGCCGATCGCGACCGCCGCGCTGGCCCCGGTGGCCGCCTTC
>DAIMFJ010000333.1:0-5841 GCA_036724695.1 Planctomycetota bacterium
AGGCCCTGCAGGACGAGGCCCGCCAGCAGGGCGGCGAACTGGCGCTGACGCGGTTGGGCGCGGCCCTGGCGGCCGGCCGGCCGGTGCACCAGGCCCTGTCGTTCCAGGCTGGCAAGCGGGCGCCGGTCGGCTTCGCCGCCCAACCCACCGACGGGCAGGCGCCGATCAGCCTGCTGCAGAAGGCGGCGTTCGATCTCGCCAAGGCAGCGCGCAGCGAAGGTTCGGGGCTGGTGCTCGCACCGGCCAGCGACGCGATGCTGGCGCTGGCCAGCGAGCTGCGCGCCGCCGGCGCCAACGTCGAACTGGCCGGCTTCGTGGTCCGCGACGACCAGGGCCAACCGACCGAACGGCTGCCGCGCGGCTGCCTGTTCGTGCCGTGAAAGCACCGACGCCACCCCGGCAACCCGGGCCGCGGTATAGTCGCGGGCAGCGTCAGCCGATGTACCCTACCGTGAACCCGCAGCCCCCCGGTACCTGCCGTCGGCGGCACAGGCCGTGCCAGCGCCGTCCGCTGGTCGTCGGCGCGCTGCTGCTCGGGCTGCTCGGTCCGCACCTGGCTGCGCAGCAGGCCCCGACGCCAGTCCGCCCGACCAGCCCGGGGGCCACGACGACGTCGGGCAGCCAGGGCTCCCAGGCGCCGACCCGCGCCCGCGTCGAGTTCGACAAGCACGATCCGGCGACCAGCCGCCGCGCCTTCGCGCACTGCGACGCCGACCGCGACGACCGCCTCGACCTGTTCGAGGCCAACGACGCGATCGAAGCGCTCGGCGACCCGCGCGACACCAAGGCATTCGCCCGGCTCGACACCAACCGCGACGGCTTCGTCGACTGGCAGGAGTTCGACCAGCATTTCCAGCACGTCGTCGGCCGCGGCCGCGCGCTGGCCCTGCGCCCACACCGGCCGCTGCCCGCGCCGACGGGCGCCCCGGCTGCACCGACCGCGACGCCGCTGCAACGGTTCTTCCGCCTCTACGACCAGAACCGCAACGGCGGCCTCGATCCCGACGAGGTCGACCGCCTGGCCAGCCAATTGGGCCTGCTGCCGATGATCACCGCCTCGCTGCGCGGCCTCGATAGCAACGCCTCGGGCAAGATCGAGGAAGCCGAGTTGGCGCCGTGGTTCGACCAGATCCAGAAGTTGGTGCCCGGCCTCGCCAACCTCGGTGGCAGCACCGAACCGAGCGCGGCAGGCGGCCTCGGCGCACCGTGGGGTCTCGACGACAACGACGCCAACGGCCAACTCGATCCGCGCGAGTTCGAACGCGCGCTGCGCCGCGTCGATCCGACCCTGGCGCGCTGGGCCGCGGCGCTGTTCGCGCGCCTGGACCGCAACGGCGACCAGCAGCTCGACAGCCGCGAACTCGGCGTCGCGCGCGCCGCCGACGTCTGATCGCCGGCCAGGTGGCCACCGCTCAGCGCTGCCTGCGGCCGCAACCAAGGGTTGTGTCGTCGCTACCGCGCCGACCAGAAGAGGCCGCAGGCGCTGACTTGCTTCTGATCTCCTACTTCCGCTCCGCATTCGGCGAATCCACACGCGACGCGAAGAAACGCGGAAGTAGCAGATCAAGTGGCGTCGCGCGACGGTTCCCAGGTGCGGCCGGTGATCAACCGCGCACCGCGCGAGAACGCGAAGTACTGCCACGCCCAGCCGATCATCACCACCAGCCGGTTGCGGAAGCCGACCAGGTAGGCGATGTGGATCATCCACCAGACCCACCAGGCGACGAAGCCGGTGCAGGACACCTTGCCGAGCTGGCCGACCGCCGCGGCGCGGCCGATCGTCGCCAGCGAGCCCTTGTCGCGGTAGCGGAACGGCTCGGTCGGCACGCCGCGCACCTGCCGCAGCAGGTTCAAGGCGGCGTGCCGACCCGCCTGGATCGCGGCCGGCGCGACGCCCGGGATCGGCTTGCCGTCCTGTTGCAGGTGCATCAGGTCGCCGACCACGAACACGTCCGGACGGCCCGGCACCCGCAAGTCCGGATCGACCAACACGCGGCCGGCCCGGTCGAGGGGCACCTCGAGATCGCGACCCAGTGGCGACGCAGCGACGCCGGCGGCCCACAGCACGGTGCGGGCCGGGATGTGTTCGTCGCCGAGCCACACCCCGCTCTGGTCGATCCTGGTCACCACCGAGCGGGTGCGCACCTCGACGCCGAGCCGTTCGAGCTGGCGCTGCGCGGCGGCCGACAGCGGCGGCGAGTAGGCCTGCAGCACCCGCTCCGAGCCCTCGACGAGCACCACCCGCAGCGTGCGCGGGTCGAAGGTCCGGAAGTCCTTGGCGACGGTGATGCGGCCGATCTCGGACAAGGCCCCGGCCAGCTCGACGCCGGTCGGCCCCGCCCCGACCACCACGAACGTCAAGGTCGCCGGCACCTGCTGCGGATCGCCGAGGCGTTCGGCCGCCTCGAACGCCGACAGCACGCGACGGCGGATCTCCAGCGCGTCTTCGACCGTCTTCAGCCCCGGCGCCCAGGTGCCCCACTCGTCGTGGCCGAAGTAGCTGTGCGTCGCGCCGGTGGCGACGATCAGGTGGTCGTACTCGAGACTGCCGTCGAACAGCTCGAGTCGCCGCCGCGCCCAGTCGATGCGCGTCACCCGCGCCAGGATGGTGCGCACGTTGGCCTGGCGGCGCAGGATCGCGCGGATCGGGTAGGCGATGTCGGCCGGGTTCAAGGCCGCGGTCGCCACCTGGTACAGCAACGGCTGGAACAGGTGGTGGTTGCGCCGGTCGACCAAGGTGATGCGGACCGGCGCGCGCCGCAACGTGCGCGCCGCCGCCAGCCCCGCGAAACCGCCGCCGAGGATCACGACGTGCGGCAGGTGCGGCGCGCCGCTCATCCGAGTTGCTCGCCGATCAGCAACTGCAAGCGCCGCCGCGCGTCGGCGGTGATCGCGTCGCCGTGGGTGATCAACGAATGCGCCATCGAGCCGCGCAGCGAGATCGGCGGTGCTGCGGCGATCGCCTTGGCCAGTTCGACGACGACCCGCCGCGCCATCGCGACGTTCTGCTTGAGCACCGCCAGCACCGCCGAGACGTCGACGTCGGCTTCGGTCTCGTGCCAGCAGTCGTAGTCGGTGACCAGTGCCACGGTCGTGTAGGCCAGTTCGGCCTCGCGCGCCAGCTTGGCCTCCTGCAGGTTGGTCATGCCGATCACGTCGCAGCCCCAATGGCGGTACAGCCGCGATTCGGCGCGGGTGCTGAACAGCGGCCCTTCCATGCACACGTAGGTGCCACCGTCGTGCGCCACCGCGCCGGCGGCGCGCGCCGCGCCGAGCGCCAGCTGGCGCAGCGGTTCGTGCACCGGATCGGCGAAGTGGGCATGCGCGACGCAGCCGTTGCCGAAGAACGTCGACTCCTGGGTGCGCCCGCGCGTGCGGTCGATGAACTGGTCGACCAGCACGAGCTCGCCGGGCCGCACGTCCTCGCGCAGCGAACCGACCGCCGACACGCCGACCACCGCACTCATGCCGAGCTGCTTCATCGCGTGCAGGTTGGCGCGGAACGGCAGTTCGTGCGGTGCCAGCCGGTGGCCACGGCCGTGCCGCGGCAGGAACGCGACCCGCACGCCGTGCAGCACGCCGGTGATCAAGGCGTCGCTCGGCAGCCCGAACGGCGTCTCGACGACCACTTCGCTGCGCTGCTCGAGCTCCGGCAGGTCGTACAACCCCGAACCGCCGATGATGCCCAGGGTCGGACCGGCGGTCGCGGGGGCTGCGGATTGGTGCTTGGTGCCGCTCATTCGTCGTCGCCTCCAAACTGCTCGTAACGCCGTCCACCCGCGCCGCGACCACCGCGGCCGAACTCGCGCGAGTCGTCGCGATCGTACCAGCCCGGCGCGAACAGGCGTTTGACCACCATCGTCGCGTAGGCGCCGCGCGGCAGCGAGAAGCGCAGTTCGGCGCACACCTTGCCGTCGTTGCGGTCGTCGGGCCGGATCACCACGTCGCCCATGTCGAACGGCTTGACCAGGGCCGGCCGGACCTCTTCCTTCCAGATCATGCCCGGCACGACGTGGTCGGTGAAGTCGCGGCGCTGCAGCCCAGCCCCCCGCATCTCCTCGACCATCGCCCGCTGCCACGGTTCGCTGCCGCCCTCGCCGTCGCTGCCGAACAGCGGCGTGCGCATCGCCAGCAGCTTCTCCTCGCGCTCCGGGGCCAGGTACTTCCACGCCATCAGGTCGCCGGCGATCGTGTGGATGCGCAGGCGCTGGGCCGACAGCACGCCGTCGCGCAGCATGCGGCTCAGCGTGCGGTTCCAGAGGTAGGACTGGTACGCGAACGCGTGGATGACGCGCTGGCGCAGCGGCACGCCTTCGAGAGCACCCCGGAAGTCGCTGGGGTGCCGGCAGAGGTGCTCGAAGATCGGCTCGTAGGCCGGCCCGCGGGCGATCCGCGCGCAGGCCTCCCAGTCGCCCCAACGCAGCTGCAGGGTGCGCTTGAGCTTGACGTCGCCGGTGATCGCCACCGGCGACGGTTCGGCGACCAGCTGCTGCAGCGCCCGTTCGAAGTCGCCGAGCAGCACGCTGCGCATCACGAAGCCCTGGCCGTGGCGCAGGCAGCCGAAGCGCTGGTCGTCGAAGTAGTTCGGCAGGCCGGTCTTCTGCAGCGACGGCAGGCTGCGGCGCACCTGCGCGGCCTGGGCCGGCTGCAGGCCGCGCACGACGATCTGGAACGCGTTGCCCTGGCTCTGCTTGCTGGTGATCGCCGCCGGCGCGCGCCCGACCGGCCGCAGCCGCAGGTTCGGCAGGTCGAGCTCGACGGCGCGCCGCTCGATGGTGACGAACTGCTCGGTGATCGCCTGGCGGTCCTTCAGGCCGGCGTAGGCGATCGCCGAGCGGTCGACGTTCGCCTCGCGCACGATCAGCGCCAGCGCCTCGGGCGTCGACAGCTTCTCCTTCTGCAGATGGTGCACCACGTAGTTGCCCTGCGGCACCTCGTCCCATTCGAGCAGTTCGCGGACGCGGAAATCGTCGGGGATCGTCTTCAGTCGCATGGGATCAGCTCCGCGCCTGGTCGAAGCGCGACAGGCGTTGCAACGCTTGTTCCAGGTCGGCAGGCAAAGGGGCTCGCACGGCGAGGCGTTGGCCGTCGACGTCGTCGAGCTCGAGGCGCTCGGCGTGCAGGAACAGCCGCGACAGCAGCGGTTTCTCGGCGACGCCTGGGCGCAGTTTGTACTCGGTCTTCAGCTCGGAAAGCAGCAGCGGCCGCCCACCGTAGTCGGTATCGGCGACGATCGGGTGGCCGAGCGACGCCAGGTGCACCCGCAGCTGGTGGCCGCGGCCGGTCTGCGGCCGCAGTTCGAGCAGCGCATGGCGCAGGAAGCGCTGCCGCACCGTCACCAGGGTGCGGGCGTCGCGGAAGCCGCGGCTGCCGGCGGCGCCGACCACCACCTTGCCGGGCCGGCGCGGGTCCGGACCGAGCCAGCGTTCGACGGCGAACTCGTCCTGCAGCGGTGCGCCGTCGACGACCGCGACGTAGGTCTTCTGCACCAGGCCCGCGCTGAACTGGCGGTCGAAGTGCTGCGCCGCCGCGAGCCCCTTGGCCAGCAGCAGGCAACCCGAGGTGTCGCGGTCCAGGCGGTGCACGATGCGCAGGTCCTGCCCCGGCCGCAGCGCGGCGAGCTGCGCATGCACCCCACCGTCGCGGCCGTCGCGGGTCGGCACGGTCGGCAGGCCGGGCGGCTTGTCGACCACCAGCGCGGTCGCGGTCTCGGCCAACACCGCGAGCGGCTCGTCGCGGCGCTGGCGCGGGGGGGCCGCCGCCGGGCCGCTGCCCGCGGTCGCCGGCAGCATCACGTCGTCGCCGACGCGCTGTCGACTGTCGTGCAGGCAGTCTTCGCCG
>DAIMFJ010000334.1:0-5750 GCA_036724695.1 Planctomycetota bacterium
CGCCCAGAAGCCGCTGCGGTCGGTGATCGCGAAGCGCTCGGTCGGCAGCACCAGCACGCTGGCGACCATGTCGGGGTGGATGTTGCAGTGCACCTTGACGAGCCCCGCGTTGCGCATCACGTGGGTGCGTTCGACGCCCTTGCCGTAGGTCTGCAGGTCGAACGCGTTGCCGCGCGACAGCGAGAAGACGTTGTGGAACACGACGTCGTCGTTCGGGAAGCGCACCGTCGTACCGACCGTGACGGCGAGCACCGCCGGGCGGAACCGACGGCCTTGCTGACTGATCGCCGGGGCGCGTGGCAGCGGTGCTGCGGCTGGTTCGTCGCGTTCGAGGAACACCACGACCCCGCTGGCGTCGTCGACGCGCACGCCGTCGCGGGCGCGCAGCTCGACGCGGCCGAACGCCGCACCGCCGCGGTTGGGGAACAGGCCGCGTTCCCCGTTGCCCTTGCGCAGGTCGAGGTGGCAGCCGGTACAGCTGGCGCGCAGTTCGCGCCAGTCGTACGCGTCGCGCGCGGCGGTCGGTTCGGGTTCGCGCAGCCGGGCGACGGCCTGGCTGACTCGCTCGAGCCATGGCTCGGCGCGTTCGTGGGGCCAGTCGGCCGCGCGATGTCGGGCCAGCAGCTCGCGAGTGCGTTCGAGCGTGTCGAGCGGGGCGGTGATCGCCGCGCGGTCGCCGTTCGTGAGCGCCTGCTCGATCGCCTGGACGGCGTTGGCGAACGCCTCCATCGGCGCTTGCACGCCGTCCTGGGCGGGCAACGGCGCCAGGGCTGCCAGGGCGGTGACCCAGACTGCGGCGAGGCGGCGCATCAGAACGTGGCCACCAGTTCGGCGCCGAAGAACAGGCGGGAGTCGTCGTCGCGGCTGCTGCCGGCACTGGTCAAGAAGCGGTCGACACCCAGTTCGAGCTTGCCGAGCAGGTTGGGGTGGAAGGTGTGGGCCACGCCGGCGGCGAGGCGTTGGAAGTTGTGGACGTCGAAGCCGAAGCTGGCAGCACCGTTGCCGTATGGGCGGCCTTCGAATTGGTAGCCTTCGTCGCCGTCGAACGTGCCAGCCCCGCTCCAGCGCGCCGTCAGGCGCCATTCGGTCGACATCGCGTAGGACGGTTCGAGGATCCACCAGAACAGGTCGCGGTCGAAAGCGTCGGCGTCGTCGTCGATGCGGCCGCCGCCCAGCGAGGCCTGCAGGAGCCACTGTTCGTGCGGTTCCCAGCGCATGTCGAGGCTGCCGAGCCACGACTTGACCTCGGGGCTCGGGCTGCCGGCGACCGGGGTGATCACCGAGCCGCCGAAGCACAGCGCCGACTGCGCGGCGCCGTCGATGTAGAGCGTGCTGGCACTCAGGTAGAGCGACGGGGTGGCCTGGGTGTGCAGCTTCGCGCAGATGGCCGGCGCGACGCCGGCCGACGAGTTGCGGCTGTAGCTGCCGTCGCTGATCGAGAGGTTGGCACCCCAACCGTCGCCGTTCAGGTAGGCCTGCACACCCTCGTCCCAGCGGTAGGGGATCAACGCCGGGTAACCGATCATGCGGTTCTGGTCGGGGTCCTCCAGCAGGTAGTACTCGCCGAACGGCAGGTCGAAGCGGCCGACCTTGACGCCGAGGTCGGCGCCGCCGAACCGGCCGAGGTCGCGCAGCTGCAGGTAGGCCTCGCCGAGGCCGACGCCGCGGTCGTCGTCGTCCGGGAAGTACTCGAGGCGCAGCTCGAGGAACACCTCGCCGACGTCCTTGATCGCGGCGCGCGCGAACAGGTTCGCCTGGTTGACCTGGAAGGCCCCGTCGGGGTACTTGCCGCCGCTGCCGGTGTGCAGGTAGCGGGCCGCGAACAGGCCGGACAGGTCGAAGCGTTCGATCCAGTCGCCGACGCTGCGCCGCTCGGTGCCGAGCGCTTCGCGGATGTCGGGGTGCTGGTCGCCGGACAGGTCGACGCCGGTGGTGGGGGTCTGCGCGGACAGCGCACCGGCGAGGCCGATGCAGCAGGACAGGATGCGGAGGGGGCGCATGATCTGCCGATGGCATCGGCAGGGTGGGGTGCGCGGCTTGATGCGGGTGGGTCAGTCGCGGGCGGTGGGCTGCAGCTCGGCCAGCACGAAGTGGTGGTCGCTCGGCCAGCGGCCGGCGGGGCCGGGTTCGGCGTCGATCCAGGCGCGCAGCGTGACGAACCCCGCGTCGGCGAGCACGTAGTCGATCTTGTCGCCCTCCTGCCCGCCGCGGAACGCGTGGAACGTGCCGACCGCGGTGCTCACGGCGTGCAGGTCGCGGAACGTATCGCGCAGCCCGGCGGCGCGCAGCGCCGCGAGTGGCGGGCTGGCTTCGCCGGCGTTGAAGTCGCCGAGCACCAGATGCGGACCCGGCACGGCGGCGAGGCGGCTGGCCAGCAGGTGGGCGCTGGCGGTGCGCGCCTTGGCGCCGCGGTGGTCGAAGTGGGTGTTCCAGACGTGCAGTTCGGTACCGGTGGCGAGGTCGCGCAGGTGCGCCCACGTGCACAGGCGGGTCAGCGCGGCGTCCCAGCCGACCGACGCGACCTGGTCGGGCGTCTCGCTGAGCCAGAAGTCGCCGTGGGCGAGCACCGCGAAGCGGGTGCGGTCGACCAGCAGGGCGGTGTGTTCGCCGCGGCGGCCGCCGTCGCGGCCTTGGCCGAGTTGCCGGTACTGCGGCAGTCGTTCGGCCAGGAATGCGAGCTGGAAGTCGAGGGCCTCCTGCAGGCCGACGATCCCCGGCGCGTGGCTCGCGATGCGCGCTGGGGCCAGGCGTCCGGCCCGTCGTCGGCGGTGCCGTAGCGCACGTTGCAGGCCATCGCCACGAACGGGGCCGGCGCTGCCTTCGCGGTCGGGATTGGCGCAGGGGCCGCGCAGCTGGCCAGTGCCGCGGCGGCGGCGAGCGACGCGCGCCGGATCACGCGTAGTACTTGCCGAAGCGGTTCTGCAGGAACGCCTCGTAGTCGACGTCCTCCATCTTCAGCAGGCCCTGGCTCGGCAGCTTGCCTTCGCGCAGCAGGTCGACGATCGCGGTGACGCCGGCGGCGGTGGTGATCTGGATGCCGCTCCAGTTCTCGCCGTCGATCTTCTGGTGGTAGATCGTCTTCGCGTAGGTGCGTTCGGTCAGCCGGCCGTGCACCATGCCGGTGGCGCTCACGAAGATCACGATCTGGTCCTGGAACGTGCCCGGCAGGCTGCGTTCGAAGATGTCGCGCAGTTGGCCCTGCTGGTCCTGCATGGCGAGGTCGTGCAGCAGGAACTTCATCAGCTCGCAGTGGCCCGGGTAGCGGATCGTCTTGTAGTTGACGTTCTTGACGCGGTCCTTCAGCGTGATCGCCAGCGTGCCGAGGCCGCCGGAGGTGTTGAACGCTTCGTATTCGACGCCGTCGATGGTCAGCCGTTCGAGCTGCTCGAGCGGCGGCACGGTCGTCAGTTGGCCGTTCTCGACCGATTCGCACGGGTTGCAGTACTCGTTGATGAGCCCTTCGGTGCTCCAGGTCAGGTTGTACTTCAGCCGGTTGCTCGGGAAACGCGGCAGCGCGCCGACCCGCAGCCGCAGGTCGCTGACCGAGGTCATCGACTGCATCAGGTGGTTGGCCGTGATCGTGATGAAGCCGGGAGCCAGGCCGCACTGCGGCGCGAACAGCGTCGTGGCGCCCTTGGCCAGCTCGACCACTTCGTGGGTGACCTCGACGTCCTCGGTCAGGTCGAAGTAGTGCACGCCGTGCGCCTTCGCCCGGCGCGCGATCAGCGGGTTGCAGTGGAACGGTGCACAGCTGATCACCGCCCAGGCCCCTTGCAGCAAGGCGTCGAGGCTCTGTTCGTTGCCGAAGTCGACGACCTGGCCTTTGACCCCGGGGTACTTCTTCGCCAGCGCGTCGACCGCACCCTGCGCGACGTCGCCCACCCGCACGGCGTAGTCGCCGCTGGTGGCCATCAGGTGGCAGACCATGCGCCCGATCTTGCCGGCGCCCAGGATCACGAGTTGCTTCATGACGGATTCCATGCCCCAACCACCCGGAAACAGCCGAGTTGCAGGGGCAAGCATTGTTCGGTCCGACCCCGTTCCGCGCAAGCCCCCTCCGGAATGCCGCAAAGTACTGCCTGAGAATGCGTTGCGTAACTTCCGATGCCGTCGGATCAACCGCCTGCGGCACCCTCGCTGCGCATACCTCACCCGGTCCCGAATGCTCGCGTGCGCATTCGGGACCGGGTGAGGTATGCGCAGGCGGTGGTGGAAGTGGTTGGTGGGGAACGGTTTGCGAGAGGCGGATCGGCGACTCGTTGCAGCGGAGTCCACGGTGGGACCGGGCCACCCGCTGGCACCGGCTAGCGGAAGCGCGCCGCCTGTTCGGCGCGGCCGGTGGCCTCGTAGAGGGCCACCAGGTCCTGCCTGGCCTTCTGCACGTACGAATGGGCCTCGCCGAGCTCGGCCAGCAGGACCGTGTGCGCCGCCAGCAGATCGCGTTCGGCGCCGTCGGGGTCGCCGGTGCGGGCCCGGCAGGCGCCGCGCAGCAGCTGGAACGTCGCGGTGTCGGTGTGCACTGCCCCGATGCGCTGCGTCGCCGTCGCCACTGCGGCATCGTAGTGCGGGAGCGCTGCCTCGGGCCGCCCCTGCCGCATCAGGAACGTGCCGAGGTTGGCCGACGCGTTGGCGACGTCGAAGGCGTCGGCGTCGGCGAGTCCGGCGTAGGTCGCCACGAGGCGTTCCTGGGTCGCCTGCGCGGCCGCGAAGTCGCCGGCATGTGCGTGCGCGACGGCGAGGTTGTTCTGCGTGCCGAGCGTGTCGCGGGGCTGCGGGCCCATGCGCGCCAGCCGGTGCGCCAGCACCTGCTCGAACCGCGGCACGGCCGCCGCGGGATCGCCGAGGTCCTGGATCAGCATCGCCAGCTGCTCGCTGGCCGACAGCGTGCGGGGGTGGCTTGCCCCAAAGCGCGCGATCAGGCGCGGCTCGAGTTCGGTCAGCACCGCCCGCGCCGCGTCCTTCTGGTCCATGCGGTTGTGGTAGTAGGCGAGGTCCGAACGCGCGCGCAGCGTCTCGCCGGCCTCGCTGCCCAGCGCCTCTTCGAGGGCCGCGACCGCCGCCTGCTGCTGCGCCAGGGCATCGGCGAGCCGGCCCTGCATCGCCGCCACCGCGGCCAGGTCCGCAGCGATGCGGGCATGGAACCCGGCTGGCACGTGGTCCACCGGTGCCGCGCGCATCTGCTGCCAGATCGCCGTCGCGCCGGCCAGGTCGCGCCGCGCCCGCCGGCTCTCGGCGAGCACGCGTTGGCAGCCGAGCGTCGTCGCGTGCCATGGCCCGAGCTGGGTGCTGGCCTGCGCCAACAGGGCTTCGCCGACCGGCCCATGGTCGGCCAGGCGATCCTGCAGGAACGCCAACCGCAGTGCGGCGAGGCGCGCCGCCAGGGTCGACGGTGCTGCGTCGCCGTGGGCCGCGCGCAGGTCGGCCAGCAGCAGTTCGCACTGCTGCGCGGCGGCCGGCCAGCGGCCGAGCTTCTCGTAGACGTCGACCAGGGTCGTGCGCAGCGTGATGCGCGCCTGGCGATCCGCGGCGAAATCGGCGTCGAGGCTCGGCACGCTGCGTTCGAGCAGGTCGACCAGGCGGGCGTCCTCGCCGTCGCGTTCTGGATCGACGGCGGCGACCATTCCGGACAGCCAATCGAGCGTGTGCTGCAGGCGGGTCGACAGCTGCCGCTGGTCGCGTTCGGCGGCCTCGGCGCGGCCCAGCGCGGCGAGCGTCGCCACCAGGGCGATGGCCAGGCCCGCGGCGACGGC
>DAIMFJ010000335.1:0-350 GCA_036724695.1 Planctomycetota bacterium
CACCTGATCGAGACCGACGCGGCGATCAACGGCGGCAACAGCGGCGGGGCCCTGCTGGGCCTCGCCGGCCGGCTGGTCGGCATCAACAGCGCCGGCGGCGGCACGTTCAACAACCGCGGTTACGCGATCAGCGTCGACCACGTGCGGCGGCAGGTGCTCGGCCTGCTCCTGCAGGCCTACAAGCTGCGCAGTCCAGACCTGGGCATGGCAGTGCTCGACAGCGACGGCCAGGTCGTCGTGTCGTTGGTCGATGCGCGCGGTCCGGCAGCGGCGGCCGGCGTCAAGACCGGCGATCGGGTGGTGTCGCTGGGCGGCACGGCGATCACCTGGAGCCCGGGTTTCGCACGCAC
>DAIMFJ010000335.1:360-5338 GCA_036724695.1 Planctomycetota bacterium
GCCGGCCGACCTGCCGACCCAGCTGGTCGTCGAACGCGCGGGCAAGCCGCTCGAAGTGGCGGTGGTGCCGGTGGCGCCTTCGGTGTGGGCGCTGCTGCGCCAGACCGGGCTGGCGTGCCGGGACGTGTCGTTCGCCGAGGCGCCGGAAGCGGTGCGGCAGGCGGCGATCGCGCGCCACCGCAAGTTCACCGGCGACAGCACCGGCGAACCGTTCGAGATCCCGGCCGGTGCGGTGCGTGTCGAACAGCTCCACGCCGGCATCCAGAAGGCCGGCATCGACCTGCAGCCCGGCGACCTGCTCGTCGCGGTGATGCTCAAGGACGCCGACACCGGCGGCGACGTGCTGGTCGAGGTGCGCGACGTCGAAGGCCTCAAGGGGCTGTTCAACGACCGCGAGCTGGGCAGCTACGACGGCCAGGAGTTCGCCTGCTGGATCGCGCGCGGCGAGCGCATCGTCGAGGTGCCGATCCTCGCCAGGCGCCTGTTCTGGTGAGCCGCCGCCGGCGTGGGCCGGCGGGGCCCCGCGGAGCCACTACTTGGCCTGGAAATGGCCCTTGGCCTGCGCCATCGTGTCGCCGGCGCGCCACGAGAACGCGAAGCCGATCTGGCCCTTGGGCAGCGGGTCGAAGGGGTAGAACACGACGACCCCCGGCGCGGTGGCCGGGCGCGCCGTGCCGTCGTCGAACAACAAGGCCCCTTCGATGCGTTCGCCCTTGGGGCCGACCATCGTGCAGGTGAACGAGTTGCGGTCGGCGCCGATGCCCGTGCCGAAGTGCACCGAGACCGGGAAGCCGACCACCTTCTGCTCGCCCCGGCCGTGCTTGGCGAGCAGCTTCTGCACGTCCGGACCGAGGTCGGCGACCGGCACCGAGCCCTCGAAGATCGCGTCGTGCTTGCGCGGGAAGTACGTGTAGCCGGCGTGCGCCGCCTTCGGCGCACCGAGCCCACTGACCGCGTTCACGACCAGGATGTTGCCTTCGACGTACATGCCGACGGTCAGGATCGAGTTGTTGATCAGCGCGTCGCGGTAGCCGGGCAGGTAGACCCACTTCTCGAACATCTTCTTGGCGTTGGCGACGCTCGCGCCCAGTTCGACCAACGCCATCTCCGCGAACATGCTGCCGACGTAGCTGCCACCGAGCTCGACGCTCTGCGTGTGGATGTCGGCGGGGCTCTTCAGGTCCTTGTTCCTGGCCAGGTACTCGGCGTGCTCCTTGCAGCGCGTCGACAGGTTGGCCGACCAGGCCGCCGGCGTCGCCTGCCATTCCTTGCGCGCGGCGTTGAACGCCTCGAGCCACTTGTCGACGCCCTTGCTGACCGCCTGCAGTGGCGGCGTGTTGTTCTGGATCGCCTTGAGCACCGGCGACGCGCCGGTCCAGAAGTCCTCCCATTCCTTGTCGAGCTGGGCGACGGTCACGTCGCGCCCTTCGGCGAACAGCTGTTCGAACTCGGTCGGCTGCTTCTTGCGGGCCTTCTTCATGTCCTGCGCGATCGTGTCGAACGCCCGCAGCAGTTCCGGATCGCGGCGCATCAGGTAGTCGCTGAACGACCAGGCCTTGATGCGCTGCTCGTTGCTGAAGCTCGCCGCCTCGGCGAACGGCAGGTCGCGCGCCGGCACGCCCCCGGTGCTGCGCCAGGCGAGTTCGAGGTTGAGGTTCTTCCAGACGTCGAAGTCGGGCGACGTGTACTCGCGGTCCTCCTCGCTGGCCGAGGTGCCCTGCTGCTTCTTCAGGTCGACCGAGAACAGCCGGTTGTTGTTGAACATCATGCCGACGAACGTGTGGCCGATGCCCTCGACGAACGCGTCGCTGCCGAAGTTGGCACAGCGGCGGGCGACGTTGCGGACCGCGTTGTCGAACAGCGTCTTGGGGCCGTTCATGTGGCCGACCGCGACGTTGCCGATGCCGCAGGTCGAGGTGTGCTCCAGCCGCCACTCGAGGTCCGGCACCTGGTTGGCGCGCAACACCTGCTGGTATGCCTCCTTGGCGGTCAGCGCCGCCCAGTGCACGCCCCAGCGTTCGCCCTTCGGGATCGCCCACGGGAACGCCACCTCGCAGACGCGCAGCGTGCGCTCCGCCCAGACCAGCGACTCCTTGAGGTTCTCCTCCTCGGCGGCGTCGCCGTGCAGCGTGAAGTGCTCGCTCCGCACCGTCACGTACGAGATCTGCGCCCGATCGAGCGGCGGGCACTCGACGCCGGCGACGGTCTCGACCGGGTAGTCGGTCTTCGACTGCTCCTCGACGGCGCGTTCGATCTTCTTGCTGCGTTCGAACAACGTCTGTTCGAGCGCCGAACCGGTCAAGCTGCCGACCTCGCGGTGCTCGAGGGCCTTCTGCGCGTCGCCGTCGCCTTCGCTCCAGCGCAGCACTTCGCGCCAGTGGTGGTTGGCGCGGTCGGTGCGGCCCGCCTTGGCCCACTTCTGGGCCTGCGACTTGTGGTTGCCGGCGAGCTGCTTCTTGAGCGCTTCGTAGGCCTTGAACAGGGTCTGCCCGTCGGCCCCGGTGCCGGTGTCGTTGGTCGGGTAGGGCTTCGCCGGGTCGGGGTTCCAGCTGCTGCCGACCTTGACGTAGCCGATGCCGGTGTAGGCCTCCTGGTTCTCGGCGTCGTAGAGCTTGATGGTCTGCAGCCAGATCAGTCGCGCCTGGCGGGGGAATCCCTTCTCGAACGCCTTCTTGGCGAAGGTGTTGAGCAGTTTGGCCTGCCGTTGGTTGAAGTCGGCCTCGTCGTTCTGGGCGACCGTGGTGGCGCAGAGGGCGAGGAGGGCGAGGCTGGTCAGGGAGGTGCGCTGGGTCATGCTGCGGTGGGAACGGGGCTACGGTACGCGGTTGGTAAGCCTAGCCGGGCCGGTCGGCCAGGGCGACGGGGGGCGAACGGTTGTGGCGCGATTCCCGGGCGGGTGCGGCGCTGCGCAACGGGGCGGAGGGTGGAACTTCCCGGCCAGGACGCCATACTGTTCGCCCCCGCAAGCCCCCCGCGGCGCGCGGCGACGACCCTGCAGCGACGCAAGACCATGAAGAAGACCTACGACATCGGCGTTCTCCCCGGCGACGGCATCGGCGAAGAAGTCGTGCGCGAAGCCCTGAAGGTCCTGGACGCCGTGCAGTCGATCTACGGCTTCGCGACCCGCCGGGAGCACCTGCCGTACGGCGCCGAGCACTACCTGGCGACCGGCGAGACGATGCCCGACGCGGCGTTCGACCGGATCCGGCAGATGCACGCGGTGCTGTTCGGGGCGATCGGCGACCCGCGCATCGAGGTCGGCAAGCTCGAGTTCGCGATCATCGCCGGCATGCGCCACAAGCTCGACCTGTACGTCAACCTGCGCCCGGTCAAGCTGTACCACGAGTCGATGTGCCCCCTGAAGGGCAAGCAGCCCAAGGACATCGACATCCTGTTCCTGCGCGAGAACACCGAGGACGCCTATGCCGGCATCCACGGCACCACGAAGAAGGACACCGAGTTCGAGATCTCGCTGCAGCAGATGGTCTACACGGCGCGCGGCACCGAGCGCATCGTCCGCCACGCGTTCGAACTGGCGCGCAAGCGCGGCCCGAAGCCGGGCAAGGACAAACCGCAGGTGACCCTGATCGACAAGGCCAACGCGGTGCGCGCGCAGGACATCTGGACGCGCATCTTCGCCAAGGTCGCCAAGGAGTACCCGGACGTCGCCACCGACCACGCCTACATCGACGCGGCCTGCATGTGGATGATCAAGAACCCGGAGTGGTTCGACGTCTGCGTGACGACCAACCTGTTCGGCGACATCATCACCGACCTCGGTGCGATGCTGATCGGCGGCATGGGGATCGCCGCGTCGGGCAACATCCACCCCGGCAAGGTGTCGATGTTCGAGGGCATCCACGGCAGTGCGCCGAAGTACAAGGGCACCGACAAGGCCAGCCCGCTGGCGACGATCCTGTCGATGGGCCTGATGCTCGACCACATCGGCCAGCCGGAGGCGAGCCGCGAGCTCGAGGCGACCGTCGCCGACCTGATCCAGACCGGGCGGATCCGCAGCCTGAAGGCCGGCGAGCACAAGTGCAGCGAACTCGGCACGATGGTGCACGACGAGCTGCTGGCGCGCAGCAAGCGGCGCTGAGGCGCTGCCGCCGCGAAGTCGCCAATGCCAAGGCGGCGACGCGGCGGGCGCGACGCGCCGGCCCGGACCGGCCGATAGACGTCTCACCCAGGCGACGACGTGACGACTCCTCCTGCGAAACCGGCAGCCGACCTGCCGCCGCCCGACGTCGGCATCGTCGTGATCGGCCGCAACGAGGGCGAACGGCTGGTGCGTTGCCTCGCGTCGCTCGGTTCGGCCATCCATCGGACCGTCTACGTCGACTCCGGCTCGACCGACGGCAGTGCCGAGCATGCGCGGTCGGTCGGTGCGGACGTCGTCGACCTCGACCTGAGCGTGCCGTTCACGGCGGCGCGGGCCCGCAACGAGGGCTTCGAGCGGTTGCTCGAGCGGCAGCCGGTGCTGCAGTTCGTGCAGTTCGTCGACGGCGACTGCGAGGTCGAGGTGGGGTGGCTTGGTACGGCCAGGGCGGCCCTGGCGACCGCGGAACTGGCGGCGGTGTTCGGACGGCGGCGCGAACGGTTCCGCGAGCGCACCGTCTACAACCTGGTCTCCGACCTCGAATGGGACGTGCCGGTCGGCGAGGTCGAATCGTGCGGCGGCGACGTGATGATGCGGGTGGCGGCGCTGCGGGAGGTGGGGGGCTACGACCCCAGCCTGATCGCCGGCGAGGAGCCGGATCTCTGCCGGCGGTTGCGCGAGCGTGGCTGGCGGATCCGGCGCATCGATGCGGCGATGACGATCCACGACGCCGCGCTGTTGCGGCTCGGCCAGTGGTGGAAACGGGCCGTCCGGGCCGGCTACGTCGAGGGCGAGGGGTTGACGCGCCTTGGGCTGCGGTATCCCCGCTTGCACGAGGCGTCCAGCATCCTGTTCTGGACGCTTGGCGTCTGTGCGATG
>DAIMFJ010000335.1:5348-5727 GCA_036724695.1 Planctomycetota bacterium
GCCAGCCGCGCTGTTCCTGGCCGAACTGGTTCTCGGGGCCGGCTGGCCATTCTGGTTGGTCTGCGTCACCGCCGTGGCCGGTCAGGTGGCCGCCCTGGCGGTGCTCTGGTGGCGCATCGGTTCGCGCAGTGCCGCACGCTGGGCTGCGCAGGACGCGGCCTGGTATGCCTGGTTCTGCATCCTGTCGAAGTTCTCCGGGCTGCAGGGCATGGTCGTCTACTGGTGGCGTCGATGCCTGCGGAAGTCGCTGCAGATCATCGAGTACAAGGACCCGTTGCCGGCAGCGGCCTTGCGGCCGGCGCGGGCGGCGGCCGCCGAGCTCGAGCGTGCCGTGGCGGTCTGCGTGATCGGCCGGAACGAGTGTGAAAGATTGGCGTAG
>DAIMFJ010000336.1:0-5727 GCA_036724695.1 Planctomycetota bacterium
GGTGGCGGCCGCGGTGCGCGGTGCCGAGGTCAGGCCATGGCGTGCCGTGCTGATCGGCGGGGGGCTGGGCACGCTGCCGGACCTCGACGTGTTGATCGATCACGGCGAGCCGATTGCGAACATGACCATGCACCGGGCCGAAAGCCACGCGCTGCTGTGGTTGACGCTGGCGACGCCGTTGCTGACCTGGCTGGTGCGGCGTGCGGCGCCTGGCATCGGCTGGGGCCGATGGTCGCTGGCCGTCTGGCTGGTGCTGGCGACCCACGTGGGCCTCGACTGGTTGACGATCTACGGCACGCAGGTCTGGCTGCCGTTCACGGATCGCGCCTGGGGGCTCGGTTGCCTGTTCGTCGTCGATCCGCT
This sequence comes from Planctomycetota bacterium, assembly GCA_036724695.1. GTDB lineage: Bacteria > Planctomycetota > UBA1135 > UBA1135 > UBA2386 > JACKIC01. Next base: position 364 of record DAIMFJ010000336.1, read on the forward strand.
CTACACGCTGCCATTGTTGCTCGGGCTGGCCGGGTTGCTGCTGGCGCGGCGGCGCGGCGGCGGGTGGAACCACGCGGGGCTCGCGGTGAGCACCGCGTACGTGCTGTGGAGTGCGATGGCGCAGCAGCATGTGCTCGGGCTGGCGGGCCGCGAACTGGAACGGCTTGGCGTCGTCGCCGAGCGGCTCGTCGCGACCCCAGCACCGTTGCAGACCGTGCTGTGGCGTGTCGTCGCCGTCGCGGGTGACGAGTGGTACGAGGCGCACTGGTCGTTCGCCGACGCGGCGCGGCCGTGGGCGTTCGTGCGGCGGCCGCGGGGCCGCGCGCTGGAGGCGGAACTGCGCGACGTGCCGGGGGTCGCGCGCCTGGTGCGCTTTTCACACGGTTGTGTGCGACTCGCCGAGGATGCGGAAGGGGTGCGGATCGCCGACCTGCGCATGGGGCAGGAGCCGTACCTGGCCTTCGAGTTCCGCGTTGCGCGACGGAATGGTGACGGTGTGCTGGTGCCGCTGCCGCAGCCCGAGGTGGCGAGGCGGCGGCCGCCGCTCGGCGATGGCCTGCGTTGGTTGTGGCGGCGCATGTGGGGTGAGCCGGTCGAGCCGCCGCGTTGAGCTGGTTGCACGACGCGGCGTGGTGCGGCATAATGTGGACATGAAGGTCGGTATTGTGCTGATGGTGGTGGCGTGGTGCAGCGCGGCGTTGGCGGCGCAGAGCTACCATTTGCGCCGCCCGAACCAATACCGGCAGACGGCCGACGACAACGCGGTGACGGTCTTGCAGGCCCGGCTCGGGCGCGGCGAGCTGGAGTTGCCGATGGCGGGGCCGAGCGGTCGGTTGCGGGCGCTGCTGGCGGCGTTGGCGATCCCCGAGAGCAGCCAGACGCTGGTGTTCAGCAAGACCAGTCTGCAGCGGCATCGCATCGCGCCGGATTCGCCGCGCGCATTGTACTTCGGGCCCGATGCGTATGTCGGCTGGGTGCCGGGGGCGGCTGCGCTCGAGGTCGCGGTCGGCGATCCGCGGCTCGGCATGGCGTTCTACACGCTGGCCCAGGGCGGCGCCGCGCCGGTGCGGTTCGTGCGCGACGACAGCTGTTTGTCCTGCCATGCCACCAGCCATACGCACGACGAACCTGGGGTGGTGTTGCGTTCGGTGTTCGTGGACGCCGGTGGCGATCCGATCGCCAGTGCGGGGGAGGTCGACGTTTCGGTGCGCACCCCGATGGCGGAGCGGTGGGGTGGGTGGTACGTCACGGGCCGGGTCGGGGTCGCACACCGTGGCAATGGCATTGCCGTGCGCGACGAACGCGGCGGCTGGCAGGTGGCGGCGCGGACGGCAGCGGATCTGCGGGAGTTCGCCGGGGAGTTCCGGGTGGCGGACTACCTGGTGCCGACCAGCGACGTCGGTGCGCTGCTGGCGCTCGAGCAGCAGGCGATGGTGCACAACCTGTTGGTGCGGGCGATGCTGCAGACACGCTTCCTGCTCGAGAACGATCGGGCGATGCAGGCGATGCTGGGTGAGGAGGGGTTGCGCGAGGCGACGCTGGATCTGCTCGACGATCTGGCGGCGGAGGTCGTCGCGGCCTTGCTGCTGGCCGGCGAAGCGACGGTTCCGGAGCAGAGCCTGGCGGTGGCACCGCGGTTCGCGGCGGAGTTCGCGGCGCAGTGGCCGCAGGCGGTGGATGGCGTGCGGGTCGGAGAACTGGTCGGGGCGCCGCGCACGTTCGCGTTGCCGCTGTCGCCAATGGTGCATGCGCCGGCGTTCGCGCGATTGCCGGACGAGCTGCGGCACCTGGTGTTGCGGCGGCTGCGGCGGGCGCTGCAGCTCGGCCGCACGCCGCGCGGTGTCGCGATCGACGCCGGGCAGCGCGAAGCACTCGACCGGCACCTGCGGGCGACGTTGCCCGGCTATGGCGAGTGAGGGGGCGTCACCGTGCAGACGTCAGGTCGGTCCGGATCGGCACCCAGGAGACTGCGCAGCCGAGTTCGGTGAGCCACACGGCGCTGGCGTCGGCGCTGTTGTCGAGTAACCTGTACGAGTCGTCGTACGGGACGATGCCCATGCGCTGGTTGGCCTGGTGGACCCGTTCGCCGGCGCGGGCGGCGAACGCCGCCTCGAGCCGGTCGCGCAGCCGTTCGGCGGTTTCGCGTTCGACCACGAACGACTCGAACTCGGCCCACGACATCGCGGCGCGGGCGGACGCCGAATCGCTTGCATGGTGTTGGCGCCGGCTCAGCGTGCCCTGCGTCGGCCACAGCACCGTCGGGAACACGTGGTACCACGAGTCGTTGCCGAGCGCGTACCAGCTCCAGTCGCCGAACCCGAACTCGACGAAGCCGTTGCCGTTCGGCAGCAACAACCCGCGGTGCATTGCATCGCGGATCAGCAGCACTTCGGTCGGGTTCGCCACCCGCGCCGGCGGCGTCACCGTCGACGTGCAGCCGACCGTCCACGCCAGCAGGCCTGTCACCACCAACGCCAACCAGACCCGCCGCCGCCGACTTGCTTTCACCTCTGGATCCTACCGCCCTGCGCATTCCTCACCCGGTCCCGAATGCGCACGGCGTGGGTGGCCGGCTGCAGCCAGGGTCGAGGCGTGGTTCCGTAAGTTCTGGCAAGGCAGGTGGATGGGGCGACGACTGCGCATTCGGGACCGGGTGAGGTATGCGCGGGACCGGGTGAGGTATGCGCAGAGGGAAGCCTGGGCGGTGCAGCTGGCGGCGAGCGCGGTAGAGTCGCGGCATGAGCTGGCGATGGCCTGTGGTGTTGTGGTTCGTGTTGTTCACGGCGTGTGCCACGGAGCAGTGGGCCCCCGGTGCGGCGAGCGAAGATGCCGTCGGGATGGACGAGGTCGCTCCTGGGTTGCAGGCGGGGACCCGGTTGTCGGGCTTCGACGACTTCGGCTCGAACACCACCGCCGCGGGGAAGGACCGGCAATCGCCGCCTGCTGCTGGAGCAAGCGAGCGGCTGCTGATCCAGCGGGGCCAGGTCGCCGTCGAGGTCGCGAGGCCGGAAGAGGTGGCGAAGCAGTTCCTGGAGCGTGTCGTCGCCTGGGGTGGCCACCTCCAGAAGCAGAGTTCGCAGCAGTTCACGGTGCGTTTGCCGGCGCAGCACTTCGAGGCGGCCTTCGAGTGGTTGCGAGCGTGCGGTCGGGTGCTGGCCGAGTCGCGCCAGGCAGACGACGTGACCGAGGAGTTCGTCGACCTCGGGCTGCGGATCGACACGGCACGCAAAGCGCGAGAGCGGTTGCTCGAAGTGCTGCAGAAGGCCGAGAAGGTCGAGGACATCCTCAAGGTCGAGGCCGAACTGCGGCGTCTCACCGAGGAGATCGAACGCATGGAGGGTCGGCGCAAGTTCCTCGCCGATCAGGTGGCGATGGCCACCTTGCAGGCGCAGTTCCAGGCCACCGCCGAACCACCGCCGCCGCCGAAGCGGGCTCGCCAGCCGAGCCGGTTCTGGTGGTTGAACAGCATCGGTGCGGAACGTGTGCGGGAGGACTTCTGAGATGGGCCAGCAACTCGCCGACAAGCTTCGTGGTTTGGGCTTTGGGACGTGGATCGTCACGGTTGCGTTGCTCGGTGCATGCACGGCACCGATGCGGCTGCCCGACGAATTCCTGACGCTCGCGCACGCGCAGCGAGCCGGGGACTTCCGCGCCACCACCGGCAAGGGTGGTGACGTCTGGATGCGGCAGTTCGTCGAGCGCAACGAAGGCAACCTCGAGTTCTGGGCGCAGGCACTGGAGTACGACTTCGAACAGCGCGGCTACCAGCGCGTGGCTGGCGGCGAGTGCACCGACGCTTCGGGGGCCGCCGGGCGCTGGTTCGAATACACCACCGGCCTGCGCGGCGAACGGGTCGGCTACCTGGTGGCGCTGTGGGTCGACGACCGCGGTTGGCGGCCCGGCTGCGAGATCACGACGGTCGAGTTCGTCGCCCGGGCCGACGAGTTCGCAGCCCGTCGGGACGCGGTGTTCACGGCGTTGGCGACAGTCCGCCGCTGACCTTCCCCGCTGCATCAAGCCGCCGCGCCGAGAATTGCAAGTCCGCGCCGGGAGGCGGGTTGCGGCGACGGGTGCGCATTCGGGACCGGGTGAGGTATGCGCAGGCTACATGTTGCGGCGGTATTGGCCGCCGACCTGGTAGAGGGCGGCGGACATCTGGCCGAGGGAGCAGTAGCGGGCGGCGTGCATCAGGCTGGCGAAGACGTTCTTGCCGTCGAGGGCGGCTTGCTGGAGGTCGGCGAGGGCCTGCGCGCTGTGGTCGCGGTGGGCGGCGTGCACGGCGGCGAGGCCGTCGATCTGGGCCTGTTTCTCGGCGTCGGTGCTGCGCATCACTTCGCCGACCAGTTGGATCGGCGAGCCGTCCTTGCCGAGGAACGTGTTGACGCCGACGATCGGCATCTCGCCGGTGGACTTCAGCGTCTCATAGTGCAGGGACTCGTCCTGGATCTTGCCACGCTGGTACATCGTCTCCATCGCGCCGAGCACGCCGCCGCGCTCGCTGAGGCGCTCGAACTCGGCGTAGACGGCCTCTTCGACGAGGTCGGTGAGCTCGTCGACGACGAACGAACCCTGCAGCGGGTTCTCGTTGCGCGCCAGGCCCAGCTCCTTGTTGATGATCAGCTGGATGGCCATCGCCCGCCGCACCGAGTTCTCGGTCGGCGTGGTGATCGCCTCGTCGTAGGCGTTGGTGTGGAGCGAGTTGCAGTTGTCGTAGATCGCGTACAGGGCCTGCAGCGTGGTGCGGATGTCGTTGAAGTCGATCTCCTGCGCGTGCAGCGAACGGCCCGACGTCTGGATGTGGTACTTGAGCATCTGGCTGCGCTCGTTCCCGCCGTACTTCTGCTTGATCGCCTTGGCCCAGATGCGGCGCGCGACGCGGCCGATCACCGCGTACTCGGGGTCGACGCCGTTGCTGAAGAAGAAGCTCAGGTTGGGCGCGAAGTCGTCGATCCGCATGCCTCGCGACAGGTAGTACTCGACGAACGTGCAGCCGTTGGCGCGCGTGAACGCCAGCTGCGTGATCGGGTTCGCACCGGCCTCGGCGATGTGGTAGCCGCTGATCGACACCGAGTAGAAGTTGCGCACCTTCTCGTCGATGAAGAACTGCTGCACGTCGCCCATCATGCGCAGCGCGAACTCGGCGCTGAAGATGCAGGTGTTCTGCGCCTGGTCCTCCTTGAGGATGTCGGCTTGCACGGTGCCACGCACCGTCGCCAGCGTCTCGCTGCGGATCCGGGCATACACTTCCGGCGGCACGACCAGTTCGCCGGTGACGCCGAGCAGTCGGGTGCCGAGGCCGTCGTGGCCCTGCGGCATCGGCGAGCCGGCGGCCGATGAACGGCAGCGCCGCGCCGACCTTCCAGA
>DAIMFJ010000337.1:0-5704 GCA_036724695.1 Planctomycetota bacterium
CCTGTACGAGTCCGGCCTGCAATGCCAGAAGCGACTGTGGCTGGATGCCCACGAGCCAGCCGAGGCTGCACCGTCGCTGACCCGTCGGCAATTGACGGAGTTGGGCACCCGGTTGGTGACGATCGCCAAGAGCGCGTTCCCGAAAGGCATCGAAGTCGCCGGCCGCACCGCCCCGGCGCGCGCCCAGCACACCAAGGACCTGCTCGCGGCCGGTGAGCCGGTGGTGCTCGGCGCGGCCTTCCTCGGCGAACGCACGCAATGCGAGGTCGACATCGTCGTGCAGCACAAGGACGGCCGACTCGACCTGTTCGAGGTGAAGTCGGGCACCAAGGTCAAGCTGCGCTACCTGACCGACATGGCGCTGCAGGTCGCGACCGTCGAGAGTGCGGGGTTCGCCGTGCGCGCGGCGTTCCTGCTGCACGTGCAACCGAAGTACGCGCACAAGGAAGGCGTCGAGTTCCCGCCGATGCAGTTGCTGCGCAGTTCGGACGTCACGCAGCGGGTCCGCAAGCTGTTGCCGTCCCTGCAGGCCCGGCTCGATCTGATGCAGAAGACGTTGGTCGCAGGCGCGGCGCCGACGACGCCGATGGGCAGCCAGTGCGCGACGCCGTTGCGCTGCCCGCGCTACGACGCGTGCGCGCGGCAGGCCCCGCCGCTGTCGCTGCACGAGCTGCCCGACCTGAACCGCAAGCTCGAGAAGGCCCTGCGCGCCGACGGGGCGCCCTCGCTGCGCGAGATCGATCCCAACCGCGCCGAACTGAGCCACAAGCAGCGCCGCACCGTCGCCGCGGTGCAGCAGGGCAGCACGATCGTCGAGCCGTTCGTGAAACAGGAACTGCGCGATTCGCGCTTTCCACTGCACTTCGTCAGCATCGCGTCGGTCACCGAACCGTTGCCGCGCTTCGACGGGCAGCGGCCGTGGCGCCACGTGCCGTTCGGCTGGGCTGCGAACACGTTGCACGAGGACGGTCGCATGGAGACGGCCGGGTTCTTCTTCGCCGAGAAGGGCGATCCGCGGCGCGAGTTCCTGACCGGCCTGGCCAAGCAGGTCGAATGCGGCGGCACGATCGTCTGCTGGAACGACCGCGGCCTGACCGACCTGCGCGAACTGCTCGAGGACCTGCCCGACGCCAAGGAGGCCGCGCGCACGATCCTGGGCCGCTCCCACCTCGACCTGATGCACCTGTTCGACGCCGGCGTGTTCCACCCGGCCTTGCGCGGCCATCGCCAGCTGCAGAAGACCGTCGCCGCCGTGCTGCCGACGTTCCGGCCCGGCAGCGACGCCGCCCTCGACGAAGAGGTGCTGAAGGAGTCGATCGAGCGCATGAACACGCCCCGTTCGCGCAAGCAGACGCGCGACAAGATCGCCGCCGACCTGCAGGCGAGCCTGCACTGGTGCAGCGATGCGCTGCTGGCGATGTTCCGCACCTTCGGCGAGATCGACCCGAAGCCCAAGGCCGTGCCACGACCGGCCGTGCCGCTGGTCGCCGGCGCGCCCAAGAAGCTGCCGAAGCCGCTGCCCGGCCAATGATCCGCGGGCGCCGCCGGCTGCCCAGGTCCCCCCGAGGACGTCCGGTCCGACTCGTTCAGGCGGCGCTGTAGGCCGACAGCAGGGCCGTCAGTTCGCGCCGCTCGTCGAAGCGCCGCTGGAAGTCCTCGCGGATCCGCACGCCGAGCGCCCCGGCCGCCGCGCGGTTGCGGTACAGCGCGAGCACCTGCCGCGTCATCTCCTCTTCGTCGCCGAACAGCAGCCCCGTCTCCTTGTGGCGGATCAGCTCGCGGTTGCCGGGCACGTCCGACGCCACCACCGGCCGGCCGAGGATCCCGGCCTCCAGGATCGTCGGGGCCGCCCCCTCGCTGAGCGACGTGTTCAGCACGACGTCGGCATCGACGTAGGCGGCGCCCATGCGGCCACGGTCGAGTGCCGGCAGGATGCGCACGCCCGGCAGATCGCCTTCGCGCCGCAGTTCGGCCGCGTAGGCGGCGTCCTGTTCGGGGCCGGCGACGATCAACTCGAGATCGCAACCGGCGGCCCGCAGCACGCGCGCCAGGGCCAAGGCGCGATGTTGGCCCTTGATCGGCCGCAGCCCCCCGGGCAACAGCACCAGGAAGCGCTGCTTGGGAATGCCGAGCGACCGCCGCAGGTCGGTGCCGTCGGTCGGCAGCTTCACGGCCGCCCGCGGCACGACGTCGAGCTTGCCGACCGCATCCGGGACCCGCTCTTCGACCAGGCGCACCGCCGCTTCGCTCGGCACCAGCACGCGGTGCGCACGCTTGACGACTTCGCAGACGAGCGCGCCGCGGCCGTCGACGAGCATGTCGTCGTGCACGTCCTCACCGCTCAGCGACACCACCCACGGCGTGCGGCAACCGAGCAGGCTGACCCCGGTGCGCCACGCGTCGTGCGCATGCACGATGTCGGGCTTGAAGCGGCCCAACGTGCCTTCGAGCGATTGCTTGAGGCCGCCTTCGCTGGTCCCGCCGAACACCTCGCACAGGTGGCCGCACTGCTGCAGACCTTCGCGGTAGCGCGCGACGGTCGCATAACCGCCCATGTGCAGGTGCGGCGGCGAGGGAGTGAGCAACAGGACCTTCATGCCGATCCGTTGATCGGAATTCCGCCAGCCGGTCCGTTACCGGCGTTTGCCGTTCGGGCAAGCCCGACGCAACCGGCGCACGCGCGCTGCGTCCACGGGCGCCGCGACGTCGCCGCCGCGTTTGACCGACGTGCCGACGATCGCCCCGTCGCATCGCGGCCACAGCTCGGCCGCGTTGTCGACGTCGAGTCCCGAACCGATCCAGAGCGGGAACGAGCCGACCGCGTTGCGCATGGTGTCGAGGAATTCGACATCGACCGGCGCCCCGGTCCTGGCTCCGGACAGCACCATGCCGTCCGCGCCGGAACGTTCGGCGAGATCGCGGGCGCTGCCGATCGGCTCGAACCCGGCCAGCGGCGTGGCGTGCTTGACGAAGTGGTCGGCGAGCAGTTCGCCGCGCCAACCGAGCTGTTTGCGGTACGCGGCGAGACGCGCCGCTTCGCCCTGCACGAGCCCCTGGTCGGTCACGTACGCGGCGGTCAGCACGTTGACGCGCACCCACGCGGCCCCGGCCACCGCCGCGGCGCCGAGCGCCGCGATGCCATCGTTGCGCAGGCAGTTGATCGCCACCGGCAGGGCGAACCGGCGCCGGATCTCGCTGGCGACCACCGCCAACGCCGCCGGCACGTCGGGTGGCACCGGGTCCGCCGCGTCGCCGCGGTGGAACGGCGCATCGCCGAAGTTCTCGACGACGACGCCGTCGAAGCCCCCCTTCGCGAACGCGCCGGCGTCGGCCAGCGCCCGCTGCAGGACCGCGTCCATCGACGCGAAGCGCCGCGTCGACGGCAGCGGCAGCAGATGGACGACACCGAGCAACGGACGGGATCTGGGCATCGCGCCCAGTGTCGCCGCCCGGCGGCGCGGATCCAACGTTGCGACCACCGCCGTGGCTACGACGGCTCGGCGATCTCGCGGAGTTCCTTGCCGCGCCGCATCACACAGCGCAGCCAGCGCCGCCAATACCGCCACCCCTTCCAGAACCGGCCCGCATCGCGCAGCCGCAGGTTGGCCTCGGCGTACTTGCCGGCGGCCAGCAGCTCGTCGACGATCTGCAGCCGCACGCTGGCGCGCCGCCGCAGCACCAGGTTGACGAAATGCGCCTCGCCGGCGTGCTGCAACAGCACCTTGTCGAGCGCCACGTCGACGCCGCGCAGGAACCGCCGGCTGTCGGCCAGCGCCAGCGGCCAGGACCGGCAGTAGGTCAACGGCTGCGCCAGGTACGCGATCGGTTCGCGGTGCGCGAGCCGCAGCCAGAGGTCGTAGTCCTCGGTCTGGAACAGCTCGGGGTTGCGATCGAAGCCACCGGCGTCCAGGAACGCGCTGCGCCGCACCACCACCGCACTGCACGCGATCGGGTTGGCGGCCAGCAGCTGCTCGTGGGTCAGGATCGGCGGCACCCGGTTGCCGTGGTTGCGCCGCCGGGTCACGCGTTCGCCGCGCACGACGAACGCGTCGCTGGCCACGCAATTGGCGTGCAGTTCGTTCAGGTGGCCGACCATGCGCTGCAGCTTGGCCGGCGCGAACCAGTCGTCGGCGTCGAGGAACGCGACGTACTCGGCCTTGGCGGCCTCGACGCCGCGGTTGCGCGCCGCCGCCGGCCCCTGCTGCTCCTGCGCGACGACGGTGGCGCCGTGGTCGCGCGCGATCGCCGCGGTGCGGTCGGTGGAGCCGTCGTCGACCACCACGACCTCGTCGGGTGGCTTGGACTGCTCGACCAGCGACGCCAACGCCCGCTCGAGGAAGGGTTCGGCGTTGTGGGCGGCGATCACGACCGCGACGGTCATGCGGCTGCTCCCCGGGCTGCGGTCACGGCGGGCTCACCAGGGCAGCTCGGACGCCGCGAAGTCCTCGCGGACGTTCGGCAACAGCGCCGCGACGGCAGCCGCATCGAGTTCGATCTGCCGGTAGGTGTCCGGATCGAGCGGGGCGAGGTGCGTGCCAACGGTGGATGGGTTGCCGGCGTTCCAGGCGAGCTGGTCGGCGACATGGATCAGCGAGGAGAGGGAACGGTGGAACGGATCCGCCGACGGGCGGTGATGGTAGCGGATCGCGATCGCCAGATCCTCCGGCAGGAACCACTTGATCGCCAGCACCGAACCGACGTCGGCATGCGTGAACCCGAGTTCCTGCTGCTCGACCTCGAGGTCCGGACGGCCTTCGGCGGCCGCCTTCTTCAGCACCCCGAGGTAGCGCGCCGACGCCTTCTCCATCAGGATGATCTTGCCGATGTCGTGCAGGAGCCCGGCGATGTACAGGTCCTCGGCGTGCACCTCGGCGAACGCTGCCGAGTTCGAGCCCAGCGTGCGTGCGGCGATGCCGGTGAACACCGCGTGCTTCCAGAACGCCTGCGGATCGAAGTGCGAGACCTTCTCGCGGCGTTTGCCGAACACCGAGAAGACCGCGGCCTTCAGCGCGATCTTCTTGGTCATGTTGAAGCCCATCACCGAGATCGCCAGGCTGACCGACGACACGCGCACCTGCAGACCGTAGTACGCCGAGTTGACGATCCGCAGGATGTTGGTCGCGACGGCCGGATCGCGTTGCACGACCTTGGCGACGTCCTCGGCCGACGAATCGGGGTTCGCCATCACCTCGTTCAGCCGGACGAGCACTTCGGGCATCGTCGGCAGCTCGACCGTGTTGACCAGGCCGAGGATGTTCGTCGAGTTAGCCGCAGGTTGGGCCATGTTTGCGTCTCCGGGCTTGTATCGAGACGAGGCAGCCGCCAGCTTGACCGCAACCGGATCCCTCGCCCCGTGAACGTCGTCTACCTGTGCCAGCGTGTTCCCTATCCCCCGGACCGCGGTGACCGGATCACCACCTGGCACTTCCTGCAGCACCTGCTCGACCGCGGTGCCACCGTACGCGTCGGTTGCTTCGCCGAAGAGGACCGCGACGCCGAGAGTGTCGAGTTCTTGCGCAGCCGCTGCGCCGCGGTGGTCGCCCCCCGCCTCGACCGGCGCATCCGCAAACTCACCAGCCTGCGCGGTTTGCTGACCGGCGAGGCACTGACACTGCCGTTCTTCCGGCACCCCGAACTGCAGCGCGCGGTCACCGGCTGGTGCCAGGGCGGGACCGTCGACCTGGTGCACGTCTACTCGTCGTCG
>DAIMFJ010000338.1:0-439 GCA_036724695.1 Planctomycetota bacterium
CGCCCTGGTGATCCTGATCCCGCTCCTGGGCGTCGGCGCCTTTCTGGGCTACCGCGCTTTCAACCGCGCCCAGGTCGACACCTGGATCGGCCGCCAGATCGTCGACATGGTTGAGAGCTACATCGTCCCCACGATCGAGTTCGATCGCCTCGAGTACTCGCCGCCCTACCAGGTCTCGCTGCGCGATGTGGTCCTCACCGCGCCCGACGACACCCGCATCATCGTTCTCGACGAGATGCGCGTGAAGCTCGCCGAGACCCCCGCGAACGGCAAGCCCATCGTCATCGAGTCGATCGAGCTCCGCGGCGGCGAACTTCGCATCATCCGCGAGAAGGACGGCGGCATCCGCGGCCTCGTCCCCTTCGTCGAGGCCACGCCCGGCTCCGAGGAAGAACAGCAGATCGACGAGGACCTCCGCCTTTCCAATGTCCTCAAACTC
>DAIMFJ010000338.1:449-2085 GCA_036724695.1 Planctomycetota bacterium
ACGACGCCGCGGACTCCAAGCCCATGACCCTCCAGGGACTCAACCTGGTCATGACCATCAACGCCGATTCAGAAGCACCCGGCTGGTACCAGATCGACACCGAGTTCGGCCGCGAACCGCAGGCCCGCGTCGCGGTCAACGGACGCGTGAATCTCGACACGCTCGAGGCCGACATCACCAAGGCCGATATCGTCGCCGACGTCCGCGAGGGCAATATCGGTGACCTGCCGCCCGTGCTGCAGCAGCTCTTCGAGCAGTACGACGCCAGCGGACGCCTCACGATCACCGCCAATGGCCGCTTCAGTGTCTCCGACCCGGCTTCGGGATCCGGCTCCGCCGAGATCGGCCTCGAAGAGTTCAACCTCGCCTTCGACGACTACCAGCTGCCCATCCCCACCGCGCAGATCTCCGCGCGGCTCGAACAGAAGGTCGCCATCCTCCAGACCTTCTCGATCAACACGCTCGGAGGCGTGATCAACGCCCGAGGTTCCATCCCGCTCGACGGCAGCGCCCCCGGGCAGTTCACGTGGGAGGCCTCGAAGGTTGATCTCGAAGACATGCTCCGCACCAAGCCCTCCGACAAGCCGCCGGACCTGGCGGGCCGCGTGTCGGGCAGCGGCAACGTGCAGGTCACCGCGCCCGACTACCAGCAGTCGCTCGGCGGCTCGGGCGAGATCGAACTCCGCGACGGGCGGCTGGTCTCGATCCCCATCGTCCGCCAGCTCGCCAACGCGATGGATGTCGCCGGGAAGCTCGTCGGCGCGAAGCGCGGCCACTGGGCCAACGTCAGCTTCGATCTCACCAGCGACCGCATCAACGTCACCAAGTCCGAGATCGTCACCGACTTCCTCGCCGCCCGCGGCGGCGGGGACATCATGTACACTGGCGATCTGGACCTCAAAATGAACGCCGGCCCACTCGAGAAACTCCAGAGCATGCTCGGCAAAGTCGGCGACATCTTCGGCAAGATCACCGACGGGCTCGTCACCTACCGCATCCGCGGCACGCTCGGCGATCCCAAGGTCAACGTCCAGCCGCTGGGGATCGGCGGATGAACATCGTCCTCATGGGCCTGCGCGGCTCGGGCAAGAGCACGATCGGTCCGCTGCTTGCGCAGCGTCTGCAACTGCGCCTCCAGCTTCGGCAGCACCTTCTTGTCGCCGGTCAGGTCCTTCTCGATCACCACCTTGCCGGCGTCGGCGCGCCACAGGTCGCCGACCTTGGTGAAGCCGCACTTGTCGCGCGCCTTCGGATCGTCCGGCGCATAGTCGAGCAACAGCTCCTTGCGCAGCGCGTAGGCGCGCGCGTGCTGCTTCTGCACCGCGACCGCGTCGGCGAGCTCGTGCAGCTTGCCGACCATCTGCTGCGCGAACTGCTGCTCTCTGCCACCGACCGCCGCCGGATCCTGGGCCACCAGCGCGGCCATCGCCAGCACCATGCCGAACACCATTCGCACCATGGCCACAGGGTACCGCTGCGGCGGCCGGGCCGCGCGCCGGCAAAAATCTTCTCGCCGGCTGTGACGCCGGCGACGCGCGCGCACTGGGTAGGGCAGACCCGCCGCATGGCGGCCGACCGGCCGCCGTGGGCAGCAGTTCCACCCAATGCACCCCCCCCCCCCCCCAAAAACCCCCCC
>DAIMFJ010000338.1:2095-5702 GCA_036724695.1 Planctomycetota bacterium
TGGATGCCATGTCCGCAACGCCGGAAAAGGACACCGCCGCCGCCACTTCGCTGGCCGCCCAGACCACCACCGTGTTCCCCGCCGACTACCGCGACGTCGCCGAAGGCCCCAACAACTCGCCGAACCTGCCGTTCGCGAACGGAGCTGGCCGCACGATGCTGTTCTACGACCAGCGCGACCTGGCCCTGCCGGCCGGCGCGACGATCACCCGCCTGGGCTTCCGCCAGGACCAGACGCTGACCTCGCTCGACCAGGGCCGCACGCTGCAGCTCGAAGTGCGCATGGGCTACACCGATGCCAACCCGATCGCCCCGAACACGACCTTCGACGCCAACTGGAGCAGTCCGCCGGTCACCGTGTTCGGCCCGGCGCTGTTCGCGCTGCCGAACCTGCGCGATCCCAACCAACCACTGCCGAACGGGCAGTTGTTCCTCGATCTGGCCACGCCGTTCGTCCACCAGCCCAACGGCAGGCACCTCGTCGTCGAGTACCGCGTGCTCGGCAACAGTGCCGGCGGGGCGAGTTTCAACTACCGCCTCGACCGCGCCGACTTCTTCTCGCCGGTGCGCAGCGGCCCTGCCGGCTGCCGCCACTCGGGCGGTCAACGGCCGACGTTGTCGGTGACGCCGACCCGCACCGGCGGCACCGTCACCGCCACGCTCGCCAGCGCCCCGGCCAACAGCTTCCTGATGCTCGGCATCCAGCTCGGCGAGCTGGCGACCCCGTACTCGCTCGGCAGCCTGATCCCGGGCATCGACGCCAGCTGCACCGGCCAGATCGCACTCGGCAGCCTGGCCGCCAAACCCGGCGCCAGCAACACCTCGGGCGGCGCCACGCTGACCTACACGATCCCGAACGACCTGCTGTTCCGCGGTCTGTACCTGTCGCACCAGGCGGCCTGCTTCGACTTCTTCGCGCCGGGTGGCATGGTGGTCAGCAACGGCGCGGAACTGCGGCTCGGCCAGCGGCCGATGGCCAGCTCGCTGAGCGCCCAGGGCCCGGTCACCGTCGCGACCGGCACCGCCAACGCCCACTACTGCCCGGTCGCGTTCTTCGTCTGGCAGTAGTCCAAGACCGGCTGGCGCCCGGCGCGCCGGCGCCGATGATGGCAGCATGCTGCGCCGCCTCCTGGCCCTGGTCCTGTCCGGCTGTGCTGCCGCGCCGGCGGTGGCGCAGCAGCCGAGCGCGCTGCAGCCGACCCTGGTGCTGCAGAACCTGACCTCGCTGCCGCGCCGCGAAGTCGCGGCGGTCGCCGTGCCGTTCGCGCGCGGCGCGGTGACGGACCTGCCGCAGCTGCACGTCAAGGACCGCGCCACCGTCTGGGAACCGTTCGGCGCGCGCTGGCCCGATGGCTCGCTGCGGCACGCGCTGTGCCTGTTCGAGGTCGAACTCGGCCCCGTGCAGGAGGTGCTGGTGCCGCTCGTCGAGGGTGCTGGCCCCGAACTGCCGAGCGGCGAGGTGCCGATGCCACCCGGCCGCGTCGAGTTCGTCGCCATGCTCGGCGACCGCACCGTGCGGGCCGAGCCGCAGCGCGTCGCCGACGTCGAGAACCACGCGCTGCGCCGCGTCGAGCTGCGCCGCGCCCGGCTCGGCGACACCGGCCTCCTGGTCGAGATGCACGTCACCGCCGGCCGCGACCAACCCCACGCCTACGTCGACTTCGCGGTGTTCTTCAGCGATCCGCGGCTGCCGGCGCTGCAGATCGACCTGCGCGAACTCGCCGTCGAGACCGACGGCGTGGCCCTGTTCTGCTACCACGCGCCGCAGTTGGCGATCGCCCAGCAACTGCGTGGCAACGGCAGCCGCGTCGTGCTGCTGCGCGACCGCGCGCTGGGCGACGGCCAGGGCCTGCGCCGCACCGGCGCCTTGTGCCCGCCGCTGGCGATCGACGGCAGCGCGCGCGACGCCACCACCAAGGCGGCCAGTCTCTTGCCGTTGCTCGGCGCGACGACGTGGCGCAGCAGTGGCGCGTTCGGGCCGTTCGGCGTGGTTCCCGAACCGCCGCCGTGGCTGGCGGGCAACGGCCTGCGCGAGCATCTGGCCCTCCGCCACCGCGCCTACACGCAGGCCCGACCGCAGCCCGATCCGTTCGCCGTCGCCCCGCTCGGCCTCGCCAAGCAGGCTGGCCAGACCGGCGACCAGTACGACTTCGGCCTCGTCAAGCTGTCGGCGGTGGCGCACAGCGGCTTGCCCAGCATGCTGCTCGAGACCGAGGCGTCGGTGCTGCAGGAGGCCTGCCGGCCCGTGCACTTCTACGCCGCCGATGGCCATCCGATCGATCCCGCCGCCCACCCGCAGTGGGTCGTCTGGTCGGGCCGCACCCACTGGAGCGCCGAGGTCTCCCCCGACCGCCTGGGCAAGCCGTCCCCGGCGCCGCGCTTCGAAACCCACGGTTGGACCGGCAAGGACCGCCAGCACTGGAGCAGCAACCACCTCGGCGCGTTCGCGCTGCTGACCGGCAGCCACTGGGCGCGTGCCGAACTCGCCAACGAGGCCCGCCTGTTCCTGGCCGGCGAGACCATCGACCCCAAGCTGTCGACGTCGGGCGCCGGCGCACCGCGCGGCGCGGGCCGCACCCTGCAGGCGGCCGCCTGGGCCTACCTCGCCACCGGCGACGAGCGCCTGCGGCAGCGCATCCACGACCGGCTCGACCAGGTCCACCTGCCGGCGTGGAGCACCCGCGACCTGCCCGAGACCCAGGTCCGCCCGTTCGCGACCAACCGCCCCGACCCGCGCATGCTCGACGGCAAGACCGTCTACTGGAACCCCTGGCAGGACGCCCTGGCCGCCGTCGGCTTCGCCGCCGCCTACGAGGTCACCGCCAACGACAGCGCCCGCCAACTCGCCGAAGGCCTCGCCCTCAACGTGCTCCGCCACGGCTGGCAGCTCGACGACCAGCACTGCCGCGTCGCGCTGGCGATGCGCTGGCAGGACGGCGAACCCATCCCACCGAGCCGGTTCGCCGACCCATCCGCCGTGCAGTGGCCCGACAGCGCTGGCTTCGCCCACTGGGCCCTGCCCGCCGTCGAGATCGCCCGCGTCGTCGCCACCGCCCGCGGCGACACCCCTCTGGCCACCCGCGCCGCCACCATCCAGCAACGCATCCGCCACTCCCGCCGCCAGCCCCCGCTGCGCGCCCCCGACTTCGGCGGCTACGACCGCCTCGCCGAATGGGACGCCCTGCGCTGGCGCTGACCCCTGCGCATACTTCACCCGGTCCCGAATGCGCACGCCGCAGCCTAACCCGCTGCCTGGAAATCGCTTACGAATCCACCTCGCAAGGCGTCGCGCATTCGGAGGACCGCATCCTCACTCCAGTGGGCAACCCTCCAGCGCAATGCGCTCGGCCGAACAGTTGGCCTGGGTGCGCATTCGGGACCGGGTGAAGTATGCGCAGCGGCAACGGGAAGTGGCTGCGTGGCAAGCGATTACGAATGGAGCGCGCCAGGCGCTTTGCATTCGGCCGACCGTTGGTCGGATCGCGCAGTGGGGAGAGGTGGCACGCCCGTCTGGAGTTGAACCAGAAACCTCCTGATCCGTAGTCAGGTGCTCTATCCAATTGAGCTACGGGCGCTCACGTCTCTCGACCCAGGGGGCCTAGAGGGGC
>DAIMFJ010000339.1:0-3225 GCA_036724695.1 Planctomycetota bacterium
CCGTTCGTGCGCACGGCGATGCGCGACCTGCAGCGACAGGTCGCGCGCCGCGGGCCGGTGGTCGCCGAGGGCCGCGACATGGGCTCGGTGGTGTTCCCCAAGGCCCGCTGGAAGGTCTACCTCGACGCCGCTCCGGCCGAACGGGCGCGGCGGCGCAGCGAGGACTTCGCGCGGCAGGGCCGGCAGGTGGCGACCCACGACGTGCTCGAGGAGATCCTGGTCCGCGACCGGCTCGACAGCAGCCGTTCGGACGCGCCGCTGCGGCAGGCCGAGGGCTCGTACTACCTCGACACCACGGGTCTGTTGACCGACGACGTGGTCGAGCGCCTGCTCGGCTTCGTGCGCGGCGTCGCCGCGGGAGGCAGTGCATGAGCGAGCGCGCGCTGCCGAGCCAGGCCGATGCAGGACCGCGTACGCACAGTGCGTTCTGGTGGCATCTGTCGCGGCTGGTCGTGTTGGGCCTGTGCAAGGTCTGGTTCCGGCTGCGCGTCGAGGGTCGGCAGCACGTGCCGGCGACCGGGCCGGTGTTGCTGGTCGCCAACCACGCCAGCTACCTCGACCCGCCACTGGTCGGCATCACCGCCGGCCGTTTCGTGCGTTTCCTCGCCCAGGCCGGGCTGGCGAAGTTCGCGCCGCTGCGCTTCTGGATGCGCCAGGTCGGCGTCACGCTGATCGACCGGGCCGCGCCGAGCAAGGACGCGCTGCGGCTGATCAGCGACTGCCTGCGCGGCGGCGACGCGGTCGGCGTCTACCCGGAAGGCACCCGCAGCCGCGACGGTTCGGTCGGGCCGTTCCGCAGCGGCGTCGAGTTCCTGGCCCGGCGCAGCCAGGCGGTGGTGGTGCCGGTCGGCATCCAGGGTGGCAGCCGGGCGTTCCCGCGCGGCAAGCTGCTGCCGCGGCCGTTCCGGATCGTCGTGCGCTATGGTGCGCCGTGGACCGCCGAGCAGGTGCTCGCGCCGGGTGGGCTCGAAGCGCTGCGGCGCTGCGTCGCGACGCTGGCGCAGGCCCCACTGGCGCAGGGCCCACTGGCGCCGAATGCAGATGGGACCGGGTCGGACGGCTGTGGGGCCGTCCGTCTGGTCGATGGACGACATGCTGCACCGGTGGGTGCCGAGGCACAGACCTCGGGCCCTCCCGGTGCGGACACGCCGATGGCCGGGGTGTGAACCCCGACCGCGGCGGATGGCGTGTGGATGGTCCACACGTCGTTTCCGGTTCCTCCGCGATGCCGCCCGATGGCGGTGTGGCGGAGCTTCCTCGTGGTTTGGCTTTTTTTCCTCCTCACCCCTTTTTCGTTTGATGCACGGCAAGAATCTCATCAAGAAGTTCGCGATGTCCGCGGACGAGCTCTCGCGGCTCACGTCCGAGGCCCTCGGCACCGCGACCATGGCGGAACTCGAAACCGCGATCGGCAAGACCGTCGCCGAACTCGCGCCGAACAAGATCGTCCGCGGCAAGGTCATCAAGGTCCTCGAAGACGGCACCGTCGTGGTGGACGTCAGCTACAAGGCCGAAGGGCAGATCTCGATCGACGAGTTCCCCGATCCCACCGCCGTGCAACCCGGCCTCGAGATCGAATGCCTCGTCGAGACGATCAACGACGCCGAAGGCTACATCCTGCTCAGCAAGCGCAAGGCCGACCGCATCCGCGGTTGGGAGCAGATCATCCTGACGCACAAGGAAGGCGACACCGTCAAGGGCATGGTGCTGCGCAAGATCAAGGGCGGCCTGCTCGTCGACATCGGCGTGCCGGTCTTCCTGCCCGCCTCGCAGGTCAACATCCGCCGCGCCGGCGACATCGGCGACTGGATCGGCAAGGAGATCGAGGCGCGCATCATCAAGATCGACGAAGAGCGCATGAACATCGTCATCTCGCGCCGGAAGCTCATCGAAGAGGAGCGCGAGACCAAGAAGGCGCAGCTGCTGGCCGAGCTCGAAGAGGGCCAGGTCCGCAAGGGCGTCGTCAAGAACATCGCCGACTTCGGCGTGTTCGTCGACCTCGGCGGCATCGACGGCCTGCTGCACATCACCGACATGTCGTGGGGCCGCGTCAACCACCCGTCCGAGGTGCTCAAGCTCGACGACGAGATCGAGGTCAAGGTCCTCAAGATCGACCGCGAACGCGAGCGCATCGCGCTCGGCGTCAAGCAGAAGTCGGCCTCGCCGTGGGAGAACATCACCGACAAGTACCCGGTCGCCTCGCGCGTGCAGGGTGAAGTCGTCAACCTGATGAGCTACGGCGCGTTCGTCAAGCTCGAGGACGGCGTCGAAGGCCTGGTGCACATCTCCGAGATGTCCTGGACCAAGCGCATCAACCACCCGTCCGAAGTCGTCAAGATCGGCGACAAGGTCGAGGTCGTGGTGCTCGAGGTCGACATCGAGAAGCAGACCATCAGCCTGGGCATGAAGCAGACCGAGGTCAACCCGTGGGACATGGTCGCCGAGCACTACCCGCCCGGCACGGTCATCCGCGGCAAGGTCCGCAACCTGACCAACTACGGTGCGTTCATCGAACTGCAGGAGGGCATCGACGGCCTGCTGCACATCACCGACATGAGCTGGACCCGCAAGATCACCAACCCGAACGAAGTCGTCAAGAAGGGCGACGAGATCGAGTGCGTGGTGCTGTCGGTCGACCAGGAGAAGAAGCGCATCGCGCTCGGTCTCAAGCAGCTGCAGCAGGACCCGTGGAACGGCGACATCCCGGCTCGCTACCACATCGGCGACAGCGTGCCGGGCACCGTCACCAAGATCACCAACTTCGGCGTGTTCGTCGAGTTGGAGCAGGGCCTCGAAGGCCTGCTGCACATCTCGGAGCTGGCCGACCACAAGGTCGACAACCCCGAGGAAGTGGTCAAGGTCGGTCAGCGCGTCGAGGTCCGCATCATCAAGATCGACACCGACGAGCGGAAGATCGGCCTGACGCTGATCCAGGCCCACTTCGAGGAAGGCGAGGACACCGGAGCGAGCCGCACGGCCCGCGAACCGGAGCCGACCGCGGCCCCTGCTCTCGGTTCGCTCGCGAACCAGCTCAAGGGCATCGGCCAGCGCGTCAGCGCCCGCGAAGCCGCCAAGAAGGACGCGCCGGAGGCCTGATGGCCCCGGCGGTGTCACCCGGCCGCCGGCGTCCGCCGGTCGTGCGCGCCGCCCCGGTAGCGGCGGCGCAGCAGGGTGGGGCGGGTGTGACCGAATAAGAGGCCGCGCCGCAAGTAGACCCCAACCAGG
>DAIMFJ010000339.1:3235-5656 GCA_036724695.1 Planctomycetota bacterium
GATCTCGGTGGTCGCCGTATCATTAAAAAAAAAAGGCGCGGTGCCATTAAAATAGAGTCTAGGATTGGCTGGGACGGTGGCGTTGGGCAAAAGCGCGCCGGTTTTATCGCTCGTCGGGGGCTGCGGGGGGGGGGGGCGGCGGGGTTGGGGGGGGCGCTGCTGGGTGGCGCGTGTGTGACCGAATACGAGGCCGCGCCGCTGGTCGACACCAGCCTGGTGCGGCCGGACTTCGCGATCGCGCAGTCGATCCCGTTCGGCGCGGTGGCGAGCTCCGCCGAGGACCAGGTGCTGCTCGACCTGTACGCGAGCGTCTTCCAGCGGCTGCAACAGGCCGTCGAGGAGGACAGTCCGGCGACGATCGACGCCTTGGTGGCCGCCTACGACCGCGGCGCCTTGCCGGACTGGGTCCGGGAACGTTTCGAAGGCTACCGCAACCTCGCCGAGGGGCAGCGCTTCCTGCGCCACGCGCGCGAACGCAGCGCGGTGACCCTGCCGGCCGGCGACCCGCCGGTGCTCGCCGACGGCACCCCACTCGAGTTCACCTTCGAGCTGCCGCCGTACGCCGAGCCGGTCGTGCTCGGCGGTCGCGACGACGCCGACCCGACCGTGTTCGCGGTCGCGCTGACCGTCGAGGACGCGTTCGTCGACGGCAGCAGCCGCCGCTACAGCCACCAGGACTTCGTGCGCCTGTCGAGCCGGCAAGTGCTCGCCGGCGAGGCCGCGCTGCGCCTGCCGATCCGCGTCGACCTGCCGGCCAACGGCGCGGTGATGCGCACCGCCAACGTGCGCGTCGACCTGCTGCCCGGCTACCTGCTGGTCGGCGAACGGCGCGCCGCGGTGCGCCTCGCGACGCTCGCCGCCGCCAGCGCCACGCAGTACCCGGCCGAACGGGCCGAGGTGCTCGCCGACCCCCTGGCGGCGCTGCGGCAGAACCTCAAGCAAGGTGGCGTCGCCGGCGCGCGCCGCGCCTGGCTGGCCGCCCTCGCGACCCGCGGCGCCGACCGCCGCGCCGCCGAGGAGCTGCTGATCGAGCAGGTGCGCACCGCCAGCGCCGAGCCGGCCGCCCAGGCGATGGCCGCGCTGCAGGTCCTGACCGGCGTGCGCATCCTGGTCGGAGATCGTGACGGCTGGCTTGCGTGGTGGCAGTCGCGCCAGTAGGAACCTGCCGTGAACTTCCTTCCTGCCGCCGAGCAACTGGCGATCCTCGAACGCGGCGTCGTCGACCTCGTCGACCGCGCCGACCTGCTGCGCCGCCTCGAGCAGAGCCGCGCCGCGAACCGCCCGCTGCGCATCAAGTTCGGCATCGACCCAAGCTCGCCGGACATCCACCTCGGCCACACCGTGCCGCTGCGCAAGCTGCGCCAGTTCCAGCAGCTCGGCCACCAGGTGATCGTGCTGTGGGGCACCGCGACGGCGATGGTCGGCGACCCGACCGGTCGCAACAAGACCCGCCCGCCGCTGACCCGCGACGACGTCGAGGCCAACAAACGCACCTACCGCAGCCAGATCGCCGCGCTGCTCGACATCGACCGCGTCGAGGAGCGCGAGAACGGCGCCTGGTTCCACCAGCAGTCGTTCATGGACTGCGTCTCGCTGGCCAGCCGCTACACCGTCGCCCGCCTGCTCGAGCGCGACGACTTCACGAAACGCTACAAGGCCGGCCAGCCGATCTCGGTGCACGAGTTCCTGTACCCGTTGCTGCAAGGTTGGGACTCGGTCGAGCTGCAGTGCGACGTCGAGATCGGCGGCAGCGACCAGTTGTTCAACCTGCTGGTCGGCCGCGACCTGCAGGCCCAGATGGGCATGACGCCGCAGGTCTGCCTGACGATGCCGTTGCTCGAAGGCCTCGACGGCAAGGACAAGATGTCGAAGTCGTACGGCAACTACATCGGCGTCGCGGAGTCGCCGACGGCCCAGTTCGGCAAGGCGATGCGCGTGCCCAACGACTTGCTGCGCAAGTACTTCACGCTGCTGACCGACCGGCCGCTGGAGACCCTCGACGACCTGCTCGGCAACCCGCTGGAGGCGAAGTTCACGCTCGCCCAGGACCTCTGCGCCAGCTTCCACGGTAGCCACGCCGCGGCCGCCGCACGCGCCGAGTACGACCGCGTGCACAAGGATGGCGGGGTGCCCGACGACGTGCCCGAAGTCACCGCCCAGGCCGCCGACCTCAAGGACGGAGCGCTGTGGCTGCCAGCCGCGCTCAAGCTCACCAACCTCGCCGTGTCGACCAGCGACGGCCGCCGGTTGGTGGCTGGCGGCGGCGTGCGCGTCGACGGCGAGCCGGTCAAGGATCCCAAGGCCGTCTTGGCCCCCGGCCGCTACGTGCTGCAGGTCGGCAAGGCCAAGGCGGCCCGCATCGTGGTGCCGGGCCCGGCGTGACGCCGCCGCCGGTGCGCCTGTTGGCGCTGGTCGGGCTGC
>DAIMFJ010000340.1:0-5652 GCA_036724695.1 Planctomycetota bacterium
AGACGTTGCGGCTGGACATCGCCAGCCCGTCCGCTTCGCGCACGATCGGGCACGGCACGACCCGCAGCGGGAAGCCGAGGTCGGCGGCCAGGCGGCGAAGCACCGCGAGTTGCTGCGCGTCCTTCTCGCCGAAGTACGCGCGGTGCGGCTGGGTGACCGCGAACAGGCGCGCCACCACGGTGGCGACGCCGGCGAAGTGGCCGGGCCGGAGCGCGCCTTCCATGCCCTCGGCCTCGCGACCGACCGCCACCTGGCTCGCGAAACCCGCCGCGTACATCTGCTCGGTGCTCGGCGCCCACACGGCATCCGCACCGGCCGCACCCGCGAGTTCGACGTCGCGCGCGAGCCCACGTGGATAGGCGGAGAAATCCTCGTTCGGACCGAACTGCAGCGGGTTGACGAACACCGTCAGCACCACGCGGTCGCATTCGCGCTTCGCCCGCTGCACCAGGCTCTGGTGGCCGGCGTGCAGGGCGCCCATCGTCGGCACCAGGCCGACCAGGCAGCCGCCCTCGCGCCAGCGCGCGGTCAACCCCGCGATCGCCGGCGCCTCGTGCACCACCGCCGGGTGCACCGGTCGCGGCAAGGCCGCCGGATCGACGCCAAGTTCGCGCAGCGGCTCGATCACGAAGTCGCGCTCCCACAGGCGTGGATGCGGCACCTGCAGGTCGCGGCAGTCGTGGACCTCGTCGCCGAAGACCAGGATGTCGAGGTCGAGTGGCCGCGGGTGGTTGCGCGGCGCCGGCAGCACCCGCCCGGCCGCCTGCTCGAGCGCCTTGCAGACCGCCAGCAACGCCAGCGCCGGCAGCGTGGTACGCACCTCGGCGACGCCGTTCAGGAACGGCCCTTGGACCGGTCCAGCACCGACCAGCGTCGATTCCCGCCAGCGCGAGGTGCGCACCACCCGCACGCCGGGCGCCGCGGCCAGTCCCTGCAACGCCCGTTCGAGGTGCTGCTGGCGGTCGCCTTCGTTGCTGCCGAGGCCGAGGTAGACGGTGGTTTCACGCATCGGGACACTGGAGGGAGCTGGGCAGGCGCCGGTGGGCTGCCTGCCGGACGGCGCGCCGGGCGGCGGGACCCTTGCCGATCGACCCGCTACCGCAACGGCCTGGGGATGTCAGTTGCGGCTGGGTTCGATCCGCACCGGCAATTCGTCGCCGTCCTCGTCGTCGTCGTCGTCGCGACCGCGCCGCACCAGGTAGCGCAGCCCGCCGACGACGGTGCCGATCGCGACGTAGCCAACCGTCACCGCCGCCAGCGCCATCTGCCATTCGAGGGCCCCGACGATCAAGAACAGCACCAGTCCGGCCAGGAACGGCATGCTGTGGCGCTTGCGGAGGATGCTGTGCATCGCGTGCGGGTACGGCACCCGACTCACCATCAAGAGGCCGAGGCCGACCAGCACCCACGGCATCGCCTGCACGATGCCGGCGTAGAAGCCCGGCGGCAACCAGGTGCGACCCAGCGAGTCCGGGTTCTCCTTGGTGCAGAACAGCGCGATCAGGCTGCAGACCACCGCCGCGGCGGCGGGCGACGGCAGGCCGCGGAACTCCTGATGGTCGGCCTCGTCGGTGGTCGTCTCGACGTTGAAGCGCGCCAACCGCAATGCCGCGCACAGCACGTACACCGCGGCGGCCGCGTAGAACAACTTGGGATGCATCGGCAACAACGTGTTGCCGTCGACCTGGGCGTGCCAGTCGACCAGCACCTTGCCGAGGAACGCCGGCACCATGCCGAACGTCACCATGTCGGCCAGGCTGTCGAGCTGCGCTCCGAACGGCGTCGCCTGGTTGGTCATCCGCGCCACCCGGCCGGCGAGCGCGTCGAACACCATCGCGACGAACACCAGGATCGCGGCCAGCTCGAACAGGCTGACGACGGCCGCGAACGGCGCTCCCGGCTGGGCGAGGCGCAGGGCATCGGCGACCTTCGACACGGCGAGGAAGCCGAAGAACAGATTGCCCAACGTGACGAGGCTCGGCAACACCGGCACTTCGCGCAAGCGGCGGAGTGCGCGGCGGCGACGGGTCGGCGGAAGGTCGAGCGGACGGGTCGAAGTCATCGCCCTGGTATCGTACTGCCCACCCCTCGGCACCGGAATCGCCGCACCGGAATCGTCGCGAGCGGATCCGCCGCCACCGTAGACTGTGCTGGTGAACTTCCTGCTCCTCGAACCGGAGGAACTCGACCGCAACGGCCTGGCCAGGCTGGCCGGGCGTCGCGCCAGGCACGTGCGCGAGGTGCTGCGCGCCGGCGTCGGCGACGAGCTGCGCGGCGGCATCGTCGACGGACCGCTCGGCACCGCCACCGTGGTGGCTGCAGACGGCGACGGCGTGGTCGTGCACTTCACCGCCCACCAACCGCCGCCAACCGCGCCCGACGTGCTGCTGCTGGCCGTGCCGCGCCCGAAGGTGCTGCTGCGCATGCTCGCGCACGCCGCCGCGCTCGGTTTCGGCGAGATCCTGCTGTTCCGCAGCTGGCGGGTCGACAAGAGCCACCTCGACAGCACGGCGATGCAGCCGGCGGCCCAGCGCGAACAACTCCTGCTCGGCCTCGAGCAAGCGGGCCGCACCCGCCTGCCGGTGATCCGCCATGCGCCGTTGTTCCTGCCGATGGTCGAGGACCTGCTGCCGGGTCTGCCACTGCCGGCGAGCCGCTTCGTCGGTCACCCCGGGGCCACGACGGCAAGCCACGCGTTGGCGCTGACAGCCCAGGCGCCGTTCGCGGTCTGCCTGGGTCCGGATGGCGGCCTGCTGCCGTACGAGGTCGACAAGCTCGCGGCCGCGGGTTTCCTGCCGATCCACTGCGGCAGGCACGCGCTGCGCACCGAGACCGCACTCGCCGTGCTGACCGGGCAACTGCAGTTGCTGCGGTCGCTCAGCGACCGCTGTACTGCGCCGCGTAGTACTTGAGGTACTCGCCGCTGCGCACGCGCTGCCACCAGTCGCGGTTCTGCAGGTACCAGTCGACGGTGCTGCGCAGGCCGCTCTCGAAGGTGTGCCGCGGCGTCCAGCCGAGCGTCGCGCGGGCCTTGCTGGAGTCCATCGCGTACCGACGGTCGTGGCCCGGCCGGTCGGTGACGTAGCGGATCAGGTTCTCGCCCTTGCCGCAGAGCCGCAGGATCTCCTTGACGACGAACAGGTTCTCGCGTTCGGCGTCGCCACCGAAGTTGTAGACCTCGCCGGCGGCGCCACGTTCCATCGCCACGCGGATGCCCTCGCAGTGGTCGGCGACGTGGATCCAGTCGCGCACGTTCTTGCCGTCGCCGTAGACCGGCAGCGGCTTGTCCTCGAGCGCGTTGGCGATCATCAGCGGAATCAGTTTCTCGGGAAACTGGTAGGGCCCGTAGTTGTTCGAACAGCGGGTCGTCACGCAGTCCATGCCGTGCGTGTGCACCGCGGCGCGCACCAACAGGTCGCTGCCGGCCTTGCTGGCCGAATACGGCGAGTTCGGCTGGATCGGCGTGTCCTCGGTGAAGTACCCCCACGCGCCCAGGGAGCCGTACACCTCGTCGGTGCTGACGTGCACGAAGCGCTGCACACGGTGGCGGCGCGCCGCGTCGAGCAGCACCTGGGTGCCCATCACGTTGGTGCGCACGAACGCGCTGGCGTCGAGCACCGAGCGGTCGACGTGGCTCTCGGCGGCAAAGTGCACGACCACTTCCGGCCGGTGCGCCGCGAACGCGGCCTCGATCGCCGTCGCGTCGGCGATGTCGGCCTTGACGAACGCGTACCGCGAGTTGCCCTGCACGTCGGCGAGGTTCTCGAGGTTGCCGGCGTAGGTCAGCGCGTCGACGTTGACGACCTCGTGGTCGCTGCCGAGCAGCAGCATGCGCACGAAGTTCGAACCGATGAAGCCGGCACCGCCGGTGACGAGGATCTTGCTCACGGGAGTTGTTCGGCACGCAGCCAGCGTGCGATCGCAGATGGGTAGTCGGGCATCGACCGGCCGCGCACGCGGTCCAGGTCGCTGGTGTCGAGCACCGAATAGGCAGGGCGTGCCGCCGGGCGGGCCAGTTGCGCAGCGGTCGTCTGGCCGATCTCGACGTGGCCAAGACCGGCCGCCGCCAACACCGCGCCGGCGAATTCGTGCCAGGTGCACTCGCCCTGGTTGGCGGCATGGTAGATGCCGCCGGGGGCGCGCCGCTCGACGAGGTCGAGCAGGGCCTCGGCGAGGTCCGGCGCGTAGGTCGGCCGACCGCGCTGGTCGGTCACCACCGCCAGCGGCTGACCGCTCTGCGCGCGCTGCAGGATCGCCTTCGGGAAGTTCTTGCCGTGCGGTCCGAACACCCAGCTGGTGCGCACGACGTGGAAGTCGGCCCGGCCGTGGCCGAGCACCGCCAGCTCGCCGGTGCGTTTGCTGCGCCCGTAGGCCGACAACGGGGCGGTCGCGGCATCGGGTCGGTACGGGGTGCTGGCCGTGCCGTCGAACACGAAGTCGGTGCTGACGTAGACCATGCCGATGCCCCGTTGCGCGCAGGCCGCGGCCAGTTGCGCGGTGGCGACGCCGTTGTGCAGTTCGGCGCGCGCCGGGTCGCGTTCGCAGCCGTCGACGTCGGTCCAGGCCGCGCCGTGCAGCACGTGCGCCGGCCGGGTCCGGTCCAACCACGCGGCGACCGCGGACGCCGATTCGACGGCGACCTCCTGGTGACCGGGCGCCGAGCAGGATCGATCGCGCTCGGCACACCGGGCCTGCAAGGCGCGGCCGAGTTGCCCCGAACCACCGGTGATCGCGTAGTCGACGGCCATCGGCGGGCTTCGCTCAGCGGTCCATGCGGTTGGCGCCGCCGTCCTTGACCAGCGTCGCCGAGCGGTACAACGACTCGAACGTGCCGGCGTCGGTCCACCAGCCCTGCAGCACCTCGCAGGTCAGTTTGCCGCGCCGCAGGTACTCGTTGTTGACGTCGGTGATCTCGAGCTCGCCGCGCGACGACGGCTTGAGCGTCTTGCAGATCTCGAACACCTCGGCGTCGTACATGTAGATGCCGATCACCGCGAGGTTGCTCGGCGGTTGCTTGGGCTTCTCGACGATGCCGGTGACCTTGCCGTCCTGCACGGTGGCGACGCCGAAGCGCTCGGGGTCGTGCACCTCCTTGAGCAGGATCTTCGCGCCGCCGCCGTTCTGCACCTGCGCGCGGAAGTCGTCGGCGGCCTTCTTGATGTTGCCTTCGATGATGTTGTCGCCGAGCACGACGCAGATCGGCTCGCCGTCGGCGAACGCCTCGGCGAGTTTCAGCGCGTCGGCGATGCCACCTTCGCCTTCCTGGTACGCGTAGCCCAGGCGCTTGAGACCGAAGTCGCTGCCGTTGCGCAGCAGCTGCAGGAAGTGCCCTGCCGAGTTGCCGCCGGTGACGATCAGGATGTCGGTGATGCCCGCGTTCACCAGACATTCGATCGGGTAGTAGATCATCGGCTTGTTGAAGATCGGCAACAGATGCTTGTTGGTGATCTTCGTCAGCGGATAGAGGCGGCTACCGAGGCCGCCGGCCAGAACGACGCCTTTCATGCGGAGACACTCCGGGCGGCTTGCGCCCGATACCAGTCGAAGGTGCGCCGCAGGCCGGTTTCCAGACCGATCTGCGGCGCGAAACCGAACAGCTCGCGGCGCTTGCGGCGCTGCTTGGTCAGATAGCTGGTGAAGTCGTCCATGAAC
>DAIMFJ010000341.1:0-5627 GCA_036724695.1 Planctomycetota bacterium
AGCACTGCAGTTCGGCCTGCAGACTCGCCGACTCGGCTTGCAGCTCGCTGCGTTCGGCCGCCAACGCGGTGCGCTGCGCGGTGCGCACGCGGCTCGGCACGCCCTCGTCGTCGGCGAGCGTCGTCGGCAGGCCGCCGAGCTTCTCCTGCACCGCCGCGACCCGCACCGGCACCGCGGTGCGCCGTTCGGCGCGGCGGGTGGCCTCCTGGTCGGCCTGGGCGACCGCCTGCTGCGCGGTCGCCAGCGCCTGCTCGGCGGCCGCGAAGCCGCGCTCCAGCTCGGCCAGTGCGAGGTTCGCCGCCGGCACGACGGCCGGCTGGCCGTCGAGGCTCTGCAGTTCCTGTTGGGCCGCCGCCAGCCGTTCGGCGACCGTCGCCTTGGCCTGGCTCCAGCGATTTTGCGCCTCGCGGAACCCCTCCGCGCGGCGCGCGGCCTCCAGGGCGCGGCGCAGCGATTCCTGGATGGCGGTCTTCTGTTCGGCCGCAACGTTCGCATCGGCCGCCACCGCCTCGAGCTCGCGTGCGATCGCCGCACTCTGGGGTTCGCCTTGCTGGCTCGGCGTCTGGGCAATCGACATCCCGGCCAGCAAGCTGCCGAACAGGGCGAAGCTCAGGAGTCGACGTCGCAGGCCTGCACCGATCATGGGGCCATCATCGGGTCCCCGCCGCGCGGCGCAACCATCGCTCGTGCCTCGGGCGGCTCACCGCGCTACGCTGCCGCGCTCTGAGCCCCTCCAAAGCACCGCCCGCCGGCCCGCCGCCGCTGTCCACCTCGCGGCAGATCGGCTACTCCGTGACCGAGATCGGCATCAACGCGGTCGAGATGCTGCTGCGCATCTACCTGCTGATCTTCTACACCGACGAGGTCGGGCTGTCGCCGCGGCTGGCCGGGTTGGCGTTCGCGCTGGGGCTGGTCTGGGACGCGATCACCGACCCGCTGATGGGGGCGCTGAGCGACCGCACGCGGCACCGCTTCGGCGGCCGGCGCGGCTACCTGCCGATCGGCTCGATCTGGCTCGCCGCCGGGCTGTTGCTGGTCTTCTACCCGCCGCCGCTGGCCAGCCAGGCGCTGCTGTTCGGTTGGCTCCTGTTCAGCTACTGCTGCCTGAACACCGGCATGACAGTGCTGTCGGTGCCCTACATGGCGATGGCCGGCGAGCTGACCCAGGATCCGCGCACCCGCACGGCGGTGTTCGGCTGGCGCTTCGCCGCCGCGAACGTCGGCGCGGTGCTCGCCGCCGCGCTGCCCAAGCAGTTCCTGGTCGAGGGCCGCGGCAGCGCGGCGGCGATCCCGGCGGCCAGCCTGGTGATCGCCGGGGTGGTGGTCGGCACGGCCCTGGTAGGCTGGCAGGCGACGGCGTTCCTGCCCCGGCTCGCCAAGGTGGTGCGCACCGAATCCTGGCTGCGCACGTTCCGCACCGCGATGCGCAGCCGCCCACTGCGGCCGCTGCTGGGCGCCTACGTGGTCGCGACGATCGGCATCGGCATCAACTCGACGACCGCCCAGTACTACTACCAGTACGTCCTGAAGTTCGCGCCGGACCAGATCCAGAACCTGCTGGTGGTGTTCCTCGGCGTCTTCACGCTGTCGATCGCCGGCTGGGTCGCGGCGGCGCGGCGGTTCCCGAAGCTGCAGCTGATGGTGGTCGGCGCGACCCTGCTCGGGGTCGGCAACTCGTTGCTCTACCTGGTGATGCCGGACGGCGCCTTCCTGGCCACCGTGGTCCTCGGCGGCCTAGTGCTCGGCAGTCTGGTCGGCTGCATCGTGCTGATCGACGCACTGCTGACCGACGTCATCGACCACGACCGGGTGATGACCGGCCAATTGCGCTCGGGGCTCTACTTCGGGGTCTGGCGCTTCGCCAGCAAGCTGGCGCGCGCCTTGTCGATCACCGCGGCGAGCTTGCTGCTCGACCTGGCCGGCTTCCGGCCCAACGAAGTGCAATCCGAAGGCATGCAATGGACGCTCCGGCTGCAGTTCGGGCCGGGCGTCGGCATCTTCTTCGTCGCCGCCGCGGTGATCCTCTACCGCTACCGCTTCGACGCCGACAAACAAGCGCAGGTGCGCCGGCTGCTGCAGCGGCAGGCCGAACGGGGCGAGGTCAAGGATTCGTGAAACTTCGGCCACGAGCTGCCTTCGCCCACCCGTCGCCGGCACACTCGCCGGCATGGCCCACCCGCTGCTCCTCGCCCTGGCGCTCTGCTGCGCCGCCACCCCCCTGGCCCTGTCGACGACCGGCATGACCGAGACCACGCCGCGACCCCCCGTCCCGCCCGCGAGCCAACTGCTCGACCAGCTGCGCACCGCCGCCAAGGCCGGCACGCTGGTCGTCGCCCACCGCGGCGCCAGTGCCGCCGCCCCGGAGAACACCGTCGTCGCCATGCAGCGCGCCGTCGCCGCCGGCGCCCAGCTGGTCGAGTTCGACGTCTGGCAGAGCCAGGACGGCACCTGGGTCTGCCTGCACGACGAAACCCTCGATCGCACCACCGACGCCGTGCGCCGCCTCGGCCGCAAAGGGGTCAAGGTCGGCGACCTGACACTTGCCCAATTGCGCGAACTCGACGCCGGCGCCTGGAAGGGCGCCGAATTCCAGGGCGAACGCCTGCCGACCCTGGCCGAGGCCTTGGCCGCGATCGGCCCAGCAGTGCCGATGATCGAACGCAAGGGCGGCGCGGCCCGTTCGCTGGTCGAAGAACTGCGCCGCCTCGGCCGCCTCGACGACGTGCTGGTACAGGCCTTCGATTGGGATTGGCTGGCCGAAGTGCACCAACTCGAGCCCCGCCTGGCCCTGGGGGCTTTGTCTGGCAAAGCCCCGACCGCCGCCCTGCTGCAGGACCTGCCACGCACCGGCGCCGGTTTCGTGCATTGGTCGCACACCGCGCTCGACCTGGACACCGCGACGATCTTGCGCGCGCAGGGCTATCTGCTGTGCGTCTACACGGTCGACGCCGACCTGCATCTGCTCGGGGCGGCGGCGTTCGGTTGTGATTTCGTGACCACCAACGTGCCCGAACGGGCGGTGGCATTGCGGGGGCTGGGGCGACTGGCGGTGCGGCGGTGAAAGGGTTGGGGCGTAGGGGTTGATACGTAGGGGTGCGGTGGGGCTGGAGTTCCATGGGATGGGGGCTTGACAGCGGCGCGGAAGGCGCTGAGAGTGTCGTGCATGTTGCGGCGCACGTGGAAGTCGTGGCGCGGAAGCTCGGCACCGGTTTGGCTGGTGGCGGGTGATGGCTGTGCCATGCAGCGCCGCCGTTGTCGGGAAGGGTCGAGACGGCAAGGCTCGCTGGATCACGAAGGAAGGCAACGCTGGTGAAGGCTCTCTCTCTCTCTCTCTCTCTCTCTGTAGCGCTCGGTAGCACCGTTTCGGTGCTCGCCCAGGGTCCATTGCTTGGAGGTGGGCAGGCGTCGTCGAATTCCGGGCCGTCCGGGTACAATCCGGTGGCGACGGTGTACCGCGACCCGAACGGCGTGCCGCACATCGTGGCGAGTAACCAGTTGTCTGCATGGTACGCGCTTGGCTACGAACAGGCCCGGGACGGCTTGTTGTGGATCCAGTACAACTGCCGGGCAGCGCGGGGTGAACTGACGCCAGTGCGCCTGGATAATGCGGGTGTCATCAACGACATCACCGTCCACGCTCTCCGGTCTCACCTCAGCACAAAGGGCAAATCGGCGTCGCAGTTGCGAACCATGTTTGCCCCGACGAACGCAGCCCTGGCCGCCTACAACTACAACTTCTACGACAACTGCGAAGCGTACACTGCGGGGGCGAATGCCTACCGGCAGCAAGTGCAAAGTGCCGTGGGTGGTCCAGAGCTCGTGTTGAAGAACTGGCTCGATGGCAATCGTCTCCACGCCCTGGGACCGACGCTTTCCTGGGTCTACAACGACCCCATCCAGCTTCTCGACGTTCTCTCGCAGGGCGGTTGGACTTCCGCGACCTGGTCGATGTTCGGCGCGTTCGAAGGGGTGGTGAACTCGGCAAATCGGGTCCAGGAGTCCGGAGGTTACGGTGAACCGGAGGAGTTCGTGGACGAGGATCACGACGCCGATCCGCAGGCACTTGGTCGAGCTCAGCAGCTGCTGCACGACATGCGTGCGCACGTTGCAGCTCTACCGGGTGGTCCTTCGGCAATGTGCGGATCCAACTCGTTCGCATGGTCTGGATTGTATTGCCAGCAGGGAGGCCAGATGTACCCGGGGTTGCTGGCGGATCCGCATCAGGGTTTGCCCTCATTCGGCCCAGACATTGCCACGCAGTTCAAGGATACCCCAAATCACCTTTGGACTGCGCATGTGCGGGTCATTCCCCCGGAGCACTCGACGCCGACGCTCGACTTCTTCGGGCATGTGCCTTATGCATCGGCGACCTTCTTCTCTGGCCACAATCGCAACGTTGCCGTCGGCGGGACTCTGGGCGCCCCCAATCATACCGATCGTTTCGTGCTGCGACTGAAAGAGCAGAGTGTCAGTCCTCCCAATGGTGTTCCTGCGACCCCATTCCAATATTACTCGTATTATCACGATGCCAGTAATACGAATGATGTCTACCAGCCGCTTGTCCAGGAGAGTATTCCATTGAAGTCGACTCTGACGGGGCCGGCGGGGCAGGTCCCAATATGGCGCGCCAAATCGTTCGGTTTCGTCTTGCCAAGGGTGTCCGAGGTTGTCGCCTACGCCCTCAATTCCAACATTCAGCCGCGCGTCCCGATCGTCTATGGGGAGCGCGTCGAAATCACTCCCAACGGCGCGCCGCAATGGCGTGTTCGTTGGGCGCACAGCGGAAACACCTCGCGGCCGCCGATGTCGCGTATGCGGTTTTGGAATGCTGCCGAATTCGACGAGAGCGGCCAGCCTGTGACAAGCCCTATGGTCGTCGCAGTTCGATCGCCAATGGACGTTGCAGTCGATGGTGGAGACGGGCACTGGTTGCTTATGCGAGATTTCTGGGAGATAGCGCATGCGTCAGACGTCGATGATGTGCATCCGCGCACGAATCGTGCCATATACCAGGTCAACTTCTGCGCTGTCGACAAGAACGGCAGTGTATTTTCCTCGCAGATGTCGCCAATCCCGGTGCGGACTGCCCTTGGCACGGGCAAGACCGCTTTGATGGCTGCGGGTTATTCGTCCGCCGAGAAGTACCTCATATACAGTGGTATTTTCGGCCCAGTCCCTGCACGGCATTCAGCCGACCGCATGTTCGACTGGTCGTTCGGCTCCGCCGGGACCGCCGACAAGCCTGCGCCGCTGGATTACCTTCAGTACCCAGCAAACTGGTCCATAACTCCCCCTGCAACTGCCGAGTTCAAAGCGGCGACGAGGCAGATCCAATCGACCAATCAGGCGTTTCCACCGACGGTGTGGTCTGGCACGGGTCTCGGGTTCAAGATTCAGAGTGGATTCTTCACGTCCGTCTGCAACGACCAGGTCTGGGGCTATACCAGAAGGCAGGAGCAGCACGCATTTCTCCAGCAGGGCTATGCCTGGGCAGATCTGACCACCAACAATTGGTTGCTTGATCGCGCCCTGGAGGCAGGGTCCGCTTACCAATCGTTGATCATATGGCCTGAAGGTCCGGACCGGCAGCAGGCGGTCGTCGATCGGTTCTACAAGGTGGCCGAATA
>DAIMFJ010000342.1:0-1932 GCA_036724695.1 Planctomycetota bacterium
CTGGGCAGACCGAGCACCAGCAGTTCGGGTTCGAGTTCGGCCGGCACGTGGTCGAGCGCGAACGTGCCGTCGGCCGCGACCGCGGTGTGCACGCCGGGCAGTCCGCGCGCCAGCACCGCCAGCGCACTGCGATCGCAGTCGGCCGGGGCGTCGACCGTGCCGCGGCGCAGCGGGGCCGCTGGCAACCGCACCAGGTGGCCGCCGCGGGCGTTCTGGGCCAGGTCGACCGGCGCATGCACCAGCGCGAAGCCCGGCGCCCGCACGCGCATCGCCAGCGGCGAGACCTTGACGGCCAAGCCGTCGATCTCGAACGAACCGTCGGCCTGCGTGGTCGCCGCGACCAGCGGCACGCCGTGTTCGCCGCCGCCCATCGCGAGCACGTCGGCACCGACCACTGGCGCGCTGCAGCTGCGCCAGCCGAACCACCAGTACGGCCGCGGCGTCACCACCCGGCCCCACAGCGAACCGGGCGGCTCGAGCGCGATCGGCACCTCGCGACCGCTGGCGACGAACAGGAAGCCGGTGCCGACCCCAGCCCCCTGGTAGCGCACCAGCGCCCGTTCGGGCACCAGGTCCGGGCCGACCGTCACCTCGCCGCCGGCCGGCAGCTTCGCTTCGCCGAGCGGCGGCGGCGGCGACACGGCGGTGAAGGCCAGCTGGTCGGGATAGAACGTCAGCGCCAGCTCGGGGGCGGGAACCTCGGCGCGCGGGGCGACGCGCAACGTGACCTTGGTCAGGCGGTCGCCTTCGAGGAGCCGCCAGCCGAGCAGCCCCAGCAGCGCCAGCAGCACGAACCAGACCGCCAGCGGCAGCCGGCCCCGATTCGGCTCGGGGCCAGGTCGGCGCGAGCGGCGAGGCGGGGGACGGCGCGATTCCGGTGCGGCGGACACTCCAGAAGGGTAGCAGCAAGCACCATGGCGCGGAGGGGCGTTCGCCGGGTAGGGTGATCGCCGCACCATGGCCACCTACCCATGCTGATCCACCTGCTCCGTCACGGCGTCGCCGAAGACATGCGTTTCGACCATCGGGACGACCTCCGCGAACTGACCGAAGAAGGCCAAGAACGGCTGCGCCGCGCCGCCAAGGCCTGGCGGGAGATCGCCGAGGCGCCGCTCGAGCTGTGGGTCAGCCCGCTGACGCGCGCCCGGCAGACGGCCGAGGTGTTCGCCAAGGCGGTGCGCTTCGAGGGCGAGATGCAGGAGTTCGAGCAGCTGCGGCCCGAAGAGCCGGTCCTGCGCGTCGTCGAGCTGCTCGAGAAGGCCCTGCTCGGCGGTGTCGGCAGCGTCGCCCTGGTCGGCCACGAGCCGCAGCTCGGCGAACTGTTCGCCTACCTGCTGCACGGGCGCGACGGGCTGACGATCCCGCTGCGCAAGGGCATGCTGGTGACGGTCGAGACGCACGGCGGGACCAACCTGACCGCACAGCTGCGGGTCGCCCTCGGGCAGCGCAACGCCGCCCGGTTGGCCTGAGGCCGCCCAGCAGGAGCAGCTCGCTGGGTCAGCGGATCTGCGCCGAGGACTCGGCCAACGGCCGCAGCAGCACGTCCTTGACGCCCGCGGCCGGTACGACGAGCTCGCCGCAGTACCACGTCTTGTTGTTGCCGCGTTCGAAGCCGCCCCACAGCCGCACGCGGTAGATTCCGGCCTCGAGTTCGGTGGTCGAGAACCGCCCGTCCTCGATCGAGATGCCGACGCCGGACACCTGCTGGCCGACCTCGCCTTGCCCATCGGTCGGCGGCCGATGGAACGCCAACCACGCCCAGCGCGGCTTCTCGGCGCCGAACGAAGCGAGGTCGACGCGCCCTTCGCAGCGCACCGCCGGCACCAGCTGCAGCCGCAGTCCGTCGACCGTGGCGCCAGCCCCGACCTGCACCCCTTCGAGCTGGCCGCGGCCAGCCCCTTCGCCGCGCGCGCTGGCGGTCAGCGACCAGGT
>DAIMFJ010000342.1:1942-5282 GCA_036724695.1 Planctomycetota bacterium
CCTTCGACGACCGGCGCGAGGCGGAACTGGCCCTGCGCGTCGGCGACCGTGAACTGGCGCGTGCGCGAGTTCTCCTTGCTCTGCAGCTCGGCGAACACGGCGGCACCCGACACCGGCGCCCCGGTACCGTCGGTGACGATGCCGGCGATCGTGCCGGTGTTGAGGTCGATGTCGAGCACCTTGGCCTCCGCCGAGCTCAGCTCGAGCTGGGTCTCCCACAGACTGCTGCCCGGCCGTGCCATGAACCCTTCGGTCGCCGGCGGCAGCAGCGCCACGTCGAGCTTGCCGGCCGGTACCGTCTGCAGCACGAACTGGCCGCGCGCGTCGCTGCGCGCCGTGAAGCGTTCGCCGTTGCGACTGGCGACCACCGCATAGCCTTCGCCGACGCGACCGTTGACGGTAACCGACCCGGACAACGATGCCGTCGGCCCGTCGATCGGCTTCTCGCCGGCTTCGAGCTTGACCTCGGTGACCTGGCCCGACGCGATCTTCGCGGTCTCGCGCGGCAGGCGGTTGGCGAGGAACATGTCCTGCGCCAACGCGAACACGCCACCCGGGGAACGCAGCGAATCGAGCGCCTTGACAAGGCCGACCCGGTAGTCGCCCGGCTGCAGCGCCCGCGCGCCGAACGTGCCGTCGGCGGCGACGTTCTGCAGCATCGGCATGTCGTCGAGCGCACCGCGCGGGCCGGTCGAACGGAACTCCAGCGTCGCGGTGAACTCGCCGAGCGCCGGCGGCTTGCCGTTCTGCAGCACCTGGCCACGCAACTCGCCGGGTGCACTCATGCGCAGCACCAGCTCTTCGCCCCAGGTCACCTCGCCGTGCACGAGGCCCCATTTGGGGTGGTCGGCGCTGACGCGCGCCGTCTCGGCGTCGATCTTGCCGACCACCAGGCGCCCGTCTTCGCCGGTCCGCCCGCAGTGGATCGGCATGTCGAAGACCTTGCCCTTGCCGCGGCCGACCGCGTAGATCGCGGCGTTGCGAATCGGCTTGCCGTCCGGGCCGACGACCGCGACCGTGAACTCGCGCTTGGCGACCAGCTGCACGCCGACGGTGGCGTCGGCATCGACGATCTCGAGCGGCGTGAACGCGACCGCGTGGCCCGGCGCCTCGGCGAGCAGCGTGTAGCGGCCGGGCAGCAGGTTCGAGATCCGCCACTTGCCGTCCTCGGTCGGTTCGACGCGGTCGCGCAGGTCGACGGGCGGCACCATGCCCATCACCGCGAGCTCGGCCGCACCCTCGCCGGCGCGCCCCTGCAGCAGCCGCAGCCGCGCGTTGGCGGCGGGTTTGCCATCGGCGAGGCGCACGTCGGCGACGAGGCCGAGCAGGGCCGGCAGCGTCACGACGACGTCGTTCATCACCGGCTGCGGCTCGGCGAGGATCCACGGTTGGCCGCGACCGCGGCGCGCGGCGACGGTGACCTTGCCGGGCGCGAATCCTTCGGCCTGGAACTTGCCCTCCGCGTCGCTCTTGCCGACGCGGGTCGCCAGATCGAACGGCACGGCACTCAACGTCGCGCCGGCGAACACCTCGGCCCCTTCGACCGGCTCGCCCTTGGCGTCGACGACCTTGCCGATCAGCTCCTCGCCGCGCTTGACGCGGATTTCGCCGACGTTGCGCTCTTGCCCGGCGCGCACCACCACGCTGGGCCGCGTCTCGGACAGGAAGCCGCGCGCGGTGACCGCGAAGAAGTTGCTGCCGGGCACCACGCCGACGAGCCGGAACTTGCCGTCGGCACCACTGGTCGTGGTCGGGATCGGCAGCTCGTCGAATGCGCGCTTGGCCCACTTCGGCATCTCGACGACCCGCATCGGCGCGGAAGGTTCGCGGACCAGGATCGCACCCTGCGGATCGAAGCGCTCGACCGGGAAGAAGCTGACGACGGTGCCGGGCAGGTCGACGGCGCGCACCAGGGCGCCGGGCAACGCTTCGCCGTCTTCGTCGACGACGGTGCCGACGATCACGCCGGCGTGTGGCAGCACGATGTCGCCCAGATCGACGATCTCGCCGGGCAACGGGGTGCGGGTGATCAGCTGCCGCATCGGCGCATCCGTGTCGATGCCGCCGAACAGCATGTAGAACGCGCGCGGCCAGACCCCGGTGATCTCGAAGCGGCCGTCGTTCTGCGTGCGCGCCTCGCCGGCCACGTACTGCGGCTCGATCGTCGGCTCGTCGGCGAACAGGTCGACGCCCTCGGGCAGGATCGTGTCCTGGGCGAACCGGTAGATGCGCACGCCGCAGTCGGCGACCGGCACCTGGTCGTGGCTGACGATGCGGCCGCGGAACCCGGTCAGGCCCGCCTGGATTTCGGGATCGCCGAGCAGGCCGTCTCGACCGAGCGCCACCGCCTGCCGTTCGGTCGTGCCGGATCCCGATCCGGTCGCACCATCACCGGCCACGGCGACGACGGTCGCATTATCCGGTCCGCCGGAAACAGCGCCCACATCCGTCGGCGCTGGCGGAGGAGCATCGGAACGGAGCAGGAACCAGGCTCCTGCGGCGAGCGCCAACAGCGCGAGCAGGACAGCGGGCAGCGAGCGTTGCAACGAAAGATCCTCGAGGTGGGCGGCGGGAGCATCCCAGGTAGCCGAACCTGGGCCAGAACTTACGCCTCGGCCGAACTTACGCCCCCGGGCTACCCAGCGCGCGCCAGCGGGCCAGTGCCGCCAGCACGATCGCATGGTCGAGGCGGCCGTCGGCGATCGCCGCGTCGAGCTCGGCGAGGGGGAGGGTGATCACCTCGAGATCCTCGCCGGGGTCCATCTGCAGATCGCCGTCCAACCGGCACCCGGTGGCCAGGAAGACGTGGCAGGTATTCGTCATGAACGCCGGATTGGGACGCGTGATTCCGAGCGATTGCACGGATTCGGCGACGTAGCCGGTCTCCTCGCGCAGCTCGCGCGCAGCGGTCGCGGTCGGATCGCGATCCTCGCGGTCGACGATGCCGCCCGGGATCTCCAGCGAGACCCGGTCCGAACCGTGCCGGAATTGGCGCACCAGCACCAGTTCGCCGCGCGTGGTGATCGGGATCACGTTGACCCAATCGCGGGTGTCGAGCAGGAAGAAGCCGATCTCGACGCCGGTGCGCGGCGAGCGACGCCGCGACCGGCGGATGCGGAACACCAGATAGCGCAGCAGTTCCTCGTCGCCGAGGCGTTCCCAATCACCGATCGTCATCGTCGCCTCCGCATCAGCGCCGCAGCGTCAAACCGTTCTGGGTCTGGCCGGCGATCGCCTCGACCCGCAGGCCGCGGGCCGGGTTGCCGACGTCCTCGGGCAGGCACAGCCGACCCGAACCGAAATGCCGCGTCTCGAGCGCAACCGAGCCGTCGCGCGCGGT
>DAIMFJ010000342.1:5292-5624 GCA_036724695.1 Planctomycetota bacterium
CCTTCGAGGCTGCGTCGCCCGGTCGGCAGCTCCGCCGGCAGCTCGGGGCGGTCGGGCACCCAGCGCACGATCGCGCCGGCGAGCGGCTGGCCGCGGGCATCGACGACCGCACCGCACAGCAAGGCGCTCAGGCCGCGCGCCGCGCGCGTCGTCGGCACCGCCGGCAGGAGGTCGTAGTCGGCGAACGCCGCACCCGGCGCCACCAGTTCGGCGTACGGCACGTGCAGTCGCGCCTGCACGAACAACCGCGCCGGCTGGTTGCCGCTGGCGAGCAGCGTGAAGCGCCCCTGCGCATCGGTCTCGGTGGTGATCGGTCGCCCACCCGCCGGCGA
>DAIMFJ010000343.1:0-3551 GCA_036724695.1 Planctomycetota bacterium
GAGCGGCAGGTATTGCCGGTGCAGACGAACAGCACCTGACGCGCTGCGGTGTCCTGGACCTCGTGCGCCTACTGGTGGCGGTCGCCGTCGACGACCTGCCGCGCGCCATCGGCGCGCACGTGGGTGCCGGCGTCGCCGAGGGCGGTCCGGCCGCCGTCGACGACCAGCGGCAACGGTGCGCCGAGCGTGCTGGTCGCGGCGTCGGCCGTGGTGGCGGCCTTGCCGTCGGCGGTGCGCAGTTCGCGGCCGCCGAGTGGTCCGCCGTGGGCCGCCAGCACGGCGCGCAGCAGTTCGTGGCCGGGCACGCGCACGGCGGTCGGCCCATGCTCCGGATGGTCGAGCGTCAGAGTCAGCGGGCCAGGCCAGTAGCGCGCGGCCAGGCGGGCCAGTCGCGGCGGCAGGCGGTAGCCGGCGGCGCGCACCGCGGCGGTGTCGACGAACAGCCGTGTCGCCGCGCGGGCCGCCGCACTGCCGAGGTCGGCGGTCACCAACAGGTAGGTGGTCTCGGTCGGCAGCACGCAGCCGCCGCCGGCCCGCAGCTGCGCGCCGATCGCGGCGAGCAGGGTGGGGCGGTTCGCCGCGGTCGACAGACGGCTGGGCTCGGCCATGGCAGGAACAGTAGCGCCGCTGGCGCGGGAAATCGAAACGGCAGCCGGCGCGAGCATTCGCCGGGTCGCGCGCCTATCGTATTCGCCTCGATGTCCCAGCCCGCCCGCGAAGAACGGCTCACCCGACTCCGCACCCAGCGACTGGCGCGCCTCGGCACGCTGCTCGCGGGGTTCGCGCACGAGGTGCGCAACCCGCTCAGCACGATCGGGCTCAACCTGCAGTTGGTCGCCGAGGACTTCGCCGGCGCCGAGTCGCCGCGCGACAAACGCACGCAGAAGCGGCTGGCGACCGTGCAGAGCGAGGTCAAACGGCTGCAGAGCATCCTCGACGAGTTCCTCGGCTTCGCACGCGCGCCGGAGCCCAGGCTGGCCCCGGTCGACCTCAACGAGAAGCTGCGCATGCTGGTCGAGTTCCACGAACCCGAACTGCGCGACGCCGGCATCTCGCTGCGGCTGTTCGCCGGGGCCGGCGTCGGCGAGATCGCCGTCGACTGGGATCATCTGCAGGCGGCGGTCGTCAACCTGATCCGCAACGCCAAGGAGGCGATGCCGCAGGGGGGCGAGATCCTGGTCTCGACCTCCGTCGAGCCCGGCGCGGTGACGATCCGCGTCACCGACACCGGTGCTGGCATCGCTCCCGAGCTGCAGTCGCGGGTCTTCGAACCCTACTTCTCGACCAAGAAGACCGGCACCGGCCTCGGCCTGCCGACCGTGCGGCGCGTCGTCGAGGAGCACGGCGGCACGCTGACGCTGCAGTCCGAGGTCGGCAAGGGCACGCAGTTCTCGATCCGCCTGCCGCAGAACGGCCAGGTCGCCGACGAGACGGAGGCCAGCGCGTGAACGTCACCCCGATCCTGGTCGTCGACGACGACGAACTGCTGCGCGAGACCCTGGTCGCCGCGCTCGAGGTGCTGCCGGTCGACATCACGGTCGCCGGCGGCGTCGTCGAGGCCAAGGCGTTGCTCGCCAACCGGCGCTTCGCGGTCGTCGTCACCGACCTGGTGATGAAGGACGGCGACGGCTTCGCGGTGCTCGAAGCGGCCAAGGGCCACTACGCCAACTGCCGGGTCGTGATGCTGACCGGGCACGGCAGTCGCGACGTCGCCGTGCAGGCGATGGAGCGCGGCGCCACCTACTACGTCGAGAAACCGGTCGAACTCGGCGATCTGCGCGCGAAGGTCAAGAAGTCGCTCGAGGACCACCAGAAGGACGTCGCCTACGACGACCTGCGCGGTCAGCTGGAGCGCACGTTCGGCATCGAGGGCATCGTCGGCCAGGACCCGAAGATGCAGCGCGTGCTGGCGCTGGTGCGGCAGATCGCGCCGACCAACGCGTCGGTGCTGATCCTCGGACCGTCGGGCACCGGCAAGGAACTGATCGCGCGCGCGGTGCACAACCTGTCGCCGCGCAGCCGCCGGCCGTTCGTCGCGCTGAACTGCGGCGGCATGTCCGAAGGCACCATCGAGAGCGAGCTGTTCGGGCACGTCAAGGGGGCCTACACCGGCGCGGTCGCCGACCGCGAGGGCAAGTTCGAGTACGCCGCCGGCGGCACGCTGTTCCTGGACGAGGTCGGCGAGATGCCGTTGCCGACGCAGATCAAGCTGCTGCGCGTGCTCGAGGAACGCGCCGTCGCCCGGGTCGGCGACAACAAGCTGCGCCAGGTCGACGTGCGGGTGCTGGCGGCGACCAACGCCGACCTGTTGCAGAAGGTCAAGGACGGCAGTTTCCGGCAGGACCTCTACTTCCGGCTCAAGGTCGTCACGATCGAACTGCCGCCGCTGCGCGAACGCCGCTCGGACATCAAGCTGCTGGTCGAGCACTTCCTGCTGCACTTCGCGCGCCTGCACGGCAAGGACGTCGAGTCGATCGATCGCGAGGCCTTGGTCGCGCTGGTCCAGTACGACTGGCCGGGCAACGTGCGCGAACTGCGCAACGCGATCGAGTCGATGGTGGTGCGCGCCCGCGGCAACATCCTGACCCGCAACGACCTGCCGCCGGAGATCTGGGCGCCGCTGCCGACCGACCAGGACGTCTGGCAGTTCCTGGCCGGCCGCACCTGGGAAGAGGTCGAGCGCAACCACATCCGGGTCTCGCTGGAGCTGACCGGCGGCAACCGGCAGAAGGCGGCCAAGGCGATGGGCCTGTCCGAGCGCACGCTGTATCGCAAGATCAAGGAATACGGGCTCTGACCCGGCGTCTCGCCGGCTGGCCCGGTGGGACCGCCGGCGTGGTCCGGCCGCCGCGGCGCGAATTGTCGCCGCGGGCGCGACTTCGGTGGGGGCGGGGATTTAGAGTAGGCGGGTCACCATGAGCGAAACCCCCGCCAAGTCCGCGTTGCAGGATGGCCTCGCGTTCGAACGGCCGCTGGTCGAACTGCAGCAGAAGATCGAAGAGCTCACGAAGCTGAAGCAGGAGACCCACCTCGACCTCGACGGCGAGATCGAGTTGCTCGAGGCGCGCAAGCGCCGCGAGACCGCCGAGGTGTACGGCAAGTTGTCGCCGTGGGAACGCGTCAACGTGGCGCGCCACGCCGACCGGCCGCTGACCTCGGACTACCTGTCGCTGATGCTCGACGACTTCGTCGAGTTGCACGGCGACCGGGTGTTCGGCGAGGACCGCGCGATCGTCACCGGGCTGGCCTGCATGGCCGGCGTGCGCTTCCTGCTGGTCGGCCACCGCAAGGGCAAGACCGTCAAGGACCGCCTGGCCTGCAACTTCGGTTGCGCGCACCCCGAGGGCTACCGCAAGGCGATGCAGAAGATGCGGTTGGCCGAGAAGATGCGCCTGCCGATCGTGACGTTCATCAACACCCCGGGCGCCTATCCGGGCATCGTCGCGGAGGAGCGCGGCCAGGCCGCGGCGATCGCGCAGAACATCTACGAGATGTTCGAGATCCGCGTGCCGATCGTCGAGCACACCGAGCTCTTCAAGCGCTCGATCGGC
>DAIMFJ010000343.1:3561-4467 GCA_036724695.1 Planctomycetota bacterium
TGCATCGTGATCGGCGAGGGCGGTTCGGGCGGCGCGCTCGGCATCGGCGTCGGCGACCGCGTCGGCATGCTCGAGAACAGCTACTACTCGGTGATCTCGCCGGAGGGCTGTGCGGCGATCCTGTGGAAGGCCGGCGACAAGGCGCCGGAGGCCGCCGACGCGCTGAAGCTGACCAGCAAGGACCTGCAGCGCCTGGGCCTGGTCGACACGGTGATCGAAGAGCCGCTCGGCGGTGCGCACCGCGACCCCAAGGGCACGATCGAACGGGTCAAGGCGCAGATCCTGACCTGGCTGGCCGAACTGCAGGCGCTGCCGGTCGAGCAGATGCTCGCCGAGCGCTACCGGAAGTTCCGCGCGATGGGGCAGCCGCTGTCCGGGTGAGGGACGCCCGGGCGCCCGCCGGGCGGGCAGTCGGGGCGGAATTCCCGGGGGTGACGGGGCCTGGTGGAGGGAGTCTTCGCGGCCACCATGCGTCGAGGGCCGCAGCGCGGCCAGCCGGCCGCGGCATTCCCGACAGGTGACCCCGATGATCGATCTGCGCCTCCTCACGTGTGTTGCCAGCGCTGGCCTGCTCGCCTTGCTGCCGGCCGATCCCG
Source organism: Planctomycetota bacterium (assembly GCA_036724695.1). Lineage (GTDB taxonomy): Bacteria > Planctomycetota > UBA1135 > UBA1135 > UBA2386 > JACKIC01. Next base: position 4,158 of record DAIMFJ010000343.1, read on the forward strand.
CCACCGCCACCCGCGCGACCCAGCCTGCGGCTGCGGCCGACCAGGCTCCCGCGACCTGGGCTCCATCGAGTCAGGACCCGACTGCCCAGGACCCCGCCGCCAAGGCGAGCCGGTCGACGGCATCCTGGATCGAGCAGCTGGGCGCCGAGGACTTCCGCGACCGGGTCGCCGCCGAACGGGCCTTGCGCGAACTCGGCAACGCCGCGCTGCCCGAACTGCGCAAGGCGGCCGAAGCCGCCGACAACGGCGAGGTGCAGTGGCGCGCGCGCCGGCTGGTCCGGCAGATCGAACGGGGTGAGGCAGGGGCCGG
>DAIMFJ010000343.1:4477-5495 GCA_036724695.1 Planctomycetota bacterium
CTGCCGAGACCAGGCAGTCGCTCCCGGGCCAGGATCCGGCCGCGCCGGGGCGTAGGCCGGCGGACGATCGCCAGGATGACCCGTTCGCCGAGATGCAGCGTCGTTTCGACGCGATGTTCGGCGAGATCGAGCGCGATTTCGGGGTCGCGGTGCCGCGCCGGAGCTTCTTCGGCGACGACTTCTTCCGCGACCTGCAGGACCAGATGCAACGTGCCCAGGGTGGGACCGGCAGCTCGCAGAGCATGAACCTGCAGGTCGGCCCCGACGGTGCGGTCAAGGTCGAGGTCCAATCGCGCAACGCCGATGGCGAGGTCGAGACCAAGACCTACGAAGCGCCGAGCATGGCGGAGTTCCAGCGCCAGTACCCCGGCGTCTTGAACCTGCAGGGGCGCTTTGGCGGGACGCCCGGCTGGAGCATGGGCCTGAGCCCGCGCCTGCAGTGGCGGCAGGTGCAGCCGGGGGCGCGCCAGCCGGTGATCGAGATCGAACCGGACCTGTTCCAGGCCGCGCCGCAGCCGTCCAACGATCCCGCCACGACCGCCCAGGCGCTGGCGCGCGGCGAACTGCTCGGCGTGCAGGTGCGTGAGTCGATCGGCGACGAACTGCGCGAATACCTCGGCCTCGACCCCGAGCAGGGCCTGCTGGTCGAAGCGGTGAGCGGGGGCTCCTTGGCCGAACGTCTCGGCCTGCAGCGGCTCGACATCGTGCTGCAGGTCGCCGGCCAGCCGATCGCGTCGCCGGCCGACGTGCGGCAGGCACTGGCTGGCGTCGCCGCTGGGGGCAAGGTCGAGGTCGAGATCGTGCGCCAGGGCCAGCGGCAGGTCGTCTCGGCGCAGAAGCCGGCGACCGTCGAATCGGGTGCCAAGGCTGAGGCGACGACGCGTGGCAAGCTGGAGAAGCGGTCGGACAAGGCGGGCGGCGAGCTGCGCTGATCTACTGCTGCCGCGTTACCTCGCGTCGCGCGTGGATTCGCCGAATGCGGAGCGGAAGTAGGAGATCAGAAGCAAGTCAGCGCCTG
>DAIMFJ010000344.1:0-294 GCA_036724695.1 Planctomycetota bacterium
GTGCCGTTCGCGCGTGGGTCGACCACCACGTTCGCCTGGGTCAATTCGACGCCGTCGAGAGCGACGATGGCGTTGGCCCGACCGAGGTTGCGCGCCAGTTGCAGCTGCAGCGACAGCCGGTGCACACCGCGCGGCACCGCGACCGCACGCGGCGGCCCGAGCGCCTCCTGCAGGGCCCGCTCGAACGCCCGCTGGGCCGGTTCGGCGCGGCGCGGATCGCCGTCGACGACCGCGGCGCGCACCCCGTCGTTGCCGTCCAGCGCGACCATCACCGCCACGCCCCGGAACTCGCAC
>DAIMFJ010000344.1:304-5437 GCA_036724695.1 Planctomycetota bacterium
AGGCCCGACGGCCGGCGTCGCGCGCCGGGAACACCACGTCGAAGTCGATGCGCACCGTGCGCACCGCGGCATCGAGACCGGTTGCGCAGCGCAGTTGCTGGGTGGCGATGGCGCTCCACGGCCGCGCCCCCCCGGCGAACTCGAGCACCGCCCCTTCCTGCAGCTGCCAACCGTCCGCGGCATCCGGCTGCATGCCGGCACCATCCAGGCGCACGACCGCCGTCAACGCGCCGGCGTCGTGCTCGACCGCCACGACCGCACCGCGCGGCGCGGCGGCCGTCAGCTGTTCGGCGGTCTGCCGACGGCGGCGTTCGAGCTGCAGCCAGCCGCTGGCCTCGAGCAGCGCCTGCCGCTCGGCCGGCAGCAGTTCGTCGCGCGGCACCCGTCGTTCACAGGCCAGCAGCGCGGCCTCGACGTCGAGCAGCCGGCCGTCCTGGCGCGCCGCGGCCAGCACCGCGCGCAGCCGCGCGAACACGCTGTCGCGGTCGAGCCAGGCTTCGCCGTCCGCCTGCCGCTCGGCCAGCAGGCGCGGCCAGACCGCCGTGCGCACCGACTCGTCGCCGTGCGCCTGCAGGCGGCCGGCGATGCCGTCGAGATCGTCGCCGAGCATCGCATAGACGAGCAGCCCGAGCTCGCGTCGCGCCGGTTCGAGGCCGCGCAGTGGGTCGTCGCCGTCCCCGGACAGGATCGTCAGCAGATCGCCGAGTCGGAACTCCGCCAGCGCGGTGCGGCGCGCCGGCTGGTCGCTGGCCTGACTCCACAGCACGATGCCGTCAGGCGTCGCCTCGGCGCGCAGCGCCACCGCACCGTGGCGGGCGTACACGGCGACCGCGCGGTTCTGCTGGACGAGGCTGCGCAGCACCCGTTCGGCGACCTCGGCGGCGGCCGTCAAGGCGCGGCGATGCACGTCGAGCGCCGCGCCGGTCGGGGCCTGCGGCGCCACCAGGTCGAGCACGCGCAGGGCTTCGGGCGCACTGGCCTTGCAGAACGTCCGCCAGACCAGGTCGAGCTGCCGCTCGAACCGCTGGCCGGCCTGCTGGGCGGCGAACGCGGCGATCTCGCGTTCGAGCGCATGCCAGGACTGCTCGACGGTCGGCCACGGGTCGCGACCGACGCGAAACCGGGCCGCCGCCGGCCAGGTCTGCAGCATCTCCCGCTGGCACTGCGCCAACAGGCTGCCGAGCCGTTCGGGTTCGGCGCCGGCCAGGAGCCGTTCGCGCAGGGCCCGCGCCAGCTCGTCGGCTTCGCCGCGCAGCGCGTCGGCGACCGCCGCCTCGGCGGCGTCGATCGCCGGCCGGGCGCGTTGGCTGGCGAGGTTGTGCCGGTCGCGCACCTGCTGCACCAGGGCATCGTCGAGTCGCTCGGTCAACGGCGCGCGCACGCCGTCGAAGAAGCCGGCCGCCGCTTCGCGCCAGAGCCGATCGGCGGCCGCGAAGTCGCCGGCCCGCACGCGTTCGTCGCTGCGCGCCGGCACGGTGGTCGCGAGGTGTTCGTCGAAGCGCCGCAGCAGGGCTGCGTCGCGGTCGCGCACCAGCGTCGCCACCGCGTCGCGCAGCTGGTCGAGGCGCGGCAGCGCCAGGTTGCTCGGCAGTTGCGCGGCACTGAGACCGCACCGACCGCGCAGCAACGGGAACAGCCGCTCGCCCTCCCAGCGGGCGACGCCGGGCCAGACCACCGGATCCTGCAACCAGCGGCTCAGTTCGGACCAGCCGGCTTCGAGCACCTCGCCGGCGACCGCATCGACCGCGGCGCGCAGTGCCGTCGCCACCGAACGTTCGCGCTGCAGGAGGCCCAGCTCGGCGCCACTCGGCGGGGCCAGCATCGCCTCGCGCAGCCGGCTGAGCCGTTCCCCGGGCGTGTGCACCTCGGCCAGCCGGGTGTCGAGTTCCGCCAGCCAGACGTCGGCGCTCGGGGCAGCGGGTTCGCGGTCGCGCAACTGCATGCCGAGCCAGACCGCCGCCGCCAGCAACACCGCCGCGGCGACCACCCACAGGCTGCGCCACAGCGCACTGGCCGCGTGCGGTTCCTCGGCGTTCAGGGCGGCGACGTCGACGGCGACCGGTTGGCTGCGTTCGAGCCGGTCGAGGTCGTCGAGCAGTTCGCGCGGCGTCTGGTAGCGGGTCTTGAGGTCCTTGGCGAGCAGCTTGCGGATCACCAGCCCCATGCCCTCGGACAGCGCCGGATTGCGCTGCGTCGGGGGCACCGGCGCGTCGTTGAGCACCTTGGTGATCAGCTCGGCCATCGTGTCGCCGCGGAACGGCGGCTGCCCGGTGGCCATGTGGTAGAGCGTCGCGCCGAGCGAGTAGAGGTCGGTGCGCACGTCGACGTCGTGCGGGTTGCGGGCCTGCTCGGGCGAGATGTACTGCGGCGTGCCGACGGTGGCACCGTCCCGCGTCAACGTCAGGTCCGCCGGCCCCTTGGCCAGGCCCATGTCGGTGAGTTTGACGTTGCCCTGGTCGTCGATCAGGATGTTGCCGGGCTTGACGTCGCGGTGGATCACCCCGCGCTCGTAGGCGTGGTCGAGGGCCGCCGCGACCTGCTGGCCGACGCGTCGCACGTAGTCCTCGGCGAACATCCCCCACTCGAGGATCAGCTGCCGCAGCGACTTGCCCTCGACGAACTCCATCACGAAGTAGTGGTAGCCGCCGGCCTCGCCGAGGTCGTGCCCTCCGACGATGTTCGGGTGGCTCAGCGAGGCGACGATGCGCGCCTCGCGGCGCAACCGGTCGACGTAACGGCTGTCGCGCGCCAGGGACGGCTTGAGCACCTTGAGGGCGACGATCCGCGACAGGCTCTTCTGCCGCGCCTTGAACACCGTGCCCATCGCGCCGGCCCCGACGCGATCGAGCAGTTCGTAGTCCGGGAACGGCTGTTCGAGGTTCATCGTCGGGATGGGTCGCCGCGACGGCGCAGGTCAGTTCGCCTCGTCGTCGCGGGGTGGCGCGCCGGTCGGGCGCCCCTCGGCGTCGAGCGCGTACTTGTCGAGTTTGCGCTGCAACGCGAAGCGCGACAAGCCCAGCAGCTCGGCGGCGCGGCTCTTGTTGCCACTGGCGCGGGCGAACGCCTTCTGGATCTCGCGGACCTCGAGTTCGCGCACCATGTCGGGCAAGGTGGTGCCGCGTTCCTGGGGCACGGTGCCGTCGTCGACGAGATCCACACCCGGACCGCGGCGCCCTTCGCGAACGTGCAGGCTGAGGTGCGCCTCGAGGACGATGCCGTCGCACAGGATCGCCGCCTTGCGGACCTCGTTCTGCAGCTCGCGGACGTTGCCGGGCCAATCGTAGGCGGCCAGGCGGGTCATCGCGTCGGCACTGATCCGCGTGCGCACGCCCGATTCGCGCTGCAGGTCGTCGAGGAAGCGGCGCACCAGCGGGGCGATGTCCTCCTTGCGGTCGCGCAGCGGCGGCATGCGCACCGGCAGCACCGCCAGCCGGTAGTAGAGATCCTCGCGGAAGTCGCCGTCGCGGACCATCTGCTCGAGGTTGCGGTTGGTGGCGCAGATCAGCCGCACGTCGACCTTGACGGTCTCCTGGCCGCCGAGCGGCCGCACCTCGCCCTCCTGCAGCACTCGCAGCAGCTTCTTCTGCAGGTCGAGCGGCATGTCGCCGACCTCGTCGAGGAACAACACACCACCGTCGGCGGCCTCGAGCAGGCCCTTCTTGTTGGCCGACGCGCCGGTGAACGCCCCGCGCACGTGACCGAACAGTTCGCTCTCGAGCAGTGCTTCCGGCAGGGCCGCGCAGTTCTCGCTGACGAACGGTCGTTTGCCGCGCCGGCTGTGGCTGTGGATCGCGCGGGCGACCAGTTCCTTGCCGGTGCCCGACTCGCCGGTCACCAGCACCGGATCGTCGGCGTCGATGAACTTGTCGAGCAGCAGGAACACGTCGCGCATCGCCCGACCGGCCCCGACCAGCTGCTTGTAGTCGTACCGGGTCTTCAGGCCGAGGCGCTGCGTGCTGATCTCGTCGCGGATCTGCGACAGTTCGGTCGCGGTCTCGGCGAGCTGGCCCTTCAGGGCGGCGTTGAGCTGGTCGACGCGGTCGAGGGCCGCCTGCAGTTCGCCCTGCTTCTTGCGCAGCTGGTCGTGCGCGCGGGCATTGGCGATCGCGGTGCCGGCGTGGTCGGCGAGCGACAACAGCAGCGTCTTCTCGCGTTCCTGGAAGACCTGCTGCTGCAGGCGGTTGTCGACGTACAGGACCCCGCTGACCGCGCCGTGCGTGCGGATCGGGATGCACAGCACCGAACGCAGCCGCAGGTCGGTCACCGAACGCAGGTCGCGGAAGCGGTCGTCCTCCTGCGCGTTGGTGGTCAGCTCCGGCACGCCGGTGACCAGCACCCGGTTGGCGATCGTGCGCGAGATCTTGAACTCGGGCGACAACACCTCCTCCTGCGCGAAGTTGCGGGCCACCTCGACGGTGTGGCCGGCCTCGTCGTCGCCGTCGCCGGAGGCCGGGCGCCCGGCGAAGATCAGGAACCCGCGTTCGGCGCCGCACAGCTGGATCGCCGCGTCGACGATCTGCGTCAGCAGCCGGGTCAGGTCGAACTCCTCGTTCAGGGCGCGCGCGATCTGCAGGAACGCCACCAGGTCGCGGCCGCTGCGCGCCGTGTCGCCGGCCCGCGTCTCCTCGACACTGCCGTGCTCGGCGGCCGGCAGGCTGAGCGTGATCTCGTACGCGCCGACCTGGAAGCTCTCGCCGACCTTCAGTTCGGCGCGCATCACCGGCCGCCCGCGCAGCCGGGCCGGGTTCTGCGCGCCGGCATCGACCAGCTGGAAGGTGCCGCCGTCACGTTCGATACGGCAATGCAGCCGCGAGATCAGACGATCCGGCAGGAACAGGTCGCAGTCGCGCGATCGCCCGATCGTGACCACCGGCTGGTGGAAGCCGTGCACCTCGGACTTGTCGCCCTGGACGACGGTGAGCAGGAAGGGGCCTTGGGACATGCGAGGTGACCGGCGGAGGGTGCAGGTGTCCGCCACCCGGTCCACACCGCTCGCCGGGCATGCTAGCGCAATCCGCGGCGGCCGCCACCGCCCATTGTGCAGGGCGATCCGCGTCCGCCACTTCGCGCCCCGCCGGTCAGAGCCTGAGAGAGAAACCTCTCGAAGGCTCTGCGCGGCCGCGAAGGCGGCCG
>DAIMFJ010000345.1:0-5436 GCA_036724695.1 Planctomycetota bacterium
GCTGGCCGACGGACCCGGCGCCGACCAGAAGCTGGTCTCGGCGGTGGTGCCCGGCAGCTCGTTCCCCGGCCGGGCCGAGTTGTTCGTGCGCGACAGTCTGGCCGGCGAGTCGAGCGTGGTCGCCGACGTCTACTACCGTCCTGACATCGCCCAGGCCCTGCCGAGCCAGGGCCCGACCACCGGCGGCAGCCTCGTCACGTTGGTGGGCGCCGCGCTGGTCCCCTATGCGGCCCCGATCCTCGGCCAGCTGCCGCAGCCCGACTTCGGCGCCGTCAGGCTGCGCTTCGCGAAGGGCGGCCGCCTCGTCGAACTGGCGCCGGAGGACTTTCGCAGCGCCGCGTCGAGTGGCGACCGCCTGGTGTTCACGATGCCGGCGTCGCCCGACGGTCGCGCCGGCCAGGTCGACGTCGTGCTCGAGGTCGACCTCGCCGGCGCGACCGCCGAGGTCACCGCCGACCAGGTGTTCCTGTATGCGAACCCGCAGCCGTTCTTCGGGCCGCGCGGCACCACGCTCGATCGCCTGCCGGTCGCCGTCGTGCCGATCGCCCTCGACGGCGCGCCGAGCGGCGACGACGCGCCCGACTTCGCGGCGTTGTACGACGAGGGCGGCGTCGCGTTCGTGCAACTGCTGCTGGCCCAGGAGAACGGCATGTTCACGCGGTTCGGCGCGCCGCGCCAGATCGCCGACCACGAGATCGCCGCCGAACGCGGCCCGGCCGACGTCTGTGCCGGCGACTTCGACGGCGATGCGGTGCCCGACCTGTTCGTCGTCAACACCGGAGCGACGACGGCGGTGCATCACGTCGTGCTCGGGCAGGCCCGGCCGGCGCCACCGCTCGGGGCCGTGCATCGCTTCGCGGCCCCGGCCGGCAGCTGGCGCTGCCGCGCCGCCGACTTCGACGGCGATGGACTTGCCGACGTGCTGGTCGTGCCCGGTGCCGGCGCGGCTCCCAACCAGCAGCCGGAGGTCTGGCTGGCACGTCCCGCCGCGGTCGGCCAACCGCAGTTCGTGCAGTCGGCGTTGCCGGTGCGCGCGTTTCCGTACGAGGCTGTCGCCATCGCCGACCTCGACGGCGACGGCCGGCAGGACATCGCGCTGGTCAGCGGCAGCACGTTGCAGCTCGACGTCTGCCACGGGCTTGGCGACGGCTCGTTCGAGGGCGGCGTGCCGCTCGACTTCACGATCGACGGCTACGATGCCGACCCGGCGTCTCCGGCGGTCGGTCTGCATGCGTGTCGCAACGGCCCGCAGCAGTCGCTCGCCCTGGTGCTGGCAGGTGTCGACTCGGATCCACCGTCGACCGGCCCGACGCGTCCGACCGTCGCCGTGCTGCCGCAGACCGCGCCGCGCACGTTCGCGGCTCCTGCCTTGGCGAACGTGTTCGTGTCGCCGACCGAACCGCTCGCCGTCAGCCTCGCCGCCGATCTCGACCAGGCCAACAGCATCGAGCTGGCGTTGGCGGTGCGCGGCGATCCGCAGTTCGTGTCGTTCGGTCTCCTGCGTCTGGTCGGCCCGCGGTTCGAGCCGAGCGGCACGATCGAACTCGGCGCCGAGTCGCCGCGGCAGATCCGGGCGCTGCACTTCGACCGCGCCTTCCCGGCCACGCCGCTCAGTGGCGAGGCGAAGGCCTTGTTCGTGGTGCACGAGAGCGAGGTCGACGGTGGTCGCGAACGACGGCTGTCGACGCGGCTGATCTACACCGACCCGGTGTCGTTGGCGACGACCGTGCTGCCGCCGGACGCCGGCGCACAGATCGGCAACGCGATCGAAGGGCTGGCGGCGGGCAATTTCCATCCGGTCAGCGTCGCCGGTGCTGGCTCCATCCGCGACCTGGCGTTGAGCCGGGCCGGGATCGTCGATCTGCTCGAGAACGACGGTTTCGGCGGTTTTCCGCGGCCCAGCTACCGTCTGCAGTGGAGCGGCCTGCTGCCGCGCAGCGTGCTGCACCTGCCGAGTGCCGCCGCCGAGGTCGAGCGGTTGCTGTTCGCGAACGCGGACTCCCGGTTCGGCGTCTGGCGGCCGCTGCAGCAGACCGGCCCTGCGCAGGCGCCGACCGCGGTCGGCGGCGAACTGCGGCTCGCCGCCGGCGACCCGGTGTTGGTGGCCGCCAACCTGTCCGACCGCACGCAGCTCGGACTCGGCGACGTCGACGGGGACGGTGTCCCCGATCTGGTGGCGCTGCTGTGCTTCGACCTGCCGCAACAGAGCGAAGGTTCGGCCCGGCTGGCGCTGTTGCGTGGCAAGCCCGCTCCGGCCGTCGGCGAGTTCCCGTTCCACGTGCCGACGGTGCTGCAGGCGGTGCACGGCAATGCGTCGTCGTTCGCGCTCGGCGACTTCGCGCAGTCCGGACCCGGCCAGCCGGTGCGGCTCGAGCTGGCGGTCGCGGTGCCGCGCGGCGACGCCGGCCTGCCCGCGACCGGCAACCACGTGCGCTTCTTCCGCTACGAACCCGGCAGCAGCCCGACCGGCGACCGCTTCGTGCCGAGCGCTCGCGCCGGCGGGCCGCAGGCATTGCTGGCCGGTGGGGGGCCGACCCGGATCGTCGCGGCCGACCTCGACCGCGACGACCTCGTCGACCTGTTGGTCGCCGCGGCCGACGACAGCACCTTGCGGTTGTTCCGCAACGTCGCCGAACCGGGCAGCGGCACCGACGTCGCGGTGGCGGCGTTCCAGCAGAGCCTCGGCTCGCCGCGCGCCCTCGCCGCCGGCGAACCGCGGGCCCTGCGGTTGGCCGACGTCGACGGCGACGGCAGCCTCGACGCGGTCGCCGCGGTCGAGCTGACGGTCGCCAGCGTGCGGTCGACGGCGGTGGTGTTCTACCTGAGCACCGGCGCCGGCGAATTCGCCAACCCGACGTTCGTGTCGCCGACCCGCGTCGGCGACCGTGACGCCCGATTGGCCCTCGACCTGGGCGATTGGAACCGCGACGGCGTGCTGGACCTGTTCCTCGGCTGGAACACCGCCGGGCCGGCCGATCGCAACCTGCGGGTGCTGTTCGGCGGCACGCGCTGACGCCCTGCGCTTGCTCTGCGCGCCCCGTTCTTGTCTTGTAACGGTCGATGACGCTCTCTCCCTCCTCGTCGCCCGCCCAACCTGCCGAAGCCACCGAACCCGCGGTCCTCAACGTGGCCATGGTCGGCCACAACTTCATGGGCCGCGCGCACGGCAATGCGTACCGCCAGGCCAACCATTTCTTCGCGCTGCCGATGCAGGTGGTGCCCTACGTGGTGGTCGGGCGCGATCTCGAGCGAGCTGCGACCGCTGCGCAGCAACTGGGTTTCCAGTATGCGACGACCGAGCTCGAGGCGGTGCTGGCCGATCCGGACGTGCACGTCGTCGACGTCGCGACGCCGAACGACAGCCACTACCCGATCGCGATGGCGGCCTTGCGGGCCAGGAAGCACGTGCTGTGCGAGAAGCCGCTGGCGATGACGCTGACGCAGGCCAAGGCGATGGCCGCGCTCGCCAAGAAGAACAAGGTGCGTGTCGGCCTGTGGCACAACTACCGCCGCGCGCCGGCGACGCAGCTGGCGGCGCGCATGATCGCGCGTGGCGACCTCGGCGCGATCCGGCAGGTGCGGGCCGTCTACCTGCAGGACTGGCTCGCGTCGGCGACCGTGCCGGCGAGCTGGCGGACCAGCAAGAAGGACTGCGGCAGCGGCGCGCACGGCGACCTCAACGCGCACCTGATCGATCTCACGCGCGCGCTGACCGGGCTCGAGTTCGAGGCGGTCTGCGGCCTGCAACAGACGTTCACCAAGGAACGCCCGACCGGCAAGGGCAAGCAGACGGCCAAGGTCGACGTCGACGACGCGTTCTGCTTCCTCGCGAAGTTCCGCGGCGGGGCGATCGGCACCTTCGAGGCGACGCGCGTCGCACCTGGGCGCAAGAACCACAACTGCATCGAGATCGCCGGCGAGAAGGGCTCGATCCGCTGGAACCTCGAACGCATGAACGAGCTCGAGGTGTTCTCGTGCGACGATCCCAAGGACGGGCAGGGCTTCCGCACCGTGATGTGCATGGACGCCGTGCACCCGTACGCGGCGAACTGGTGGCCGGACGGCCACATCGTCGGTTACGAGCACACCTTCGTGCACCACGTCGTCGACTTCGTGCAGGCGCTCGCGACCGGCGCGCCGTTCGCCCCGGACTTCGCCGACGGTGTCGCCGTGCAGGCGGTGCTCGAGGCCGCGCTCGCCTCGGCGAAGAAGGGCACCTGGGTCAAGGTGCCGCGCTGATCGCCCCGTCCGTCCACCCGCAGTCGTCTCCACCGCTCCAGCTACAGCCATGATGAAAGGCCCCGGCATCTTCCTCGCACAGTTCATGGCGGACCAGGCGCCGCTGAACCGCTTCGACACCGCCTGCAAGTGGGCCGCCGACCTCGACTACGTCGGCGTGCAGGTGCCGTCGTGGGACGCGCGCTGCCTCGACCTGCGGAAGGCCGCCGACAGCAAGGCCTACTGCGACGAGCTGCGCGGCGTCGCCGAACACAACGGTGTCGAGATCAGCGAACTCAGCACGCACCTGCAAGGGCAGCTCGTCGCCGTGCATCCGGCGTACACGTCGATGTTCCAGGCGTTCGCGCCGGCCAGCGTGAACACGCCCGAGGCGATGTGCCGCTACGGCACCGAACAGGTCAAGCTGTGCCTGAAGGCCAGCCAGAACCTCGGTCTCGACGCGATGCCGACCTTCAGCGGTGCCTTGATGTGGCACACGATGTACCCGTGGCCGCAGCGGCCGGCCGGCCTGGTCGAGGAGGGCTTCAAGGAGTTGGCGCGCCGCTGGCGGCCGATCCTCGACTACGCCGAGGAATGCGGCGTCGACTGCGCGTTCGAGGTGCATCCGGGCGAGGACCTGCACGACGGCGCCAGCTACGAGCTGTTCCTGGACCACGTCGACCAGCACCCGCGTGCGTGCCTGCTGTACGACCCCTCGCACTTCGTGCTGCAGCAGCTCGACTACCTCGAGTACATCGAGCTCTACCACGAGCGCATCAAGTGCTTCCACGTCAAGGACGCCGAGTTCAAGCCGAACGGCCGCGTCGGCGTCTACGGCGGCTATCAGGGCTGGCAGAACCGCGCCGGCAGGTTCCGTTCCACGGGCGACGGCGACGTCGACTTCACGGCGATCTTCACGCTGCTCACCAAGCACGGCTACCAGGGCTGGGCGACGATCGAGTGGGAGTGCTGTTTCAAGGACAGCCAGCAGGGTGCCGCCGAAGGCGCGGCGTTCATCGCCGCGCACATCATCCAACCGCCGGCGCGTGCGTTCGACGACTTCGCCGGCGGCAAGGTCGACAAGACCGCGATCCGGCGCGCGCTCGGCCTCGAGTGAGCCGGCCGGGCCGGCTCCCGACGTTTCAGGGCAGCCGGCGCACCGGCCGCACGCCGAGGTCGTCGCGAGCCGTGCCGGGTGGCAGCGCCAGCCGCGCCGCC
>DAIMFJ010000346.1:0-5429 GCA_036724695.1 Planctomycetota bacterium
AAGGCCGATCCGGGCTACTACAACTACAGCAAGCGCACGCTCCTCGACTTCTTCGCCGATGTCGGCAGAGAGGGCGACGACGGCCAAGAGGTGGGTCAGGCCGGGCAGGTTGGAACTGGGATCACGATCCGGCGGCGGTGCCATGCGCGGCACGGTAGGGGCCGTGCGCCGCGGGGCAAGGCCGGTACGCACTTCGGCCCAGGATTGGGCTTTGGCGGACGCTCTCGTGTCGTAATCTCGGGGCTTCGTGGTTGGCCCTTCGGTCGACCACCCCGCACTACCATGGCACTCGAACTTCCTCCGCTTCCGTACGCGCTCGACGCGCTCGCTCCCCACATCAACGCCCAGACGCTGTCGATCCACCACGGCAAGCACCACCAGGCGTACGTGACCAACGGCAACAAGCTGATCGAAGGCACCGAGTTCGCGTCGATGTCGATCGAGCAGGTCGTCAAGGCGACCGCCGGCAAGGCCGACAAGGCCGGCATCTTCAACAACGCCGCGCAGGTCTGGAACCACACGTTCTACTGGCACTCGATGAAGCCGGGTGGCGGCGGCAAGCCGACCGGTGCGATCGCGAGCAAGATCGACAGCGATCTCGGCGGCTACGACAAGTTCGTCGAACTGTTCAGCCAGGCCGGCGCGACGCAGTTCGGCAGTGGCTGGGCGTGGCTGGTGCTCGAGAACGGCAAGCTCGCGATCAAGAAGACCCCGAATGCCGAGACGCCGCTGACGCAGGCTGGTTGCGTGCCGCTCCTGACGATGGACGTCTGGGAGCACGCCTACTACCTCGACTTCCAGAACCGTCGTCCGGACTACATCAAGACGTTCCTGGAGCACCTGGTGAACTGGGACTTCGCGAACCAGAACCTCGCCAAGGCCTGATCGTCGCGGCGCGAGCCGCGTCCGGTGCGGCGTTGCCGCCGCACCGGCGGCCGCCCGAACCGGGCGCAGAGGGGTGAGTTGCGGCCGATCCGGCGCTATCGTCTTCGCGCCGTGACTTCCCACCGCCGCCGCAAGCAGCGGGCCCGCAGCGAGGGCCTGACCGACGCCGAACTGCAGCTCGTCGAGCTGCTCGGCGAGGTGCTCGAGCTGCTGCGCTGGAGCCAGGTGCTCGGCTACAGCAACCAGTACCTGCTGCACGAGAAGCTGGCCGTGCCGGCCGACGAACGGCAACGCGTGATGCGCGCCGCGGCGGCTGCCGTCGAGCAGGACCGGCGGTTCCAGGATTGGGGGCGCCGGCTCGGCGAGATCCAGAGCTCGCTGCAGCGCATCCAGGAGAACCTCGCCGGTGGCGCGCGCCGGGCCCCAGGCCATGGCGCGAGCGATGGCCCAGACGATAGCCCGGACGATGGCCCAGACGATGGCCCAGACGATGGCGCGAACGCGGCGGAGGCCGGCCATGGCTGACCCCGGTGCCGCCCCGGCTGCCACCGGTGCCGTTCCGCGGCGCACGCCGGTCAGCGGGTGTGTGATCACCTTCCAGGAGGCCGACCGCATCGCCGCGTGCGTGCAGTCGCTGGCCTTCTGCGACGAGGTGGTGGTCGTCGACAGCGGCAGCACCGACGGCACCTGTGCGATCGCCGCCGGGCTCGGCGCACGGGTCGTGCACAATGCGCCGTTCCCGGGCTTCGCGGCGCAGCGGCAGTTCGCGGTCGAACAATGCCGGAACGACTTCGTGCTGTGCCTCGACGCCGACGAACGGGTGACCCCCGAACTCGCCGCCGAGATCGGTGCCCTGGCGGCCGCGGCGGCACTCGAGGGAGGCTACGAACTGCCGCGTCACAACCGCTACCTCGGCCGGCGCATGCGTTTTGGCCTGTTCGCTCCCGATCGCAAGCTGCGTTTGTTCGATCGCCGGCTGGGTTGCGTCGTCAGCACGCGGCCGCCGCACGACCACGTGCAGCTGCAACCGGGCACGCCGGTGCGGGTGCTGCGCGGCGGGCTCGACCATCTGAACTACCGCGACCTGCGCAGCCACCTGCGCACGATCGACAGCTACGCGCGGCAGTTCGCGCAGCACGAAGCGGCGCGCGGCGTGCGGGTGCCTTTGCTGGCGGTGCCGGCGCGCGCGTTGGCGGTGCTGGGCAAGAGCCTCGTGCTCAAACTCGGCTTCCTCGACGGCTGGCGCGGGGTCTTCTGTGCATGCCTGGCGGCGTACAGCACCTGGCTGAAGTACTTCCGGGCCTGGCGGGCGGTGCGACGGCGCGCGGAGGCGGCATGAAGCCCGCCGACGGCATCGGCAGGGTGCTGCACCTGTTCGCCAACTACAAGTGGACCGGGCCGGCCGATCCGGCGATCCGCGCGGCGGCGCGTCTGCGCGAACTCGGCGTCGACGTGACCTTCGCGAGGGCGGGGTTCGTGCATCCGGGCAATCCGCATTACCTCGGCGAGCAGCTGCTGCGCTGGAACCTGCCGACACTCGACGGGCTCGAGCTGCGCAAGCACTTCCACGTGCCGTCGCTGCTGCGCGACGTGCGCACGCTGCGCCGCCTGGTCACGGAGCACCGCTTCGCGATCCTGCATTGCCATCTGCCCGGCGACCATCTGCTGGCCGCCCTGGCGTGCCGCAAGCTGGCCGAGCCGCCGCGGCTGGTGCGCACGCTCTACGAACCGCAGCCGCCGCCGCGCGGCTGGCGGGAGCGCTACACGTTTCGGCGCACCGCGGCCGTGCTGGCGCCGACGCGCGCCGCGCAGCAGGGGGTCGTCGATCGTTTCGGGCTGCCGCTCGCCCGGGTCGTGCACCAAGAGCCGGTCACCGAGCCGCGGGAGCGGACCGGCCCGGACCTGCGCGCGCGCTGGGGCCTCGCCGCGCACCACCGGGTGGTCGGCATCACCGCGCGCATCCAACCGCACCGGCGCTTCGAGTTGTTGTGGGAGATCGCCGCGCGCGTCGTCGCGGCGTGTCCCGAGGCGCGGTTCGTGCTGCTCGGCCGCGGCAACCAGGAGGACACCGAACGGTTGGTGCATGCCCCGATCCAGCGGCTCGGGCTCGTCGACCACGTGGTGCTGCCGGGCTACCAGCGCGAACCCGACTACTCGGCGGCGCTGCGCTCGCTCGATGCGTTCTTGTTCCTGGTGCCGGGCAGCGACGGCACGTGCCGCGCGGTCTGCGAGGCGATGGCGTTCGGGCTGCCGGTGGTGGCGACCCAGCGCGGCATCCTGCCCGAGCTGCTGGCGCCGCGCCGCGCCGGCGAAGTGCCCGGCACGGCGTGCCGCGAGGATGCGGCGACGATGGCGGCGGCGCTGCTGGCGCTGCTCACCGACGCCGGCTTGCGCGCGGCGCAGGGGCAGGCCGCGGCGCGGCGGGCCGAGCTCGACATGGATCCCCTGCGTGCCGCCGAACGCACCTGCGCCTTGTACCGCGACCTGCTGGCATGATGGACGTGGACGCGGCCCGACAGCTCGACGCCTGGTGGCGACATTTCGTCGCCACCGGCAGGGCCCATCCCGACCTCGAACCGGTGCAGGCGCGTCTGATCCGGACCGTGCATCGCGGCGCACTCGCCGGCCGCACGGTGTACGTCAAGGCGATGACGTTCCCGCGCGCCAAGGACCGTCTGCGCTACTCGGTGCGGCCGATGCCGACCGCGCACGAGGCCGAGCTGCTGCGCGCCGCGGCAGCGGCGGGCGTGCGTTGTCCGGAGGTGCTGGCCGAACGCAGCCAGCGCCGCTGCGGGCTGCCGCGCCGGGCGATGCTGGTGCTCGAAGGGCTGCCGGCGGAGCCGTGCCGACTGCCCGAGGACCTCGCCGACTGCGCGCGTACGGTGCGGCGGCTGTTGGCGGCTGGGATCGTGCACCGCGACTTGCACCTCGGCAACTTCCTGCGGCTGCCGGACGGCACGATCGCGATGCTCGACTTCCAGTCGGCGCGCCGTACGCCCGGCCCAGCGGATGGGCGCGTCGAGCGCGTTGCCGCTGCAGCGTGGCTGCTGTTCGCGGCGAGCGCCCAAGCCGAGCGGGCGGCGGCCGAAGTGCAGCGCGGCGGGTTGTTGGTCGACGCTGGCGAAGTGGCGGCGGCGCTGGCCGAGGCCGCCCGCATGCGGCAGGAGTGGGCCGCGCGGCGGCGGGTGCGCTGCTTGCAGACGAGCACGCAGTTCGAACGGCGCTGGTCGCCACTCGGCTGGTGCGTGCGGCGCCGTGTCCCACCCGCGCCGACCGCTTGGCGGCGCGGTGGCTGCGAGTTGCGCGAGGCCTGGATCGGCGAACACCTGCTGGTCGAGCAGGGGGGCGCGACGCCTCGGTTCGCCGGACTGCGGCGCGAGTGGTGGCGAGGCCTGCGCGCCTACGCACTGGCTGGACCAACGACAACGGCCGCGTTCGACGCGGCCGTTGCGGTGGCGCGTGCGGCTGCAGGTGCCGCGACGCCGTTCGGTCCGGCGACCTGACCGACGCGAGCGCCGGTCAGGTCGCCGGGCACAGGCTCACAGGTTGCCGAGGCCCCGCGCCCCCCCCAGCGCGGCGATCGCGCCGAGCGGGGTCAGGCCGGCCGCCGGGGCGAACGCCACCGACTGGGCGAACAGGTTCACACCCGGGAAGTTCGGCACGTTGAAGGGCAGCGAGTTGCTGGTGCCGCCGAACGGCAGGTACAGCAGCGACGTGGCGCCGTCGGTGTAGCGGGCGCAGCCGGGCATGCCCAGGCCGGTCAGGTCGAGACCGGGGTTGAACTGCACGAAGCCGATCAGGATCGCACCGAACGGCGCGCCGGCCGGGATGTTCGTGGTGTCGAACGTGATCGTCGTGCCGCCGACCGGGCGGTTCGACAGCGCCAGCGTCAGCGGGGCGAGGTCGGTGCCGTCCAGCACGAGGCCGCTGCCGAGCGCGGTCGACAGGTCGAGGTTGCCCGGGTCGCGGGAGTTGCCAGCCGGCGAGTAGCCGACCACCCAGCCTTCACCACCGGCCCAGCCGCTCACGCTGGTGGTGTCCATGGCCTGGAAGACGAAGTCGACGTGGCCCTGGGCCAGGTCGAACTGCAGCTGGAACGTGCTCGGCACGGTGCCAGTCGCGGTGCCCTGGTAGCCGACCACGTTGAGCCAGGTGATGTAGGCGATGCCACCGACTTCCTCGAACCAGACGTTGCCGCTGGCGTTGCAGATGAAGTCGCGCCAGACGTTCCACGACGCGTGGGTGCGGTTCAGCATCGCACTGGGCGACGGCTGGTAGCTGGTGCCGTTGCCGGCGGCGGCGGAGATGAAGCCGTTCGAGCAGACCTCGAGCTGGGTCGTCGTGCCACCCGGGTACGGGAACGCCACGCTGAGGTTGACCGGGGCGACGCTGTCGTCACCGAGGTTCAGGTTGGTGGCGGTGCCGGACGGGGCGACGAACGCGGTGGCGCTCGGCAGCACGATGTAGCCGGTGCCGGTGTTCAGCATCCGGAACGCCGTGTTCGACAGGTCGATCGACGGCGTGGTCAGGAAGTGCTCGTAGAA
>DAIMFJ010000347.1:0-5393 GCA_036724695.1 Planctomycetota bacterium
GGTGCGCACCAGCCGTTCGCCGAGCGGCGCCCCCGGTGCAGTGCCCGGCATGGTCTCGCTCGGGTCGCGCCGCAGCAGCCACGCGTTCCACAGTTCGAGCAAGAGCCGCCGCACGCTGTCGAGGGCGATCTGGGTGTCGAACGCGAGTTCCTCCAGCAGCGGTCCGATCACCTGGCCCGGGCGGTCGGCCAGCCGCAGGCGCTGGCTGAGTTGGGTGGCGCTGGCCTTGGCACCGGCGGCGGTCAGCAATTGCTCGAGGTCCGCTTCGAGGCGTTCGATCGGCACGCTCGGGGCGTCTGGTGCGGTCGGGCTCGGTTGGCGGTCGGCCCGGCGCAGCAACAGGTGTTCGAGTTCGACCTGTTGCAGGCGGCGGTCGAGCGCCAGCCGTGCGACGTCGCGCACGAAGGCCTCGCCGAGCTGCCGGCCCGGTCGGAACACGGCGGCGGCGCTCGAGGGACGGAAGCCGGCCCGGGTCGGGTAGAGGCGCCCCACCACCAGATCGCCGACCAGCAGCGAACCTTCGGGCACGTCGAGTTCGAGCAGCTCGTCGTCCTGCAGGTCCTGGACCTCGACCTCGTTGCCGTTGGCGTTCTGGACCAGGAACACGCCGGCCAGCGAGCCGGTGAACTCGTCGCCGCGCGCGTAGGCCGGCACCTGGGCTGGCACCGCGCCGAGCACTTCGCTCTCGCGCTCGAGGACGAACCACTCCGCGAACCGGAACTCGGCGGCGGCCGGCTGCGGCTGGTCGGCCCCAACCCCGAAGAACTCCCGCCGCGCGCGCGCTGCCTCGACGTCGAGGTGCGGTTGGCGGTGCAGGGTCTCGGCGAGCTGGCTCAACGCGAGCTCGTGGCTGGATCCAGTCGGACGGGTCATCCGGGCAGGGTGCCACACCGGCGGTGGATTGCAAGGTGCGCCGGGGGCCCGGTCGGGAGTTTCAGGCCGGGCCTCGCATGCCACGGCCGGGCCGGGCATCATGGCGGCGATGTTCCCCCAGGACCCGGTCCAGGCTCCGGCCGCCGTCGAACCCGGTCTCGTCGCCCAGCTGACCGAGATCGGCTGGGTCGATCGTACCGCCCTGGTCGTGCTGGTGGTGTTCTTCGTGATCGGGCTGTTCAAGGGGCTGATCTGGCAGGTCAGTCGGGTCGGCATCCTGCTGGCTTCCTACGTACTGTCGGCGCGCTACGGCCACGGGCTCGGCACCTGGTTCGCGGCGACCCCGGCGGTCGGTGGCAACGCCCCGACCGTCGATCCGGCGACCGGTCTCCTGGTGGTGCCGGCACCGCCGGAAACCACGTTGTACCTGGCCTACGTGACGATCTTCCTGGCCGTGCTGGTGGCGTTGAGCTTGCTGGCCATCCTGCTGCAGAAGGTCGCCCACAAAGCCGGTCTGGGGTTCTTCGACCGCCTCGGCGGCGGCGTGATCGGAGTCGCCACCGGAGCCTGCGTGGTGCTGTTCGGCGTCGGGGTCGTGCAGATGTTCTTCCGCGACAGCCAACTGGCGCTGGCCGCCGAACAGTCGCATTCGCTGCGCTGGTCGCAGCGCGCCGTCGATTCGCTCGGCAGGCGGGTGCCCGACGAACTGCGCTCGGTGTTCGCGCTGACCCCACTGGCCGCTCCGGCGACGGGATCGCCGGGCGAGCTGCCACCGGCCGATCCGGTGGACGACGAGGGGGCGCCGGGCGTGGATCGCACACCACCCGGCGTTGCACCGGTCGAGGCCGACGACCGTCGCGGCCGCGGTGCTGCGCAGGCAGCGCCGTTCCGCCGCAACGGTTGAGGCCGGTGCCGCGCGGTCCTTCGAAGGCCTGCCGCAGGGTTGCGCGGCGGCCCGGCACCCTTCATCCTGTGCCGAGTACCTGCTGCCGCCGGCTTCGGCGCAGCCTGTGCACCCTGCTTGGGGGCGTCCGCGCGTCGCGGGCTGAGAAGTACCCCTGGAACCTGAACCGGATCATGCCGGCGTAGGAAACAGCAGTCCGATGAAGAACCAATCCACCGGGCCGGGTCTGCGGCCCCTGCACGAGTCCTTTCCCAATTCCAGCAAGGTCGAGGTCGGTGAGTTCGCGGTGCCGATGCGCGACATCCGCCTGACCAACGGCGAACGCCTGCGCGTCTACGACACCACCGGCCCGCAGGGCTGCGATCCGCGGCAAGGCCTGCCCAAGCGCCGCCAACCGTGGATCGACGCGCGGCTGGCCCGCGGCGACCAGAACTTCTCGCAGATGCACTACGCCAGGCGCGGCATCGTCACCGAGGAGATGCGGTTCGTCGCGATCCGCGAGAACGTCGACCCCGAGTTCGTGCGCAGCGAGATCGCGCGCGGCCGTGCGATCATCCCCGCGAATCGCCGCCACCCGGAGGTCGAACCGATGATCATCGGCCGCAACTTCCTGGTGAAGATCAACGCCAACATCGGCAACAGTGCGCTCGGTTCGTCGATCGACGAGGAGGTCGAGAAACTGCAGTGGGCGATCCGCTGGGGTGCGGACACGGTGATGGACCTCAGCACCGGCAAGAACCTGCACGAGACGCGCGAGTGGATCCTGCGCAACAGCCCGGTGCCGATCGGCACGGTGCCGATCTACCAGGCGCTCGAACGGGTGCACGGCAAGGTCGAGGACCTGAACCTGCAGCTCTACCTCGAAGTGCTCGAGGAGCAGGCCGAGCAAGGCGTCGACTACTTCACGGTGCACGCCGGGGTGCTGTTGCGGCACGTACCGCTGACCGCCGACCGGGTCACCGGCATCGTCTCGCGCGGCGGCTCGATCATGGCCAAGTGGTGCCTCCACCACCATCGCGAGAACTTCCTGTACACGGGCTTCGCGGAGATCTGCAAGCTGCTGGCCCGCTACGACGTGTCGTTCTCGCTGGGTGACGGGCTGCGCCCCGGGTCGATCAAGGACGCCAACGACGCCGCCCAGTTCGGCGAGCTCGAAGCCCTCGGCGAGTTGACGAAGATCGCCTGGCAGCACGACGTGCAGGTGATGATCGAGGGTCCTGGCCACGTGCCGATGCACAAGATCCAGGAGAACATGGACCGCCAGCTGGTGGCGTGCCACGAAGCGCCGTTCTACACGCTCGGGCCGCTGACCACCGACATCGCACCCGGCTACGACCACCTCACGTCGGCGATCGGCGCGGCGATGATCGGCAGCATGGGCACCGCGATGCTGTGCTACGTGACACCCAAGGAACACCTCGGCCTGCCGAACCGCGACGACGTCAAGCAGGGCGTGATCGCCTACAAGATCGCCGCGCACGCCGCCGATCTGGCCAAGGGGCATCCAGGTGCCCAGGACCGCGACGACGCGCTCAGCAAGGCGCGCTTCGAGTTCCGCTGGGAGGATCAGTTCAACCTGGCCCTCGATCCGGAGACGGCGCGCGCGTACCACGACGAGACGTTGCCGCAGGACGGCGCGAAGGTGGCACACTTCTGCTCGATGTGCGGTCCGCGCTTCTGCTCGATGAAGATAACCGAGGAAGTCCGCGAGTACGCGAAGTCGGGCATGGCCAGCAAGAGCGAGGAGTTCGCGGCCCGCGGCGGCGTCATCCAATAGGCGGCGCGCCGCGGTGCGGCGGTAGGATCGTCACACCAGGCGCATCTGGGCGCGCCGGTGGCGCACGATCTCCCCTTCGAGCTGGAAGATCACGTTCTCGGCGATGTTGGTCGCGAGGTCGGCGATGCGCTCGACCTGGCGCGACATCGACAGCACCAGGATCGCCGGGTCGACGTGCGCCGGGTCGCGCTTCATCTCGGCCTGCAGCAGGTCGAACATGCGCCGCTGCAGCGTGTCGACGGCGCGGTCGTCGCTGAGCACCTCACGAGCCGCCTGGGCGTCCTCGCGCACGAAGCACTCCAGCGACTTGCGCGTCATGCCGCGCGCCATCGCCACCATCTGGGTCAACTCCTCGGGCAACGCGAACTGCGGCAGCTCCTGCAGCTGCAGGGCGCGCGACGCGACGCTCTCGGCGGCGTCGCCCATGCGTTCGAGGTCGCTGTTGATCTTCAGCACGGTGATCACGAACCGGAGGTCCTTGGCGACCGGTTGATGCAAGGCCAGCACCTTCAGGCAATCCTCCTCGAGGCGGACCTCGGCGGTGTCGACGTCGCGGTCGCCGGTCACGACCAGTTCGGCGTTGGCGCGATCGCGCCGCACGAACGCGTCGACGGCCTTGTCGATCGACACCTCGACCAGGTTGCCGAGGTGGACGAGCCGCTTCTTCAGTTCTTCGAGATCGCGGTACAGATGCAGACTCATGAGGACTCCTGCGGGTGGTCGGGGACGATCGGCAGCCGGACCCAGAAGGTACTGCCTTGGCCCAGTTCGCTGCGCACGCCGACCTCGCCACCGAGGCTGCGCACGGTGTTCTTGACGATCGCGAGGCCGAGCCCGGTGCCGCCGACGTCGCGCGAGCGAGCGCGGTCGACGCGGTAGAATCGCTCGAATACGCGCTCCTGGTCGACGGCCGACAGGCCGATGCCGGTGTCGGCGACCTCGAGGTGGGCGGTCTCGCCGTCGGCGGCCAGGGCGATCGCGACGCGCCCCCCTTCGGGCGTGTACTTGATCGCGTTGTCGACCAGGTTGCCGACCACCTGGCGAAGTGCCTCGGCGTCGGCTCGGACCGGCGCTTCGTGCCGGACGGTGGTCGTCAAGGTCAGGTTGCGGCGGCCAGCCAGTGCGGCCAGGTCGCGGGCGGTCTCGCGCACGATCACACCGAGCCGGGTCACTGGCGCCGCTTCGGGTGCCGTCATCTCGTCGAGCCGCGACAGCGTCAGCAGGTCGCCGACCAGACGAGCCAGCCGTTCGCTCTGCCGGGCGACCTTGTCGAGGAAACGCTGCCGCGTCGGCGCGGGCATCTCCGGGTCGTCGAGCATCGTCTCGACGTAGCCGAGGATCGCCGCCAGCGGCGTCTTCAGTTCGTGCGAGACGTTGGCGACGAAGTCCCGGCGCAGCGACTCGAGTCGTTTGATCCGGCTCTGGTCCTCGATGCCGAGCGCGAAGCCGTGGCCGGCCAACAGCTGCACGCGCACGGTCAGGTTGCGCAGACCCTCGTCGTTGCGGACCTCGACCACGAATTCCTGGGCGCCGTCGCCACGGCGGCAGGCGGCCAGCGCGTCCTCCCAACGCGGCCAGACGACCAGTTCGCCGAGTCGGCGGCCGCGCCCACCCTGCGGCGGCAGGTCGGCCAGTTCGTGGGCCAGTGCACTCGCGGCAACGAGTCGACCTTCGAGGTCGAGCAGCATCAGGCCGGTTGGCGCGCCGGTCACGCCGGCCACGAAGCGGCCGAGTTCGGCGGAACGAACCGCCAACTGCCGCTCGGCTTCCTGGCGCTGGTTGCGTTCGCGCCGCAGGCCGACGACGGCCCGCCACGCCACGGCCGAGGCCGCAGCGCCG
>DAIMFJ010000348.1:0-2132 GCA_036724695.1 Planctomycetota bacterium
TGCAGCGCACGCATGAAGAGCTGCATCAGGAAGGAGACTTCGTCCGCCGGCCGGCAACAGGGCCAGGTGGCACGGCAGGTGTTTGCGGCGCTTCTTCTCGCAGACCAGCTGCGAGCACTGGTGTCGCTCCGGATACGGCACCGAGACCGTCGGCACGAAACCGTCGCGTTGCACCATGATCCGCATCGGCCGGTCCGGATCGGGTGCGTAGCTCTCCAGGTCGATCACGGCCGGCGTCACCTCGCCGGTGTCGACGCCCTCGACGAAGATCCGCGCGCCGGGTGGTGCCGAGATCACTTCGACGTAGCTTGCGGTGCTGCAGGCGGCCAGCAGGCAGGCGATGCCAGCGAATCGGAGGCGCATCGGGTCGTGTGGGTGCGGTGGGGGAAGGCCGCGCTGGAGCAGGCCTCCAGCCATGGCTGCCGACGATCGTACCTCGCCGGCCAGACCTTCGAACCCACCTGCGCAGCCCCCCTTCGCTCCTGCCGCACGCCTGGTCTGCGCATACCTCACCCGGTCCCGAATGCGCACCGCGGTCGCAATGCACTGTCGGGAAGGCGTTTCCGATCCCACCCCGAAATCGTAGTGCAGCGGGCACCGGCTGCCGGGCCGCCGAGGGCCTCACGAGGTGACGCGGCCGCGAAACCCGAATCTTCGCGCCGCCATGCCGTAGCGCTGGCCGCTCGCGTTCCCCCATGCCGATGCGCCGCTCCTTCGCCCGCCTGCTTCGCCGCACCCTCGTGCTGCTCTTGGTGCTCGCCATCGGAACAGCGGTCCTCGACGTCCTGACCTACCACGCGGCGGACTGGCTCCGCGACTACCGGCACCTGAAGCACGAACTCGCGCACCGCTACGCCAACCTCGACTGGATCGTCGAACACCGCGGCCTGGACCTCGCCGCCCTCGATCGCCGCACGGAGTCGGAGCTTGCGAACGCGCATTCGCACCTGTTCGCCACCTTGGCCCTGCGCCGGTTCGTCCGCGCCTTCGACGACCCACACCTTCGCATCGTCTGGGGGCATCGGGCGCCAACGGCCAGCCTGGGCGCTGCGCCCCACACCGCACCAGCGCCGGCACTCGAGGCCGTTGCCGAGGCGGGCTACGAGCTGGAGGACCGCGCCTTCCGCTTCCCATTCGATCGCCTGCCAGGCTGGACGACCGTTGGCGAAGGCCCGTTCCCGATCGGCCATGCCCACGACCTCGGCGTGCTGCGCATCGCCAGCTTCGGCGAGGACCGCTATCGCGACGTCGCCGAGCGGGCCTTCGCGAAGGGCATGGACCGCCGCGCTCTGCAACTGGCGACGCGCGTGTTGTTGCAGCAGCACCTGCGCGAAGCGATCGCCACACTGCGCCAACGCGGCGTCCGCCGGCTCGTCGTCGACGTGACCGGCAATGGTGGAGGCACCGAGTGGGTGGTGGAGGTCGTCGCCTTGTTCACCGACCGCGAACTCACCCGCCGCCGCGCCCGCCGGCTCGCCACCGGCGTCGACCGCAGCGGCATCTTCGCCGGGCAGCCGGTGTCGGGTGTGTTGGCCGAAGAAGGCGAGCCCGTACGGCTGTCGGGAACGGGGGCCTGGACCGGCCCGCTGTTCGTGCTCGTCGACGGCGGCACGGGCTCGGCCGCCGAGGATTTCGTCGTCTGGCTGCAGGAGAACGGCGTCGCAAAGGTGCTCGGCGAACGCACGGCCGGCGCGGGCGGTGGCTACGTCGACGGCGGGGGATGGATCGCGCTCACGACGGCACCGTTCGACGTGCGCGCGCCGAACTGCGCGCGCTTCCTCCGCGATGGCACGAACGAGATCGAGGGCATCGCGCCGGACGTGCCGCTGCCGATCCATGGGGCCGCGGCGGCTGCCCTCGCGGTGGCGTTGGCGAAGGCCGCGGGTGGGTAGGAGTTCGTGCGCAAATGGGCCCACGCAGCCCCGCGCCTGCCCCACGGGCCTCCTTGGCGCGTGGACGGGTGAGGTGTAGCGGTGGTCACGCAGGGTGTGGTAGCGGCGTGAACGACGCGAGCCGAAGCACTCGCAGGCTATCGTCTGGCCCCCACCGCACGGTGGGCGACGGACCTTCAGGCGGACACAGCCCGCCCGCCTAGTCCGTTCCGGAAATCCAGGCAAGACTCCAGTCCTCAT
>DAIMFJ010000348.1:2142-5313 GCA_036724695.1 Planctomycetota bacterium
CCTGCTGCCCACCACGGTCCGTGCCGCGCGACTGGCAAGGCCAGCGATGTGGACCGTCTGGATCGTCCTCGGTGCGCTGGCCAGTTGTCGCAGCAGCCTGCCGACGGCAGAGTGCGAGACTGCGCTGCCGCGCCTGCACTGCACCACGCTCCTACCGCTGCAGCCGTTGCCCAACTCATCCTCCGGTTGGGGTAGGGTCAGTATCGAGCGTGAGCGTCCGCTGGCGCCTGCAGCCGAACCACCGTTCGCAAGCGACGCCGAGGCGGAGCAATTCCTGCGCGGGTGGTTGGTGCAGACCTTCGGCCCGTTGCCACCGGAGACCGGGTTGCAGTTGATCCGTGTGCAGCGCAGTGCCTCGGGTGGCGACCACCCGAGGTACGACTGGGACCACGGCCACACCCTCGTGTTCCAGCAGACCTGGCGGAACTTCCTGACGGACCGGACTGTGGTGCTCTACCTGCAGGGCCGCAGCAGGGTGAGTGGCTCGGTCGAATTGGCCCGCTTCCGCGCGATCCCTGGCAGCGAACGTCGCATCCTGGACGAGGCCGAAGTCCGGTTGCTGCTTGCGCAGACCCTCCGCGACCTGGGCGAGGACGATGCCCTGGCTCGCGACCCTGGCATGCACTTGGAGTTCCTCTATGCCGATGGCGACGAAGACAGTTGCGAACTTCGCCCGGTGTGGATGCTCGGCGACGGGCCTGGGTACATCGATGCCCACACGGGAGCAGTCGGGCGCAATGGCTGAGTGTGGTCGTGACGGGGCTGGCCACCGCGCCACCAGGTCCTCCGCTCGTCGCATGCCAAGCGGCGCGCGGCTGCCCCGCGCAGCAGGGCGCCGTGCGCATACCTGACCCGGTCCCGAATGCGCACCGCGATCGCAACTGACTATAGGTAAACCACTTCGGATCGCGCTTCGAAATCGAACTGCAGTTTGCCCGCCGGTGCGTGCGCAGCGCCCGGTGGACCGTAGGCGGCGCTGTTCCTGGCGCCCCAGGCCGCGCTGCAACCAGGCGGTTTGGCGACGGCAGCAGGAAGTGGGACCCCGCGGCAGTCTGAAAAGGGACCCCCTACCGGCCGCGCAGGAGACCCAGCCGCTCGAACGGGCGGCCGGCTACGTGCCGATCGTCGCACCCTCGAGCGGGCGCGGTAGGTCTTGGCAGCGCCGCGAGCACGGCATTAGAAAAAAGAAAGCAAGGATTGACGAATCGAAAGTAGGCTTTTACAATCCGAAACGTGGATTGCGATTCTCGTAACCCAGGCGAAGGCCAACCCCACCTGTTGTCGCGATTGGCTCGCGACGACCAGGACCTGATCCTCGAGCTGGTGCTCTGCTCGGGTTCCCTGAAGGACCTCGCCGACGCGTTCGGCGTCAGCTACCCGACGATCCGACTGCGGCTCGATCGGCTGATCGAGCGGGTGCGGGCGTTGCAGGCGGGCCAGCGGCCGGACCCGTTGTCCGAGCTGCTGGCGGACCTGGTCGAACGCGGCGAACTGAGTGGCGCTGTCGCGCGGCGGATCCGCGATGCGGCACGCAAGCGACGCGACGGCTGAGCGTCGATCGGTTGGCACGTCAAGCGCCTCAGGAGGATGGTCATGGATGCGTGGTGGACGAACGAAACGGCGGGTTGGATCGGCGGCCTCGGCGGCGCCCTGCTCGGCCTCGCCGGCGCGGGCTTCGGTGGGGTGATGAGCACGCTCGGCGCCAAGGGCCGGGCCAAACGCCTGGTGGTCGGCTATGCGCTGACCCTGCTCGGCGTCGGCGTGCTGCCGCTGGGGCTCGCCGCGGCGGCGTGGCTGTTCGCGCAGCCGTACCACGTCTGGTACCCGCCGCTGCTCGGCGGGGCCATCCTGACCTTGGTGCTCGGCTTGAACCTGCGCATGGTGTTCGCTCGCTACCGGGCCGCGGAACTGGCCAGGCTGGAAGCGGAGCTCCTGCGCCGCTCGGGGCACGTGGACGAGGAGTAGGCGGCAGGGTCACGAAGTGGGCGCGGGGATCGCGGCCGGCAGCGTCTCGCCCCCGGCGGTCCCCGGTACGGTATGTTGGTGCCGCGCCGTGCTCGCCCCCCGAGCCTGGCTCGTGGCCAGAGCACCCTTCGAACTCCTCAGCCGAGCCCGATGAGCTACTTCCCGCACGACGACTTTCGCGAGCCCGACGAGTTCGCCGGCACCGCCACCCTGTCGACGGAACGCGACGAGATCGCCGACGGCGTCACCGTCGAACGCCGCGGTTTCCTGTGGCTGTCCGCGGCCGCGGTCGCCGCGTGTCTGGGCAGCGCACCGCGGTTGGCCGCGCAGTCGCGCCAGGATCCCACTCCGCCGGCCGACGGCAAACTCGACCACGCCGCGTTCCTCGCCGAACTGCTGCCGCAGGCGCGGCGCCTGGTCGCGTCGGGCGGCGTCGCCTCCGCTGGCCGGGACGAGGAGACCTACCTGTTGGCCGTCAGCACCGCACTGCTGCGCCTGCGCGAGCCGCAGGCACCGGTCCGCGAGGCGATGCGGGAGTTCCGGCAGCAGCACCAGCGCGACGGCGAACGCTTCCCGCTGGGGTTCGCCGCGATGCGGCTGCAGCCGGGCCGCGGTTTCGAGGCGCACGACCACCTCGACTACAACGGCGTGATCCTCGGCGTCGAAGGCGAGGTGCGGATCCGCAACTTCGACTTCTGCGGCGAAGTACCCGCGCTCGACTCCGGCAAGTCGTTCGAGATCCGCGAGACCCGCGACGACCTGATCCTGCCGGGCCGGTTGTCGACGCTCGGCCAGCGGCGCGAGAACGTGCACGAACTGGTCGCCGGGCCCGAAGGCGCGCTGGTGCTCGACCTGTTCACGTTCTTCTCGCCGGCGGCCGGTTCGCGCTACCTCGACGTCGCCGCCAAACCCCGCGACGCGGCGCGCCGCATCTACGAGGCGAGCTGGCGGCCGACCCAGCGCTGAACGACGGCCAGGACCCACCGGCGCTCGCTCGAGCCTCTCCGCCGCGGTCCCGAGCGTCCTGGAATCGAACCAAATGCCTACCCTAGCCGTCATCCGCCGCGCCAACCGCAGACCCACCGGCCCGGTGGTCCTCGCGGTCGTCGCGGTGGTGGTGGTCGGATGGGCGGCGTTCGTTGGCTTCGGCAACGCCCCTGGCCCTGCCGCGCGGCCGGAGCCGCCGGTCGGCGCCGCCGATGCCGG
>DAIMFJ010000349.1:0-1660 GCA_036724695.1 Planctomycetota bacterium
GCCGGGCGCCGCTCTGCACGTCGCGCGCCTGCTGGGCCAGACGTGCGGCGGCGTCGCGCAGGCACCGCAGCACACCGTGCCGCAGGTCCTGCGCCACCGCCTGCAAACCGGCGCGGCGCTGCCGGAGAGCGGCCAGCGCGGTGTCGGCGAGTCGCTGGGCCTGCGCGCGCAGGTCGTCGCGGGCGGCGTCGGCCAGCCGCACCAGGAACTCGGCCACCGCGGCGTTGGTGGCCGATGCCGACCAGGATCTTCAGCGGGTGCGTCGCCACGGCCAGCGCGACCTCGAGGTCGTCGAACCACGCCAGGTCGGTGCGCGATCCGCCGCCGCGCACGATGCACAGCACGTCGAATTCGTCGCGGTGGGCCGCGAACCACGCCAGACCGGCCAGCATCGTCGGCTTGAGCTCTTCGCCCTGCACCTTGACCGGCACCAGCGTCACCGCGAACCCGACCGACGACTCCTGCAGATGGCGCACGAAGTCGTTCCAGCCATCCGCCTCGGGGCTCGACAGCACGCCGATGCGCAGGGCCGGCACCGGGAAGCCGAGCGAACGGTTGCGGTGCTCGAGGCCGCGCTGCCGCAGTTCGGCGAGGATCTTCTCGCGCGACAGCGCCAGTTGGCCGAGCGTGAAGCTGGGATCGAGATCCTCGACGATCGCCTGGTAGCGGCCGGTCGCCGGATACAGGTCGACCTTGACCTTGGCGCGGATCTGCAGGCCGTCGCGCAGCGTGAACGACGGGTTCGTGGCCGCCAGGGCCGGCAGCAGGCGCGCGGCGTCGCGCCCCCACAGCACGGCGTCGACGGTGGCGGTGGTGCGGGCAGCGTCGCCGTCGCGTTCGATCAGCCGGAAGTAGCGGTGTTCGCGCCCGGCCCCTTTGTCGTAGTCGAGCACTTCGCCGACCACCCACAGCGCCGTCGGGAAACGCTGCTTGAGCGCGTCGCGGACCGCGTTGTTGAGCTGCGAGATGGTCAGCGCGTCGGTGGTCGCCGTCGTCGTCGCGCCCGGCGCCTCCGGCAGCGGCAGGCGCCGCTGCAGGCCGGAGGGCCGGCTCGCCGCGCCCCCGCCCGCCGGATTCGCCGCTGGCGTGCCCAGCGTGCCGGCGACCGCCGCCATCACCTCGGGCGCGAACGTGAACAGGTGCCGCGACAGTTCCTGGTAGGTGCGTTCGGCGTGTTCGATCGGCACGCGCCAGCACTTGCTGCCGCCGTCGAAGCGCCGGTTGGGCAACGTCTTGACCAGGTCGACCAGGTCCTGACGGAACGGGAACCGGATCACCAGGTGCTGGCCACCAGGATCGAGTTCGACGCTGCCGCTCATCGCGGTGCCTTCATACGCGATCGCCGTCGCCGGCGAGCACCGAAACCGCCGCCCGTGCCGCCGCGATCGCCTCGGCCATCGCGATCGGGCGTCCGGCCGCGCGCGACAGGTCGGTCATCACGTCGGGCGACAGGCCGCACGGCCGCACCTCGTGCCAGGGTTGCAGGTCCATCGCGATGTTGACGCCGATGCCGTGCAGGTTGACCCACTGCTTCACGGCCACGCCGATCGAGGCGAACTTGCGACCGCCGGCGAACACCCCGGTGCCGTCGACCGAGGGCTGCGCGGCGCCCCCGAAGGCCGCGGCGATCGCCACGCCGCCCGCCTCGAAGCGCCGCAGC
>DAIMFJ010000349.1:1670-5291 GCA_036724695.1 Planctomycetota bacterium
AGTCGGCCAGTACGCCGATCAGCACCCGCTCCAACCGGCGCAGGTAGCCGACAAAGTCTGTCCGCAGTCCGTCGCCTTCACGCGGCAGCGCCAGAATCGGGTAGACGACCAGCTGGCCGGGGCCGTGGTAGGTGATCTTGCCGCCGCGCTCGATCGGCACGACGCCGTCGCGCAGCTCGGTGGCCGGCGTCGCCCGGCCGGCGGTGTAGACCGGTTCGTGCTCGACGAACCACACCTCGCCCGGCGAGTCGCCGCGCGCGACCGCCGGCAGCAGTTCGCGCATGCGGGCCAGCAGCGGCACGTAGGCTTGGCGGCCCAGATCTTCCAATTGCCAGGTCATCGGTCCTACACTGCTGGGGCGTGTCGCTCGTCCTCTGTGTGTTGTCGCTGCTGCCCGGCTGCCTGCCGCAGCATCTCGATCCCCAGCCGTTGCCCGGCGTCGTCGGTCAGCCGGTCACGGTCCGGGCGACCGTGCGCGGTGCGCCGGTCGCCGACCTCGAGGTGCACGTGCGCGACGCCGCGGGGGTGCGCACGCTGGTCGGCCGCACCGATGTGGCGGGCTACCTGCGCTTCGCTCCGTCGGCGGTCGGTTCGCACGTCTTCGAGGCGACGATCGATGGCGTCGCGGTGTTGGCACCCTTGCCGGTGATCACCGCGCATCGCACGTGGATCGCGGCGTTCGGGCTCGCCCCACTGGGGCTGGCCCGGTGCTGGGCTACCCTGCGCAGCCTGCGTCGGCGCTCGGCTGCGCCGGTGCCGCCGGCGTCCTGAGTCGGCCGGCGGCTCGACTCAGGTTCCCGCCTCAGAGCCTGAGAGAGAAACCTCTCGAAGGCACTGCGCGGCCGCGAAGGCGACCGCCAGTTGGCAATCTGAGAGGCCGTATCATGATTTCTTCTCGGCAGCTCAGCCGAGCACGCGGTCGATGTGCGACTTGACGGTGCGCAGGTCGGCGTTGCCGGTGAACCGGTCGACTTCCTTGCCGTCCTTGAAGAACACGCAGGTCGGCACGCTCATGATGCCGAGGCTGGCCGTCGCGTCCTGCGCGGCGTCGATGTCGACCTTGTAGACGTCGAGCTTGCCCTTGTACTCGCCGGCGACCTTGTCGATCGTCGGGGCGAGCGCCTTGCAGGGCTGGCACCACGTCGCCGAGAAATCGACGAGCACGGGGACCTTGGCGTTGGCGAGGGTGGACTGGAACGAGGCGTCGGACAGTTCGGTGACCATGATTCGTCGGTTCGGGCTGGGCCTGCGGAGGCCGGAAAAAGGCGATCTTCGATCCCGCCCCGGCGCGAAGCAAGGGCGACGATCGGCCGAGTGACGTTCGGCTGGGCTGGGCTCAGCCCTGGCGATTCAGGGCCGCGAGCAGCCGTTCGGTCGGGATGCCGTTCTGCATCGCCACCGTCTCGATCGAGTCGCTCGGGTTGAAGCCGCAGTTGCGGCAGCCGCCGAGGTGGAAGTCGCGCATCAGCACCATGCCGAGCGA
The DNA here is from genome assembly GCA_036724695.1 of Planctomycetota bacterium. Lineage (GTDB taxonomy): Bacteria > Planctomycetota > UBA1135 > UBA1135 > UBA2386 > JACKIC01. The sequence goes on from DAIMFJ010000349.1 coordinate 3,154, forward strand.
AGGGTCGGCGGTCAGTGCTTCGAGCATCGTGGTCTTGGCCGAGAAGCGGCCGCTCTGCTGGTTGTCGGTCGTGTTGGTCATGGTTGGGATCGCTGCAGGAGGGGTTGGCGGGAGGGGGGGGGCGCCGGTCGCGGCGCGGCCGGTCACTGCGCGTTGAGCACCGAGACGCGTTGCGCGACGCGGCCGGCGATGTCGGTCAGGGCGCGGGCGGCGAGGCTGTCGGGTTGCGCGACGACCACCGGCGTGCCGCGGTCGCCACCTTCGCGCACCGGCATCTCGATCGGGATCTGGCCGAGCACCGGCAGCCCGAATTCCTTCTCGATGCGCGCGCCGCCACCCTGGCCGAACAGGTGGTAGCGTTCGGTCGAGCCCGGCGGCGTGAACCACGCCATGTTCTCGACGATGCCGAGGATCGGCACGTTGACGGTCTGGAACATGCGGATCGCCTTCTTGACGTCGAGCACGGACACGTCCTGCGGCGTGGTGACGATCACCGCACCCATCAGGTGGGCCTGCTGGCTCAGCGACAACTGCGCGTCGCCGGTGCCCGGCGGCAGGTCGACGACCAGGTAGTCGAGGTTGTCCCAGGCGACGTCGAACAGGAACTGCCGGACCGCCGAATGCAGCATCGGGCCGCGCCAGATCACCGGTTGGTCCTCGGCGACCAGCAGCGCCATCGACATCACCTGCAGCCCGTAGCGCACGAACGGCACGATCTTCTTGTTCTCGACGCCGGGCTGGCCGGTCAGGCCGAGCATCAGCGGCACGTTCGGGCCGTACACGTCGGCGTCCAGGATGCCGACGCGCGCGCCGGTCTGGGCCAGCGCACAGGCCAGGTTGACGGCGACCGTCGACTTGCCGACGCCGCCCTTGCCCGAGGCCACCGCGATGACGTTCTTGACGCCGGGGATCAGGCCCTTCTCACCGAGGATCGGCCGGCTGGCGGTGACCCGCGCGGTCATCGTCACGGTGACCTGCTGCACGCCCGGCACCTTCTTGACCACCGCTTCGGCCTGCGACTGCATCAGGTCCTTGACCGGGCAGGCCGGCGTGGTCAGCTCGATCTCGAAAGCGACGTTGCCACCGCAGATGCGCAGGTCCTTGACGAAGCCGAGTTCGACGATGTCCTTGTGCAGGTCGGGGTCGCGCACGGCGCGCAGGGCGTCCAGGACGGCGCGGTCGCTCGGGGGGGTCGGCTCGGGCATGGGGGCGACAGAAGTAGCCTCGTCTTGGGGCCATTTCAAGGTTGCCGCGCTTCGGCCCGATTCGGGCCACCGCGGATTGCAGCCCGTGGCCGCGCTACGATGGCTGCTTGCCGCGGCCCTGGCAGTTGCCGCGAAAATGTCCCACAGAACGCGAAGGACCTGGTGCCGTCTGCCGTCGTACTCTGTGCTGGTCCTCCAACCGCCCCCAACGTCATGTCGCTCCGCCACGCCCTGGTCCTGACCGGTCTCTGCTCCCTGCTCACCGCGCAGGTCGAGCCGCCACGGCCCGGCGGCGTCAATCCGAAGGCCGGCCAGATCAAGCAGGTCGAACAGGTCGCCCCGTCGGGCGACGCCGGCGAAGCCGATGGCTCGACCGAAGACGGCAAGGAGGCCGCCGCCAAGGCGGCGTTCGAGAACCTGACGCCCGAAGAGCGCCTCGAGCGCTCGATCCGCTCGGGGGCCGGCTCGCTGTGCCGGTTCGTCGCATCGGTGCGGCCGGCCCGGCTGATGCCGGGGCAGAGCGGCACCTTGTACGTGACGGCGATCCTGCAGGGCACGGCGGTCCTGCCAGCCCCAGCCCCGGTGACGGTGACCTCGGCGGCCCAGCAGGGTCTGGTGGCGCTCGGCGCCGCCTCGTTCCAGGCGGCCAAGCCAGGCCGCCTGGCGCAGGCCTATCTGGGCCGGCCGGTCTACGACTACACGGCGACCATCGAGATCCCGATCACGATGTCCGCCGACGCGAAACTCGGCCAGAAGCAGCCGGTCCACGTCGACCTGAAGTTCGACCTCTACGACGGCGGCACGGCGCAGGTGGTGGGGCGGTTCCTCGATCGCGCCACTGCCGAGGTCGAGGTCGGACTCAGTGCCGACCCGAACGTCGCGGCGACCGCCAAGGCGCAACCGCCGGCCGCGCCGGCCGGCGCTGGCGCTGGC
>DAIMFJ010000350.1:0-5269 GCA_036724695.1 Planctomycetota bacterium
GGCCTGCAGACGCCGCGGGCCGCCCAGCCGCATTGGCAACGGCCGGCGCTGTGGCTGTACGTCGCGGCGATCGTCGGCATCTACGCGGTCGCGCACGACTTCAACCGCTTCGTCAACTTCCTGTTCCTGCCGCTGCTGTTCGGCTGGCGCGAACTGCTGCGGCGCCCCGGCGGCCGCCTGTTGCTGGTCGCCAGCCTGCTCGCGCAGGTGGTGGTCACCCGGTTCGTGGTGATGCCGGTCGTGCAGGTGTTCTTCGCGCCGATGGCCGAATGCGGATGTCTCACCGGTGTACCGAGCGAGCTGCAGAAGCTGGTCACCTACGTGCTGCCGCGCGTCTGGCCGTACGTCGCCGGCGCGGCCGTGCTCCTGGGGCTGCTGCTGGCCGGCGGCGGCTGGCTGGCGCGCCGCCAGAACCGGCCGGCTGGTGCTTTCGAGGCCCGCGGCGAAGCCCTACGCTGAGGACGGTCGTCGGGCGTCGACCGACCCCCGACTCGCGCTGTGCACGTTCCTCGTGCCACTGGCGGTGTTGGCGTGGCTCGGCCAGAGCGAGCTGCAGCGCCGCGGCACGCAGGTCGAAGCAGCGCTCGAGCGCGAGGCGCTGCAGTTCGTGCAGAGTGCCAGCCGGGCGATCGAACAGCTGCTCGACCGCGAACTGCCGCGCCTGGACACGACGGCCCGCGACCTGCTCGCCGACGTCGGTCCGCTGCGCACGCCGCTGGAGATGCGCGGCCGCAACGACGGCCCGCTGCTCGACGTGCTGCTGCTCGACGCGCAGAACGCGCTGGTCTGGCCGACGCCGCCACCGCCGACCGCCAGCCTGCCGCTCGGCGACGACCAACCGGCCCGCGGCGAGGACGGCACGATCGCCGCGGCGCTGCGCAGCGCCGACCTGCTGCTGGCCCGCGGCGACCTCGACACCGCCGCGGCGGTGCTGCACGACCTGGTGGCGACGTTCGAGCAGGCCCACCCGCCGCGCCCCCCCGGCCGCCGCGCCCCCGACGAGGCCGAGCTGACGGCGCGCTTCCGCCTCGCCACGGTGCTGAGGAAGACCGGCGACGACGAACATGCCAGGCAGCAGTTCGAGCAGGTCCGCAACACCGTGCTCGGCAATTCGCGCCGCTACGACTACGACACCCGGGCGCTGGCCGTGCTCGCCGAGACGGCGATCGCGCAGTACGACCCACCGGCCGAACGGGTCGCGCTGCTGCGCACGATCGCCGAGAGCGGCCGCGATTCGTACGCCGCCGACGGGCTGCTGACGGCGGTCGCGCAGCGGCTCGCCGAGAGCATCCCGAGCGACGACGAACACTACGCGCAGGCGCAGATCCACCTGCGCGAGGCGTTCCAGCGCGCACAGTCGCGCACGTTCGCCGGCGACTACGAACTGCTGCTCAAGGAGTCGCTGCGCCGGCGCCTGCGCCAGGGCTCGCTCGAGAGCGGCGGCGACGAACCGCCGGTGGCCCTGGTGTCGACGCTCGACTCGACGACGATCCTGCTGTGGGTGCGCAGCGCGACCGCGGCCGAGCGGGACGGCCTGCGCGCCGCTCGCGTCGCGCTGCGCTTCGACCTCGACCAGCTGCTGGCACCGGTGCTGCCACCGTTCCTCGGCGGCGAGTCGACGTTCGTGCTGTCGATCCACGATCCCGAAGGCGTCCCGCTGGTGCCCGCGCCGTCCGAGGTACCGGCCGGCTTCGCACCGCCGGCCCTCGAAGTGCGCGGCCTGACGCTGCGCGCCTTCCCGTCGAGTGCCGAACGGCGCCTCGCCGAGACCGCCGCCGAGGCGCGCACGCGCGCCTACCTGCTCGCGGCCTTGTTCGGCACCGCGCTCGGCGGCGCTCTGTGGCTGTGGCGCTCGGTGAATCGCGAGGCCGAGCTGGCCGCGCTGAAGGTCGACCTGGTGTCGCGCGTCTCGCACGAACTGAAGACCCCGCTGGCGCTGATCCGCATGTACGGCGAGACGCTCGGCATGGGCCGCGCCAAGGACAGCGACCAGGCCGCGCACTTCGGCGGCATCATCGCCCGCGAATCCGAGCGCCTGACCGCACTGATCCAGCGCATCCTCGACTTCTCGCGCCAGCAGGCCGGCACGCTCGACTACGCGCCCGAACCGCTCGACCTCGGCAAGCTGCTGCAGGCGGTCGCCGACGCCTACCACCCCCACCTGGAATCGCGCGGCGCGATGCTCGTCGAGACCCTGCCGCTCGGCATCTGGGTGACCTGCGACGCCAACGCCTGCGAGAGCGCGATCGTCAACCTGCTCGAGAACGCCGCCAAGTACGGCCCCGAGGGCGACGTCGAGCACGACATCGAACTCGACCTGCGCCGCGAGGGCGACGTCGCCGTCGTCGAGGTCAAGGACCGCGGGCGCGGCATCCCGCCCGGCGAGGAAGCACAGATCTTCGAGGGCTTCTACCGGGCCAGCAACGCCGGCGAGGTGCGCGGGGCCGGGCTCGGTCTGAGCCTCGTCAAGCACTTCGTCGAGGCCCACGGCGGTACAGTATCGGCGCGGCGCCGCGACGGCGGCGGCAGCGTCTTCCGACTCGAACTCCCCACCGACCACCCTGCGCCTGCTCCGGCGGCCGCACACCGACCGCTCCCACAGCCATGATCGAACCCCTGATCCTCGCGATCGAAGACGAACCCGACCTGCGGGAAGGCATCAAGCACAACCTCGAACTCGAGGGCTACCGCGTCGAGACCGCCGCCGACGGCAAGGAAGGCCTGCGCAAGGCGCGCGACCTGCGGCCGACGCTGATCCTGCTCGACCTGATGCTGCCCGGCCTGCCGGGCCTCGAGGTGCTGCGCACGCTGCGCGAGACCGGCCAGGAGACGCCGATCATCATCGTCTCCGCGAAGGGCCAGGACCGCGACAAGGTGCAGGGCCTCGAGCTCGGCGCCGACGACTACCTGACCAAGCCGTTCGGGCTCAGCGAACTGACGGCGCGGATCCGCGCGGTGCTGCGCCGCACGCAGGCCGGGGCCAAGGCGCCCGGCGACCGCCCCGCCCCCGGCGGCGTGATGAAGTTCGTCGGCCTGACCGTCGACTGGCGGCGGTTCTCGATCGTGCGCGACGGCGAGGAGATCCAGCTGTCGCGCTACGAGGCGGAGATCCTGCGCATGCTGGTCGAACGCCGCGGCGAAGTGGTCAGCCGCCAGGACCTGCTGCGCAAGGTCTGGGGCTACGTGCACCTGCCGACCACCCGCACCGTCGACAACCACATCGCCAGACTGCGCAAGAAGCTCGAGAAGGACGTCGAGAACCCGATCCACGTCGTCACCGTGCACGGCCTCGGCTACCGCTTCGAATCGCAGCTGCTCGAGGAATCGTGAAGCCGCGGCCCGGAGTGTCCGTCGGCGTCGCCTTCGCGCAGCTCGCCGGCGGGGCCGCCGCCCAGACGCCCGACGGCGGCAGCGATCCGCAGCCCGCGGCCCTGCACCGGGCCTGGCTCGCCGAGGTGCTCGACCTCGACACCGAGGCCGCAGCACGCCAGTACGCGCGCATCGCCCGCGACGGCCGCCATGGCACCGGCGAACGCTGGCTGGCGGCCGCGCGGCTCGCCGAACTGCAGCGGCTGGGCATCGCGACCCCGTCCGCGCCGGGACTCGCCGAAGCGCCGAGTTCGCTGCGCAGCTCGCTGGGCCCGCTGCTGCCGGCGTTCGAGGCCGGCACGTTGGCTCTGCAACTGGCGATCGACCGCTCGGTGACCGTGCACGACCTCGCCAACGCCCCGGCGGCACTTCCCGACCTGCGCCCGTACGTGGCGCGCGTCGAGGCCTGGCAGCTGGCCCAGACCGGGCCGAGCCTGCGCGACCGGCAGCGCCAGCGGCAGCAGGCGTTCGCGAACCTCAGCCGCTCGCCGCAGGTCAACGCCTACCTGCAGCGCCTGTATGCGACGACGATCGTCAGCGCCGAACTCGACGGCCGCCGTTCGCAGGCGGACGCGCTGCGCGCGCTGTACTTCGCGGCCTGGAAGCCACCCGAGGGAGTCGGCCAGGACCTGGCGGACGACCAACAGGTCGTCACCAAGGCCCAGGCGAACCTGGCCGCGTGGCTCGAGGAGCGCACGCTGTCGCGTCAGCAACGCACGGTGCTGACCGCGTTGGCCGAGCACCTGGCGAAGCGGGCCGCCGCCGGCGAATGGACGTCGGCGCGCGAACTGCTGCAGCGGCTGCCACGCACCGCGGAACGGCTGCTGGCACGCAACTGAGCCGACTGGCGCGCAGGTTGGCCTTCTGGCGCGCAACCGAGCGCACCCGCGCAGGCCAGCTCGAGCCGGCCAGCTCGAACCGACCAGCCCGCGCCGATCAGTTCTTCTTCTCGCCGCTCTCGGCGTCGGTGCTCGACTGCTTGTCGAACATCGTGCCCTGGTAGAAATCCAGCGGCTCGATCGTCGGGCCGTTCGGGTGCAGCTAGGCGGCGCCGTAGAGCACGCAGAGCGGCAGGTCGACGACGTGGATCAGGCCGTACACGCCGTGCTTGACGGCGTTGTAGGTGAACGTGAACGGGAAGGCGAGCACTTCGATGACGCCCGAACCGTCCATGCCGTTGCGCACTTCCTTGGCGGTCGTGTAGCCGTCGGTGGCGCCACCGTAGACCATCAGCACCGGGGTGCCGACGCCGAGCATCAGATCCTTGCCGGCGCGGCGGGCGGTGCCGCAGGAAGCCAGCGTGGTAGCGAGAAGGGAGACCGCGAGGAGTGCTTTGCGATTCACGTCGTTAACCTCGAGGACCAGGTGCCGGCGCCGCGGGAGACGGTGGGCGCCACAACCGGTCCAAGCGAAAGGGCCTGTCAGGGAAGGGAATGCAAGCAAGCCGAGCCCCTCGCGACAAGTCCCTGCTGCGAAAAGTCGACGGCATGGATGCTGCCGCCCCGGTCTGCTACCCTGCCGACGATGACGGATTTCGGCGCGAACATCTTCGACGACAAGCAGCCGCCAGCCGCCGGCGGCCAACCCCCCAAGTCGAAGCCGGGCGCGCGCGGCAAGAAGGCCAAGGCGACGGCCGAGACGCCAGCGGCGCCCCCGGTGCCCGCGCCGGCCGCTGCGGCCCCTGCCGACGCCTCCCCAGCCGCCGCAGCGGACGGCAGCAGCCCCGCCAAGAAGCCCCGCGCCAAGCGCGCCCGCAAGGCCGAGGCCGAAGCCGCGGCGCCGGTCCCGGTGGCCGAACCGGACACCCAGGCTGCCGAGTTCGGGTTCGTGACGTTCCCCGACGCCGTCGACGCCCCGCGCCAGACCACCACGGTGCCGACGCAGGCCGCACCGACGCCTG
>DAIMFJ010000351.1:0-5241 GCA_036724695.1 Planctomycetota bacterium
GGGCGGCGCCGGGGCCGTCGGCCAGCGCCAGCTCGGCGCACAACCGCGTGGTGGTCGGCTCGGGATCGGTGACGGTCGGCACCCGGGTCGGGTCCTGGGTGCGCACCAGCATCTGCACGCCGGCGGCGTCGCTGCTGCGCAGTCCCTGCACGACCAGCGTCACCCGCTCGCCGAACGGGGCGAGGAAGCGCGCACTGCCGGTCGGCGCAGCGAGGTTCGCGACCGGTTGCCGCGCCAGCGTCACCGCGGCCGAAGCCAGCAGACGATCGTCGACGAACACGCTCAGCGAACCGGGCACGTCGGCGGCGAGGTTCGGCAGCGCCTGCCGGATCGGCGCCGTGTCGAGGGTGTAGGTGATCGCCGTCGAGCTGCCCTGGCCGACGGCGGTCGGTTGCAACTGGTCGGCGCCGACGCCGGCGGCCTCGATGCGCACCCGCAGCAGCGACGTCGCGGCGAGCTGGGCGTTGGCGACGACGACCACGCGGGTCTCGCCGGCGGCCGGCACCAGCGGCAGGATCGGCACCAGCGAAAGGCTGGGCGGAGCGGCGGGTGTGCCGTCGCCACCGTTGCCGGCCGCAACCGCGCCGATCAGCCCCGCACCGCAGGCGCCGAGCAGTGGCAGCACCAGCAGCGCGACGCACCAGGCACCCAGGGTTCGCATCGTGCGCACCCGGGAAAGTCTACCGGATCGGCCCGCGCGCGGCAGGCGGTGGCTATCGTGTCGGGAATTCCGGCTCGGTTGGCCCGTAGGCTGCCGGACTTCCCGCATGAGCATCTCCCTCCTCAGTGCGACCCTGGCGGCGATGGCGCCGCAGGGGCCGCAGTTCCATCCCCCCGTGCGGCTCGAGGCCGACGGTCAAGCGGTCCGGGTCGAAGCCCCCGGCTACGCGTGCCCGGCGTGGTTCGACGTCGACAAGGACGGCAAGCACGATCTGGTCGTCGGGCAGTTCCGCGACGGCAAGATGAAGCTGTACAAGAACCTCGGCGGCGGCGCGCTCGCGAAAGGCGAGTGGCTGATGGCCGAAGGTGCGGTCGCCAAGGTGCCCGGCGTCTGGTGATGCACGTCCTCGACTCCACAGTTCGTGGATCTCAACGGTGACGGCAACATCGACATCCTCTCGGGCAGCTACTCGCACCACGAACAGCCGATGGCGGGCCTGTTCCAGGTGCTGTGGGGCAAGCCGGACGGCACGTGGGGCGCCGCGGCGCCGCTGCTCGGCGACAACGGCGAGAAGCTGATCGTCACGCCGCAGCGCGGCGACGACGCCGACCTCGACCGCATCTGCACGCGGGCGTTCGCGGTCGACCTCGACGACGACGGCAAGCTCGATCTGGTGACCGGCAACTTCGGTGGCACGTTCGCGGTGTTCGCCGGGCTGGGCGGTGGCAAGTTCGCCAGCAAGAACACCTGGCTGGAGCGCGACGGCAAGAGCCTCGAGGTGCCGCACCACAGCGATCCGTTCTTCGTCGACTGGGACGGCGACGGCGACTCCGACATGCTGAGCGGCTCGTCGGACGGCGGCGTGTTCCTGTTCGTCAACGAAGGCAGCAAGAAGGCCGCCAGGTGGGGCGCTCGCCAGACCCTCTACGAGGGCCAGCGCAGCGGTATGCCAGTGGTGGGCGAGAACGGGCCCGAGGTGCAGTTCGGCGAGGCGCACGTCAAGGCGCCGGCCGGCAGCACGCGCGTCTGGGTGGCGGACGTCGACGGCGACGGCAAGCTCGACCTGTTGGTCGGCGACCAGACCACCATCACCAAGCCGGCCAAGGGCCTGACCGAGGCCGAGGCAAGGCAGCAGCTCGCCGAGTGGCAGAAGGCGATGCAGAAGCTGTTCGAGAGCGAACAGAAGGAGGGTGCCGACCAGGAAGCCGCCGGCAAGGCCTTCCAGAAGCACTGGGAAGCCAAGGCCAAGATCGTCGACGAAGCCGCCACCGGGTTCGTCTGGCTGCTGCGGCAGAAGTGAGCGCTGGCTAGGCGTTCGCTTCGAACAGCCCGATGAGGTCGTTCGCGATCTCGTCGGGCGAACGCCGCTCGATCTGGTGGCGGTGGATGAAGCCGACCAGCTTGCCGTCCTTGACCAAGGCCAGCGATGGGCTCGACGGCGGCACGCCGACGAAGCGTTCGCGCGCCCGCGCAGTCGCGTCGCGATCCTGGCCGGCGAACACCGTCGCCAGCCGAGCCGGCCGCGTGCCGTGCCGCATCGCCAGCGCCACACCCGGTCGGGCCGCGCCCGCCGCGCACCCGCACACCGAGTTGACCACCAGCAACCCCAGCCCCGGCGCATCGATCCACGCGTCGACCGCCGCTGGCGTCATCAGCTCCTGCGCCCCCAGGCGCGTCAACTCGTCGCGGAACGGCTGCACCAGTTCGGGCGGATACATGCTCATCGCCCCACCCTAGTCCACCACCCCCGCCCCCACAACCCTGCGCATACCTCACCCGGTCCCAAATGCGCACCCGCCGCTACAACCCGCTTCCCACCAACAACTTGCTCGCGGGATACACGCGACCAAGTGCAGCCGCCACCCGTTCGGCCACCCAGCCGGCGAACGCGTCGTCGCGACGCACCAACGACCTCGCCTGCGCGAGCGTCCGCTCGACCATGCAGCGCGACAGGTGGAGCGCACCAGCGATCTCGCCGACCGAGGCGGCGCAGACTTCGGCCAGCAGCAGGACGGTCGCCAGACGCTGCTGGCTCGGTGCGAGGCCGGCGGTACCAGCCTTCGCAAGCTCCTCCAGGGCGGTGCGGATCGGCGCGAGCGGCACACCGACCGGAATCCGATCCGCCAGCCATGCCTTGCGCCGCATCCAGGTTGCCATCGCTGCAACCCCTCCGGCCAACAGGCGATCCGTCGGGTCCACCCCACCACCGCCGCAGCGGATCCGGCGTTCGACGTGGTCGCGCTGGTGGCGGTCGAAGCCACGCGGAAAGCACTGCACGTATGCAGCACCCCGCCCCTCGCCAGGCTTCAGCACCAACTGGCCCTCGACCCATTCGGTGCAGAGCCAGTCGGGCCCACCGCCGTGCACGTAGGCGCGACAGCTGGCGAACGGATACGCCGCGGCCTCGCGGACCAACCCCGCCTGCACCGGATTCTGGTCGATGTAGCCGACCAGGGTGCGTCGGTACGCGAGACTGTTCGCCAACTTCGAACGGAACCGTCCGCGCAGCAGGGGGCCATCGCGCCGCCGCGACCGGTTGAAGTAGCGCACGTAGCCGAGCTGCAGGTGCCGCATCGCCATCGACATCTGCCCGTTCGGCGATTCGACGAGCGCGTGGAAGTGCGTCTGCAGCAACGCGAACGCATGCCAGCGCAGCCAGCCCCGTTCGGCGACCTCCCCCATCAGCTCGAGGAACTTCTCCATGTCGCGCTCGTTCTCGAGCATCGGCCGCCGCGCGAGGGCGCGGTTCATGACGTGGAACCAGTCTCCAGAACGATCGCGACGCAATCGACGTGGCATGCAAGTCGTCTCCGACCCGGCCCGCGCAACCTGATGCTGCTCCAGTGTTTGCGTGCCGCCGTGCGCATTCGGGACCGGGTGAGGTATGCGCAGACGGGTGGCGGGAAGGCCACACTGGAGAGTGCCCTGGGCGCGCGAACGGTGACGCGTTGGCTGGGAATCAGCGCACGGCGGCGAGGGCGGTCTCGACGCTGGCGACGGTCTGCATGCCGCGCAGGCCGTAGCGCACGACGCCGGCCGGGTCGATCACGTAGGTGATCGGCGTGACGCGCGACCAGGTCACCGAGTGGAACGCGTCGACGAAGGCCGCATCGGCCATCAGCACCGGTCGGGCGAACTGCTTGTGCTGCAGCGTCGCGGCCGTCAGTTCAGGCGCGAAGTCCATCACCCGGTCGGTCATCACGTGCAGCATGACGACGTCGTCGCCGAGCCGCCGTTCGAGTTCGCGCATCGCCGGGGCCTCGACGTCACACGAGCTGCAGCGCGACCGGAAGAAGTGCAGCACGACCGCCTTGCCGCGCAGCTGGGCGTGCGTCCAACGCCGGCCGGTCTGATCGGCGATCGCGAATTCCGGCAGCGGTTTGCCGACGGTGTGCCGGATCAAGTCGTCGACGTGGGCGCGCAGGTACGCGCGCACGCCCAGGTAGCCGCCGACCACCGCGAGCGGCAGCAGCCACCACCACCAGGAACGTCGCGCCGCGCGCTCAGCAGATGCCACAGCGCGATGATACGACGCCGGTTCCCGGAGGTTGCACGCCGCCGTGCCTACTTGCGGCCTGGCAACTGCTGGCCGAGGCTCTTCTCGAGATCCTCGAGCACCGGCAGTGACTCGGTCGGGCTGGCGACGATGCCGATCGGGGCCAGCACCCCGTTCACCTCGACCATGCGGACCGTCGAGTGGCTACCGTCCTCGTGCACGTACCATTCCCAGCCGCGGTCGACGATCTTCTGCTTGATCGGCGAATAGGGCCGGTCGTTCCAGACCAGCGTGACCTCGGCGGTGACGCCGTTCAGCGCCGCCGCACTCGAACCATCGGGGAACTTGACGAGACCGGGGCTCGCCGCAGGGGCAGCCGGCGGCGGCGCTGGTGGGACCGTCTCGCCACCGGCCGGCACCACGGCCGCCGGCGCCGGCGCCGCCGCCGGAACCGGATCGACGACCGGGGCCGCCACTTCGTCGCGTGGCCACCCCCACCAGGCCGCGCCGGCCGATGCGGCCAGCACGAGACCCGGCACCAACGAACCTGGTCTGGTCACGCGCGGCCTCGTTGGCTCACAGGTGCTGGACGCCGCAACCCGTCGCGTGCACTTCGAGGGTCGGCCCGGTTCCCGAAGCGAGGTTCAGCACGAAGCCCTGGTACCAGATGTCGAACGGCTGGTTCGGCTGGCTGAGCCCCTGGATCAGGGTGCGGGCGCCGGGCGACAGCGTCATCATCTGCTGGTAGACGCCGCTGGCGTCGGGCAGACCGAAGAACGTCGCGGCGGTCGTGAAGTCGATGCAGACGTTGCCCTTGGTGCCCGGGTGCGCGGTGATCGGTGCGACCAGGGACAGCGGCAGGCTGCCGATCGGGCTCGGGCCGAACGCCACCATCAGGAACGCCGGCATGCCAGGCGAGCTGTTGTCCGACACCTCGAAGCCGATGTCGTCGGCGCGCGGCGGCGGCCTGAGACCGCGCCGCGGCGAGCGCACGACTCGTCTCCGCGCCCGTCGGCCCGCCATCCTCGACCCCGCGCGCCTCTGACTCGAAGGCCGCCCGTATTCGTTCGTCGACCGTCATGTC
>DAIMFJ010000352.1:0-5214 GCA_036724695.1 Planctomycetota bacterium
CGCGGCCGTCGGCTTCCAAGGTAATTGAAACATCGGGCAGACCGGAAGGGTGCGGTCGGCGGCCGAGCGGTCGCGCGGACCGCCGGCGGCGGGGTTGCGGGGCGTCAGGGTCATCGGGTTCATGCAGCCGGCGGCGCTTGGCGCCTGTGGATACGATCCTGCATCGGCGCGGTAACGGCAAGACCTACAGGCCGTGCTTCTCCAGGCAGGCCAGCATGCCTGCCAGTTCGTTCGGTGCCACCGAAGGATCGAGCTCCAGCACCATCGGCACCGGCCGCCCTTGGCGCGGTAGATAGGACGTGAGCATCCCATAATCGACCCCACCAGCGCCCGGCGGCAGGTACATGCCATCCGGGTTGGCATCACCTAAACTCATGCCCAGAAGACGGTTACCGAATTCCTCGAGCCACTGACCAGCGGGCTCGCCGAGGACTTGCTCGCGACGCGCCGCAACGGCGGCATCGTGCCAGTAGCCGAGCCGGGGGTGGTGCAGGTCGGCGAAGATGTCCTGCAGCGCCGCCACATCGGCGACCGCGCGCAGATTCCGTCCACCGCAAAGGGCGAAGTGCATGTCAGGGAAGGCCCGCAGCACCTCGAACAGCCCGCGGCACGCCCGTTCGACCGCCGGGTTGCGCCCGACGTGGCGCCGCGCCAGCAGCGCGGCCGCCCGTTCGTGGGTCCACGCGTAGCTGCTGTCGCCGAGGTCGTCGCACTCGATCTCGCCGAGCACCGGCACGAGGCCGGGCTCCAGCACGACCAACTGGCAGCCGAACTGCTGGGCGCTGTGCACCGCGCCCTTGACCGCCGACAGGGCCGCCAACCGTTCGCCGTCCTTGGCCGAACCGAGGCCCGCGGTGACCGGCTGCTGGGCGAGGACGCTGCCGACGCGCACCACCGGAAAACGCACCGGCAGGTCGGTCGCGGCCGCCGCCAGCGCCGCGGGATCCAGCGGCCGCGGCCCGGGCGAGTAGCCCAGCCCGGCAAACCGCGCGTCGAGTGTCCAGACCAGCAGGCGACGCGCGTCGTGTGGCCCGTGCACACTCGCCCAGATCGAACCGAGGTACCTGTTCTCGCGCATGATGGGGACCCGCCGCAGCGGGGGCCGTATGCTGTAGGCGATCCACCGCTCCCGTTCCACAACTACGATCCCACCATGCTTCGACGGCCAGCCCTGCTCGCACTCCTGACCCTGCATTCGATCGCCGCGACCGGCTGCGTCGCCCAGGAGGAACGGCGCAACCTGCAGGAGACGCTGCAGCGCTTCGAGACCCGCATGGCCGAGATCACCGCGGCGACGCAGCAGCAGGCCCAGCAGCACCAGCAGCAGCTCGAGCGCGAGCGCGCCGACTGGCAGCGGCGCATGGACGAACAGCACCGGCAGATGCAGCAACTGCACGAACAGGCCGACGGCTTCCGGGTCGCCGCCGACAAGGCCAGGCACGACGCCGAGGCCAGCGCCAACGTGGTGGCGGCGCTGCGCGCCGAACTTGCCGCCGTCAAGCAGCAGACCGGCGAGGAACTGCGGCGCTTGCAGCAGGCCCATCAGCAGGAAGCGCAGGCGCAGCGGCGCGCCCAAAGCGAGCTGCGCGAAGAGGCCAACGGCCTGCGACACGAACGCGAAGCGCTGCAGAAGCAGCTCGCGGCGCAGAACCGCGAGACCCAGAAGCTGGGCCTGGACGTCGAGAAACTGCGTCTCCAGCTCGACCAGGCCAAGGCGGCACAAGCCCAGACGCAACTTCGCGAACGCGCCGAGCGCGCCGAAAATGCCGCCGCCGGCGGCACCACCACGGCGACCAACCAGCGGCCGGCCGCCGCGGTGGCCCGACCGTCCGTTGCCCCGGTGGCCCAGATGGCCCAGATGGTCCAGACGGCCCCGACGACCCAGACGGCCCCCGCGGCTCCAGCCGCTGCCCCTACCCCGCCCGCGGCACCGGGCACGATCGTGATCCACAACGGCGGCGGGCAGGTGCACCTGCACTTCCACGGTGCCGCCCCGGGTGTGGAGGTGCAGCAAGCGCCACCGGCCCCGGCGCCGAGCGCGGCGCCGACCACCGGCGGCCCGGCTGGTCCGACTGGCCCGAGCGGCCCGACGCGGAGTCGCAACCGCGACCAGGACGACTAGGGCGGTCTGCGGCACCCTTGCCGCGGCCCTGGATCAGTCGCGGAACGGCGCCAGCAGGCTCTGCAGCTGCTCGAGCGCGCGCAGGTGCAGCGACCGCACCGTGACTTCCTTCTGGTAGCCGAGCAGCGGCGCGATCTCGGCGAACGACTTGCCCTGGAACATGCGCAGTTCGATCACGCGCTTGTACTTCTCGTCGAGCTGCGCGAGCGCGCGGTCGAGTGCCTCGCCGAGTTCGCCGAGCCGCACGAACATGCTCTGATGCGGCGCGCGCTCGTCGGCGAACCGGTCCTGGCCGCCCTGTTCGTCGAAGTCGCCGAGATGGCGCTGGCGCCCGCCGCCGCGCTTCTGCGCCCGTTCGCGCCGCCAGGTGTCGGTCAACTTGCGCTGCGCGATCGTGCGCACCCAGCCCGCGAACGACGCGCCGGGTTCGACCTGGAACTGGTCGATGTCGTGGAACACCTGCAGCAGCACCTCCTGGGTCAGGTCGTCGAGGCTGCGATCGGCGGGCAGGTTGCTGCCGTGCGCCGCCTCGGCGACCCAACGCACGACCTTGTCGTGCAGGTTGTGCCACGACGTGTCGGTGTCGTCGTCTTGCTGCACGTTGCGCACGTACTGCAACGTGCTCGACAGGTCGGCCGGCAGCGGCGTGCCGTCGGCGCGCCGGGCGTCCGGGGCCTGCTGGGCGGGCGGCTGACTGGGGTCCGGTTCGCGCGGTTCGACCATGGCGTCATCTTCGCCGCCCGCGCGGCACGGCGAAAGCCCCGCCTGCGCCGAACAGCCCTGCAGAATCTTCACCGGGGTTCGCTACGTTCGCCGCCATGGGCATTCCCACCCGCCTCGGCATCGTCGACATGGGCAGCAACGCGATCCGCTTCCAGATCGCCGACCTCGCCGGCCCGGCGACCACGATCCTGGAGAGCCACCGGCTGCCGGTCCGACTCGGCCAGCAGGTGTTCGAGACCGGCCAGATCGGCGAGGAGACGATGTCGGCGGTGTTGGACGGGTTCCGGCGGTTCCGCGCCACCTGCGACCGGCTGCAGGTCGGCTCGATCCGGGCGATCGCGACCTCGGCGATGCGCGACGCCAGCAACCGCGACGTGCTGATCGACCAGCTGCGCCGCGAATGCGGCATCGAGGTCGAGGTGATCTCGGGCACCCAGGAGGCGTACCTGCTGGCCCGCGCGGTGGCGAGCCGCATCGACCTCGACCAGGGTCGTTCGCTGCTGGTCGACGTCGGCGGCGGTTCGGTCGAAGTGGTCGTCGTCGACAAGGGCCAGGTGGTCGGCGCCGACTCGTACCGCCTGGGTGCCCTGCGACTGCTGCAGACGCTGGGCAGCGACGAGGCCAGCGGCGAGAGCTTCGTCGATCTGCTGCACAAGCACCTGCGCAGCCTCGAACGCCGCATCGTCGACCGTTTCGACGGCGCACGCATCGATCGCTACGCGGCGGTCGGCGGCAACGTCGAGACGCTGTGCGACCTGGTCGCCGGCGGCAACCAGAAGCAGCTCGGTGGCGTCGACGCCTGTTCGCTGGCCGCCTTGCGACAGCAGACGCTGGCCCTGGCGGCGGTGCCGGTCGCGGCGCGCATCGACCGGTTCGGGTTGCGGCCCGACCGCGCCGACACGATCGTGCCGGCGGGCCTCGTCTATGCGTTCCTCGGCGGCCTGGCGGGGGTCGACGACGTGCTGGTGCCGCGCGTCGGCATCAAGGACGGGTTGATGCACGAACTCGCGCAGGGTCACAGCCAGCCGTTCGCGCCCGAGGACCACGAGGACGTGGTGCTGCAGTCCTGCCGGGCGATGGGGCGGCGCTTCCACTACGAAGCCGCGCACGCGGAGACCGTGCTGACGTTGGCGCGACAGATCTTCGAGCAGACGCAGAACCTGCACGGGCTCGACCAACGAGCGCGCGTCTTCCTCGAAGCCGCGGCCCTGCTGCACGACGTCGGCGTCGCCGTCAACAACGACGGCCACCACAAACACTCGCAGTACCTGATCCAGTCGAGCGAGTTGATCGGCCTCACCGACGAGGAGAAGCAGCTGGTCGGCCTGTTGGCGCGTTACCACCGCAAGGCGCCACCGAGCCGCGACCACGAGGAATTCGGGCGGCTGCGGCGCAAGGAACGCACCCTGGTCGAGCGGCTCGGCGCGATCCTGCGGCTGGCCGATGCGCTGGACCGTCAGCACGCCAGCGTGCTGGCCGGCGTCGAGGTCGTGCAACGTGGCCAGAACCTCGAACTGGTGCCGATCTTCCGCGGCGCACCGCAAACGCGCCTGACGCTCGAATCGCACGCCGTTGCCGAGAAGGGGCTATTGTTCGCGCAACTGTTCGGCCGGCAACCGGTGCTGATGCTGCCGGTCGCCGGATCGGCGCATGCGTGACGACGAACCTCGCGAGATCGAATACAAGCTGCGTACCAGCCAGCCGCTGGAGGTCGCAAGCGTCGACGCCTGCCTGCGCGAAGCGCCGCCGACCTGTGTCGCGCTCGACAGCGAGCTGCATCACGACGTCTACGTCGACACGGGTGACGGCGCGCTGCGTGCGCGCGGCGCGGGCTTGCGGCTGCGCACGACGTCGGCGCCGGCGGCGCACGAGTTGACGTTCAAGGGCAAGGTGCGACGCGACGGCGCCCGCCACGAGCGGGTCGAACGGACTGCGGCGTGGCCGTCGGCAGAGCCGCCGACCCACGTCGACGAACTGCCCGGCGAGCTCTACAGCGCGGTGCTCGCGCTGGTCGGCCACACCAGCCTGCAGCCCGTGCTGACGCTGCTCGTCGACCGCGAGCGGCGCTCGCTGCGCAGCGGCGACGTCGAAGCGTGCGAGGTCGCGATCGATCGCATCGAGGTCTTGCGGCATGGCCGCCGCGCGACGTTCGCGGAGGTCGAGCCAGCTCCCGACGACAAGCCGAGCCACGCCTTGGCCCTGCTCGGTCTCGCGGCGCGCGCGCTGGACGAAGCCGCCGCGCCGCTCGACGCCGCGGGGCCAGACGGGTTGGCCGGGTCGGCCGAGCAGGACGGCGCGGCCGAGCCTCCCGGACCGGACGCCGAGCCGCCAGCGCCGGAATCCGCAGCCGACCCCGTGGCGACGGCCGT
>DAIMFJ010000353.1:0-5206 GCA_036724695.1 Planctomycetota bacterium
GCCAGCCAGCTCGAGCGATTGCGCCGGCAATGGCCACTGGTCGAACCCCTGCGCCAGGAACGCGCGCGCGTCGCCCTGCTGCAGCGCGACGCCTTCACGTACCTGCGCCTGTGCGTCGAAGCCCTCGCCGGCGCGCCGGGACCGCGCGCGGCGAGTTCGCCGGCCGCCGCCGGCGAACTGCTGCGCCTGGGTGGCCTCGAACGCCTGCGCGCCGAGCTCGCCGGCCGCGACGGGGGCCAGCGCCTCGGTGGCGAACTGCCCCTGGCTGCGTTCCTGCCGGCGCGCGCCGTGGCGCAGCTCGAGACGGCCCTGCCGTTCCTGGCCTGGCTCGAACGGCAGCGCCAGGCCGCCCTGGCCGCGCCCCACCACGTCGAACCGCTGGCGGCGTGGCTCGGCGTGGTGGCACCGTTGGCCTGGAATCGCCTGCCGGGGCTCGGCAACGACGCGTCGCCATGGCGCCGTTGGCTGGTCGAAGCACTGCCGCTGCTGACGCGCCGCGGCTATCCGCTGCTGCAACCGAACCTGCAGAGCCTGCGCACCGCGCTGCAGCCGTCGACGTGGCGACGCATGACGCTGCTGGCGGTGCCCGAACCGACCGATCTCGCCCGCGGGCTGACGTTCGGTGCCAGTGTCGTGCTCGGCGCCGACTGGACCGGCGACGGCCATCGCGAGTTGCTGGTCGCGGCCAATGCCGGTTCGCCGACGCGCGACCTCGGCCAGGTGTTCGTGGTCGACGGCCTGGACCACCGCCACCTGGCGACCGTGGCCGGCACGGCGTGGCCCGAGCACCTGTTCGCGTTCACGCTGGCGGTGCTCGGCGATCTCGACGGCGACGGCCACGCCGATTGGCTGGTCGGGGCGCCGGCCGGCGTGCCGACCGTGCGCACGGGCCTGGCCCTGCTGTTCTCCGGCGCGACGCGGCAACTGCTCGGCGAACTGCGCGGCGACGTCGCGTTCGGCGTCGCTCTCGCCGGCCTCGGCGACGTCGACCAGGACGGGGTGCCCGACTTCGCGGTCGGCTGCCCGCCGATCGTGCGCAACGCCTCCAGCCAAGGCACCGTGACGGTGTTCTCCGGCCGCACCCGCGTGCCGTTGTACGAACTGCGCAATCCGAGCCCCGGCACCTGGTTCGGCGCCGCGTTGGCCGGGCTCGCGGACGTCGACGGCGACGGTGCCGGCGAACTGCTGGTCGGTGGCAACTACGGCGACGCGCCGGGCCAGGTGCTGCTGTACTCGGGCCGGCGCGGCACGTTGCTGCGCAGTTGGGCGAGCGACGACGTCACCAGTGGGTTCGGCGCCAGCGTGGCGGCCGGCGGCGATTTGACCGGCGACGGCGGGCCGACCGTCGCGATCGGCTGCGTGCGCACCGACCCGCGCACCGGCCTCGACGCGGTCGCCGTCTACGACGCCCGCAGCGGCGAACTGCGGTTCCGTCGCCAGGCGGATCGACAGGACACGCGCTTTGGCACCAGCCTGGCCAGCTGGCCCGGCGCGAACGGTGCCCGCGACCTGCTGTTGGTCGGTGCGACGCGCGGCGGCGGCGGTTCGGGCGGCACGGTGCAGGTGTTCGACGGCGCGGGTCGGCTGTTCTCGACGATCGAAGGCCCTGGGGCCGGGGCCCAGTTCGGCCACTGCGTGATCGCCGCCGACGACCGCGATGGCGACGGCCAGCCCGACCTGTACGTGACGAGCCCAGGGCTCGCGCGGGGCTTTGCGGTGAGCCGCATCCTTTCGTCGGAATTGCCGCAACGCTGAGCCGGCCCCGGCGCTGCAGCGGATTTTCCCACGGCCGCTTGGCCATCCGGTCCGACCAGGGCTCCTTGCTGCCAAACCTGCCGGAACCCACCAAGATGCACCTCCCCACCCTGACCCTCCTCGCCACCGCTGTCGCCACGAGCTCGCTCGCCGCGCAATGGCAGCTCGCTTCGCCCACCACGTCGCCGTCGGCCCGCTACGGCCACGCGCTCGCCTACGATGGCAGCGCCAACCGCGTGCTGCTGTTCGGCGGGTCGGCCGGCTTCTCGACCAGCAACGAGACCTGGGCCTACGACGGCAGCAACTGGCAGCAGTTGAGCCCGACCGCGTCGCCGAACGGCCACACCGGCATCGACATGGTGCACGACCTGGTGCGCGGCGTCACGCTGATGTACGGCGGCATGAGCACGTCGTTCTTCGGCGGCCCGTCGGTCGACCAGACCTGGGAATTCGACGGTACGACCTGGACGCAGGTGTTCCCGACCACGACGCCGGGCGGACTCGGCAACTACGGCATGGCCTACGACCTGCTGCGCCAGCGCGTCGTGCTGTACGGCGGCAGCAGCAACAGCTTCTTCCCGATCGCCGAAGCCGGCACCTGGGAGTTCGACGGCACCAACTGGGCGCTGCGCACGCCGGCCACCAACCCCGGCCCGCTCGAACGCCCGGCGATGTGCTTCCACCAGGGCCTGGGCCGCACCGTGCTGTTCGGCGGCATCGACCCGCAGATCGGCGGCAACGACACCACCTGGCTCTACGACGGCACCAACTGGACCGCCGCACCGGTGACCGGCGCGCGGCCGAGCGTGCGCACCGGGGCCAAGATGGCCTACGACTCGGTGCGCGGCGTCTGCGTGCTGAGCGGCGGCGTCGATCCGATGAACGGTTCGCCGATCGTCGACACCTGGCAGTTCGACGGCGCCAGCTGGACGCAGGTGCCGACCGTCAACTCGGGCCGCTACGCGCACGGCATGGCCTTCCTGCCGACGACGCGGCAGGTCGTGCTGTTCGGCGGCAGCAACCCGGCGACCTTCAGCGACCTCGGCGACACCTGGCTGCACGGCTCGACGGCGACCGACTACGGCACCGGCTGCCTGGGCACCAACGGCGTGCCGCAGATCCGCGCCGTCGACGCGCCGCGCCTGGGCACCAACTACACGCTGAACATGACCAACCTGCCGCTCGGCAGCGGCGCGGCGTTCGTCGCGGTCGGCTACAGCAACGTCGTCAGCGTGCTCGGCGCGCTGCCGTACCCGCTCGACAGCGTCGGTATGCCCGGTTGCGCGTCGCTGACCAGCGCCGACGCCTCGTTCCTGGTCGCGGTGACGTCCGGCACCGCGACCACGGCGATGTCGATCCCCAACGACGTCGCGTTCGTCGCGCTGCAGCTCTACCACCAGGTGTTCGCGATCGACACCGCGGCGAACGTCGCCGGTGCGACCGCCAGCAACGCCGTCGCCGGCGTGGTGGGCCTGTGAGCCGCGGCTGGCGAGGCGCCGGCGTGGTGCTGGCCACCGCGGCCGCGGCGACGGCACAGTGGGGACCGATCCCCGCCGCGACGCCGCCGGCTGCGCGCTTTGGCGCCTTGCTGGCCTACGACCTGCCGAACACGCGCGTGCTGATGTTCGGCGGCAATGCGACCAACGAGTTCTGGGCGCTGCAGAACGGCGCCTGGACCCAGTTGGCGCCGAGCACGCTGCCCGGCAGCCGGCAACGCGCGGCGCTGGCCGTCGACACGTTGTTCGGCAACATCCTGCTGTACGGCGGCGACGTGCCGAACAACCAGTTCGCGAGCGACGAGACGTGGCTGTGGGACGGCACGGATTGGACGCTGGCGACCACCACCGGCTCGCCCGGCGGCATGGCCAAACACAGCCTGGCGTTCGACCTCTCCCGCCAGAAGGTCGTGTTGTTCGGCGGCCGCCGCAACAACTGGGTGCCGTTCCAACTGCTCGCCGAGACCTGGGAGTTCGCCAACGGCACCTGGACGCAGGCGATCACCACCAACAGCCCGTCGCCGCGCGCCGAAGCGGCGATGTGCTACGTGCCGGCGGTCAACAAGATCGTCCTGTTCGGCGGCCACGACGGACAGGACACGCCGCTCGGCGACACCTGGACGTTCGACGGTACGACCTGGACGCAGATCAACCTGACGGGCCCGAGCCCGAGCCCGCGCGCCTACGCGCGCATGGAACAGGTGCTGACGCGCGGCATCGGCGTGCTGGTCGGCGGCCGCGACACGCTGACGATGGCGATCGCCAACGACACCTGGGAACACGACGGCGTCGACTGGCGGCAGGTGCAAGGCACCTACGGCGGCGTCTATCCGCCGCGCGCCGAGTTCGCGATGGCGCACGATCTGATCCGCGACCGCCTCGTGCTGTTCGGCGGCAAGATCGCCAACAACGCGCTGCAGAACGACGTCTGGGAGTTCGGCGCGCAGTTCCAGCGCTTCGGCAACGGCTGTGCCGGCACCGCCGGCGTGCCGCAGCTGCAGGCCGGTGCGCCGCCGCAGCTGGGCAGCACCACCACCGCGGTGCTGAGCAACCTGCCGCCGAGCAGCGGCGTGGCGCTGATGGCGGTCGGCCTGTCGCGTCAGCAGTGGCCGCTCGGTTCGCTGCCGGCCCTGCTGACCAACTTCGGCATGCCGGGCTGCCGCGCCTACACGAGCAGCGAGGTGTTCACGGCGCTGCTGGCGAGCAACGGCACGGCGACCTGGTCGTGGAACGTGCCGACCTGGCCGGGCTGGCTGGGCACGGCGTTCCATCTGCAGGGGCTGGCGCTGGATCCGAGCGCGAACGCGGCCGGAGCGACGGTCAGCAACGCCGCGACGATCGTGATCGGGAACTGACGGGGCGGGGGTTGGGGAGGCGAGCGGGCCAGCCGGGATGGCGGCCCAGGCGCCGATGGCGCTTCTACCGAACCCTCGCCAGGCAGTCGAAGGCATGGCCGTTGCCTATCCAGGATCGTTTGTCATGTTGAAGATGACAAGCGATCCTGGATGACAGCCACGTCGACAACCTGCACGCCGCCCTGATCGCAGCAGACCTCGCAGCCCGAGCGGAACATCGATCTGCGGACGAACTGTCTCTGCCTCACCGCGGCTTCGCCGATCCAGCTCACCCCGCGGCAACCACCGGCGGCTTGCGGAAGAACCGCACGACCGCCAGCACCAGCAGCACGACGCCAACCGCGAGGAACTGCACGCAGGTGGCGACCGAACGCGGCCGGCGGTCGGCGTCGAGCACGTAGGTGGTCTCGGGCAGCTCTTGCCGAGCGGTGGTCGCCAGCACGCTGCGCTGCTTCGCCCCCAGTTCGCCGATCGGCCTCAGGATGCCCTCGAGCGACTGCCCCATCGCCGGCGCACTCGGCAGTTGGTCGGTGCGCTGCCAACGTTCGTCGAACACGTAGACCTTGACGTCGCGGCCGAGGAGCAGCGGCACCTCGCCGG
>DAIMFJ010000354.1:0-5206 GCA_036724695.1 Planctomycetota bacterium
GCTGCCGATCCCAACTGGCGGCCGCTGCTGCCGACGCCGCCGTTCCCCGAATACGTCTCCGGGCACAGCACGTTCAGCGGCGCCGCGGCGGCGGTGCTGGCGGCCCAGTTCGGCGACAAGGAGCGATTCTCGGTGGGCTCCGACGACCTGCCCGGGGTGCGCCGCCACTACAAGCGCTTCTCGGAAGCGGCCTGGGAGAGTGGCATGAGCCGCATCTACGGCGGCATCCACTTCCTGTCGGGCAACCTGGAAGGCCTGGTGCTCGGCGACCGCGTCGGCCGCCATGCGGTCGCCAGCGTGCTGCGACCGGTGCAGTGAGCGGATCGGGGCCGACGGCAGGGAGCGGCAAGCGCACACGAGGGAGCGCGGCGATCGCGCTGCACCAAATGCACTCGGCGCGCCGCATCGGGTCCGGTAGGTTGCCCGCCATGCCGAGCCACCCTCATCTGCATCGCCTGCGATCCCTGGTGGTCCTCGGGCTGGCGACCAACCTGGTCACCGCCCAGGACCGCAACGCCCCCGACCCGGTCGCCGCCTGGCTCGCGCGGCCCGCGGCCGAACGCGGCGCGGCACCGGCGACCCCACTGACCCGCAGCCAGGCCGAAACGGTGCGCCAGACGCTCGCCGCCGAGGCCCAGGCCCAGCGCGGCGCCGCCCTCGCCGACGCGTTCGAGCGGAAGACACTGACCTGGCAGGACAAGTCGATGCGTTGGCTCGAGAAGACGTTCGGCGACGCCCCGGCCGGCCAACGCAGCCTGTGGATCTCGATGCATGGCGGCGGCGGCGCGCCGGCGCGCGTCAACGACCAGCAGTGGCAGAACCAGATCCGCCTGTACGAGCCACAGGAAGGCATCTACGTCGCCCCGCGCGCCCCGACCGACACCTGGAACCTGTGGCACGAAGGCCACATCGACCCATTGTTCGCAGCCTTGATCGAGGGCATGGTGGCGCTGCGCGGCGTCGACCCCGACCGCGTCTACCTGCTCGGCTACTCGGCCGGCGGCGACGGCGTCTGGCAGCTCGCACCGCGCATGGCCGACCGTTTCGCCGCGGCGGCGATGATGGCCGGCCATCCGAACGAGGCTCGCCTGCTGTCGCTGCGCAACCTGCCGTTCGCGATCTTCATGGGCGGCAAGGACGCCGCCTACGACCGCAACAAGATCGCCGCGGCGCGCGGCGAAGAACTCGCTGCGTTGCAGAAGGCCGACCCCGGCGGCTACCGGCATCTGGTGCGCATCTATCCGGAACACGGCCACTGGATGAACCGCCAGGACGCCGAAGCCCTGCCGTGGCTGGCGCAGTTCCGTCGCCAACCGTGGCCGCACAGGGTCGTCTGGCACCAGGACGACGTCACCCACGAACGCGCCTATTGGCTGCAGGTACCCAAGGAGGCTGCCAAGGCCGGTACCCAGATCACCGCCGAACTGCGCGAGCGCCGCATCGTGCTGGCTGGCGACGTGCCGGCCGGGCTGTCGCTGTTGCTCGCCGACGAACTGCTCGACCTCGACGAGCCCCTGACGGTCGTGGTCGGCGAGCGCGAGGTGTTCGCCGGCAAGGTCGAACGCACGGCCGGCGCGATCGCCGCCGCGCTGCAGGCGCGGCCGGATCTACGCAGCACGCCGACCGCGATCCTGGTGCTGCCGTGAGCCGCAGCGTCCCGCCTGCGCGCGAACGACTGGCCGTGCTCGGCTGGTGGTTCCGGCCCGACGCGCCGAGCGAACTGCCGCTGCCGCAGCGACTGGTCGGCGGCCTGGCACCGACCGAACGCAGCGCCGTGCTCGCCTACCTGCGCGCGGGCCAGACGCTGGTCACCTACCCCGACGCGTCGTACTGCCGCTTTGCGTGCGGCATCGGCGAACTCGGCCGCGCCGACCTCACCGACGGCAGGTACGTCTGGCCGGACGGTCTGACCCACTACGTCGAACGCCACGACGTGCGCCTGCCCGAGTCGTTCGTCGCGACGGCCGTCGCCGCGGCGGGCGTGGTCGCCCCGTTCCGGCTGCCGAGGCCCCGTTTCGGCCTGTACGACCCGTCCACGTGGCTGGCGTGGGCACTCGCACAAGGGGCCTGCCTGGCCCTCGACGGCTTCGCAGTACCCGACGACGAGATCCAGGCGCGCATCGCCGCCGACCTGCCCGACGCCGACTACGCGCGCATCCTGCTCTGCAACGGCAGCACGCGCGAGGTCGTGCTCGAGCTCGCCGACGGCAGCCTCGAACTGCGGCAGATCCGGGCCGGCGGCCGAGCGCCGCAGCGCTTCGCCGACTGGCTCGCGTGGCTGATCGCCGGCCCCATGACCGCAGGACACCCCGCGCGCACCGGCGGCCTGCCCAAGCCGCCGGACCGGCCCGGCCGCGGCCAGACGCTCGGCGAATTCCTGGCGTCGCGTCGCCCACGCGACGGCGACTGATCCCGACGCTGGCAGCGGTCCTCGCGACCGGATCCGCACCCCGATGGCTACTCTGGTGGCATGTTGCACACCGGTGTGTCGCGCACGGTCCTGGGCACCACCCTGCTGGGCCTTGCCAGTCTCGGCGTCGCCCAGACCGATCCCGCCGTGCGAACGGCGGCCCGCGCCGGCCTCGAGTTCGTGCGGGTCGTGCCGTTCGACGGCAAGGCCCTGCCCGAGCTCGAGCTCCTCGGCTTCCGCACGTCCTTCGACCGGCTCGCGTTCCGCGGCGACGCCGGCCAGCTGTACGTCGGCACGCTCGACGGCCACGACCCGGCCACTCGCCAACCGAAGTACCGGATCGACGCGATCACGCCGGACGACGGCAAGACCAGCCGGGTCGAGCAGCCCGGCGCGCCGCAGCTGGTCGGCGGGTCGCCACGCGGCCCACTGCTGCTCGGCAACGGCCGCCTCACGGCCCCCGGCGAGGCCGAGTGGCAAGTGCTGGCGGTGCCCGAGCGCACCGACGTGTTCCTGTCGCCGTTCGGGTCCGTGGCGGTGGTCAGCCAACTGGACCGCCGGATCCGCACCCGCGTCGTCGATCTGCGCAGCGGTGCCAGCCAGACGCTGGCGCTGGGCCAGTACCAGGCCTCGGCGGTGGCGTTCCATCCCGGTGGGCGGTTCGCGATCGCCCGGGCGCTGGCCACGGTCGGGCTGAGCCGCACCAACGAGGACACTGCCGTGTTCGGCGCCGATGGCGCGGCGGTGGCGAACCTGCCGAAGGCCGCGAGCGAAGTCACGGTGCTGGCGTTCGACGCCAGCGGCGATGCGTTGTACCTGGTCGACGATCGACTGCGCCGCTTCGACCTCGCCAGCAAGCAGGAAGTCGCCAGCAGCGGCGACCGCCCCAGCTTCTTCGCCGAACTCGACGCCGGCGTCGCGATCGGTCACGACCAGGCCGTGGTGCGCGTCTACGTGCCGAGCACGCTCGCCGTCGTCAAGGAGTTCCCGTTGGCCGCCGCGGTGCCCGAGGACGCCGGCGCCACGCTGCAACAGCGCGGCAGTGGGCTCGGTGCGGCGATCAGCGACGATCGTCGCTGGCTCGCGGTCGCCACCTACCAGGGCATCCACCTGTTCCGGGTCGCCAACCCGCCCAGGTGACCGCCGCCCGGCGGAATGTCGGCGAACCGTTGCGGGAACGCAGCGGGCCGCCGAACATCGCCGCGTGGACGTCGTCGCGAAGTTCCTCCAGCATCTCGCCAACGCCTGCGCCGACGATTCGTTCGTGCGCCTCGTGCTGTCGTCGCCGAGCGACCCCAAGGCCGCCGTGCAACGCATCGTCGGCCGGCTCGTCGAACTGCGCGGCGCCGACCACCTGGCGTTGACCTTGAAGGAGCAGCGCCGCGACACCCAGCAGAACGTGCCGTTCCCCGAGGCGTTCGCGTGGGTCGAACGGCAGCTGCGCGGCCCCCTGTGCGGCGCGCTGCTCGAGACCACGACCGGCAACTGGCAGCTGCGTGCGATCGACGGTGATGCCGGCCGCCTGGTGCGCCACAAGGCCAGCGCCGCGGCGGTGGCCGCGGCGCCGTCGCGCCGCCACGACAGCGACAAGCCGACCTACCTGGGCGACGCCGCGCAACCGTGGCTGGCCGGCCTCGGGCTGGTCGACGAACAGGGCCGGCCGCGCCCGCGGCTGGCCGACAAACTGACGCAGATCGACCGCTACACCGAGATCCTCGCGCATCTGGCGCGCGACTGCGGATGGGATCGCAGCCCCGCCGACCGGGTACTGCGCCTCGTCGACGTCGGCTGCGGCAAGGGCCACCTGACCTTCGCGGCGTGGCACCTCGCCCACCACGTGCTGCAGCGGCCCGCCGCGGTGCTCGGCGTCGAGACGCGCGCCGAACTGGTCGAGCAGGCCACCGCGCTGGCCGAGGAGGTCAGCGGCGGGGAACTGTCGTTCGCCTGCGGCGACATCGCGTCGGTCGCGTTGCCAGCCGCCGACGCGCTGCTCGCGCTGCACGCCTGCGACACCGCGACCGACCAGGCGATCCGCCGCGGTGTCGAGGCCCGCGCCGAACTGATCGTCGTCGCCCCCTGCTGCCATCAGCAGGTCCGTCCCCAGTTGACCGCCCCAGCGCCCCTGGCGCACGTGCTCGGCCACGGCCTGTTCGCCGAACGCCTCGCGGAATGGACGACCGACGCACTGCGCACGCTGGTGCTCGAAGCCGCCGGCTACCGCGTCAAGGCGATCGAGTTCGTCGGCACCGAGCACACCGGCAAGATCCTGCTGCTGGCGGCCGTGCGCCGCCGCGACCCCCAGACCGCCGCAGAAGCCACCGCCGCCCGGAGCCGCGTCGCCGAGTTCCGCGCGGCCTTCGGCATCGCGCAGCACGCCCTGGACGGCTTGCTCGACGCCCTACCGGCGAACTGACGGTCGAGAGGCCACCTTCGGCCCATGGCATGGCCCGGAGGGCTTGACGCAAGACTGATACCGGGTCTCATTCTGGGGATGCTCGCTCCCTCGCTCCGTGCCGCAACCGCCCTGCTGGCGGTCACCGGTGTCCTCGCCGCCCAAGGCAATGCGATCCCAGGCGCCGACGTGTCGGTCTACGACGTCGGTTTCCCGAACGTGCAGCGCACCGGCCCGGCCTATCCCAACGGCACCGCCGGCGTCGCGATCGGCCATTCGATGGCCAATTGCGGCACCGTGCACCTGCCGTGGCAGGGCACCAATGGTACGCAGCTGATCGACCAGCACGTCAAGATCGCCTTCCTGCTGGCGGTCAATGTCATTCTGCTGATCGCCGGCAACTT